>NZ_JBEYSU010000002.1:0-353174 GCF_040704235.1 Micromonospora sp. NPDC047707
AGCCACGGCGAGCAGACACCGCGTCACCCTGCCCGCCACGGCGGTGGATGTCATGCCGCCACGCCGTCCACAACAGACCTTCTCAAACACGCTCTAAGAGGTCGCGCAGATAGGTGGGTTTCATGGTCGGCGGGTGGGGCGGGTGTTCCACCGGTACAGGATCTACGCCTGACGGATGAGGCTACGGATGGTGATGACGGCGTCGGCAAGGTCGAAGTAGGCGTTGATCACGTCTTCTTTGTGTTCGTAGCAGCGTTGTAGCCGGTTGAAGGCGTTGTGCCAGGCGTTCGTGCGCTCGACGTGCCACCGCTGGGTGGCCTGGACCGGGGCTTTGACGCCCTTGCGGGCGATCTCGCCGGTCAGCCTGCGGGCGGTGAGCAGGTCGCGGGTCTTCTGGGAGTCGTACCCGGCGTCCAGGTGCACGGTGATGGTGCCGGGCAGCGGGCCGAGGTCGTCGAGCCGGTTCAGGGTGGATTCCAGCAGCGGGGAGTCGTGGCGGTTGGCGCCGGCCAGGACGCGGCCCAGTGGGATGCCGCGGGCGTCGACCATGACCGAACGTTTCATGCCTTGCTTGCCGCGGTCGACCGGTGAACGGCCAGCGACCTCGCCACCGCCGGGCGCCTTGGTGATGCACCCATCGACGGCAAGGTCGTCCAGCAGCAGCCCGACGAGACGGTCGTAGGCGTTCAGCGCGATCGTCTTGAGCTGGGCGAACACGCCCAGGCGGATCCACTCGTCACGGCGGTTGCGGATCGTGGTGGCCGAGCAGGTCGAGTCGGCGATGCCCTGGTAGGAGCAGCCGAACCGCAGCACCTGCAGCAACTTGTCGAACACGATCCGGTCGGCGACCCGCCGGCGGTGACAGCCCAACGGATGGGTGGGATCGGTAGCGGGGCGGGGTGGCAGCAGCGCGGCGAACTGGTCCCACAAGGGGTCGCTCAGCCATGATGGGACAGCGGGCACAGGCGTTCCAGTGATCACTAGGCGTAGGAACCTTCATGATCACTGACGTCTGTGCCCACCTCCTACCCGGCTCATCCCCGCTGACCTATTTGCGCGCCCTCTGTAAGCGAGATGTCGCCGGTTCGATCCCGGCCGGGGGCTCCAACACCACCAGGCATGTCCTGACGGACGCTGCCCTAGCTCCGCCTAGCGCACCGGGCTAAAGTTGATCACATCCGATGGATCACAGGCACCGGACAACTCTGTCCGCGCCGCGGTGACGACGTTCGGATCGTCGGCCCACGCCGCGAACCCGTACACCAGCCTGCAACGCCGACTTCGGTGGCTCGTGGACCCAGGTCTCCGACGGCCACCGGTCGATCATCGCCGATGACGGCACCGACCTGGGCGACGTCTACCTGGATGTACAACAATGCGACCGGGTACAACTGCGTCACCATGATCAAGCTGCGGGTACGCGGCCACGGTCTCGCGTACCCGCAGCCAGCCCAGCCTTCCCAGGCCGGTCGCGCCCGCGGTTGATCACCCTGGTCAAAGTCCTAGCCAAAGCCCTGCTGCGCCGCCTCGCGCACCATCCGGTTGGCCGTGGCTGGCTCGTACCCGCTCGCTCGGAGCAGGTCACTCGCCGCTGTGCGAAGCTGGGTCACCATCGCGTCGGCGTACGACTTCAGGCCCCTTGCGCGGGCCTGGCCGGCCAACCGTGCGACGTCCAGAACTGCGTGGCGTGTCTGCTCGGGTGGCTGGCCGTGCCGGGTCTCCTCGCGTAGTAGCCGGAGCGCCTCGGCGAGCCGCTCCACGGCGGCAATGAGTTCCTCCGGCACCGGCTCGTCTTACTCGAGGCTGGTGGTGGCCCACCGGGCCAGCTCCCGGGACTCAAGCGTTACCCGGTCGAAATGCTCGCAGCCCCGCTCGTAACGCTTTACGTCGCGTCGGCGGCGCCAGCGCAACGGTGCGATGGTCACCACCTCCTCGGCGCCTGCCAGGGCCTCGTGCATCCGGGCGAGGTCCGGCTCCATACCGCGGAGTTGCTCAAGTGCCCGCATCGCGCGATCCCGGTCTCGTTGTCTCAGTGCGTGTGCGACCCCCCGAAGCTGCGCGTAGAGGGTCTCGACGATCGGTGCGCCGGCCGATCGAGCACGCGCATCGGGTTGATCGGCAGCAGCACCGCCACCACCCCCAACCCGACGACGCCGCCTACGACGGCGTCGAGGATCCGGGGCAACTCGAGGTCTCGTGTGGCTGGTGACAGCGTGGCGATCAGGACTGCGGTACTGCCGGCCTGGGCGACCAGCGCGCCGCTTCGTCCGGTGAGCAGCAGTGCGACGGCGATGGCCAGCGTCACCACCAAGCCGATCTGCCAAGGCCCGAACCGATGGCGAGCACCAGAAGATCGCTGGTCAACAGGCCCAGCCCGACGCCGAGCATCAGTTCGAACGTACGTCTGGCGCGCTGCCCGAGGGCGGCGACGATCGTGCCGACTGCCGCGCTCGGGGCGAAGACCGGCGCTGACCTGTCCAGCACCTCGTGGGCGATCACCCAGGACAGCGCGGCGGCAAGCCCGCACTGGACGGCGACGACCAGGATGATCTCGAGGTGTCGCAGCCGCAGCCTGCCGGCCGCACCGCCGCGGCGTCGGGCCTGCGCCGTGATGTCCTTGGCCTGCTCGGCGACGGTCCGGGGCCAAGCCGGTCGTCTCGATCAGCGGCCATGGCCGGGATTTACCCCGCGTGTTCCTCGCGAACCTCCGGGGCCGGGAGCCGACATTCCCGGCTGTTCCCGGTCGTCCCGTTTGCCGGGCGGCGAGGGGCGTCCAGCGGCTCCCGGGCCCGGTGCCGCAGGTTTGCCGGCGAGGTCGGCGGGGAGGCGGTAGCGCGGACCGGCCGCCGCGACGCGGACGGTTCGGATGCCATCACCGTCACAGCGAACGGATGCCAGCCATGACAAGCGACTTCGCACGCAACGCCGGCACGGGACTTCGCTTTGCCCGGTCGGCCTTCCTGGGGTCGAGTCTGGTCTTCGCCGGACTGGCCCCCACGCCTGCGGCGACCGCCACCGCGGCCGACGCGCCGGTCGACCTGAGGACGGCGGGCACCTACGCGGTCCTCGCCGACGATTCGGTGACGAACAGCGGGGACACCGTCGTCAACGGGGACCTCGGGGTGCACCCGGGCACGGAGGTGACCGGATTCCCGCCGGGCGTGGTGAACGGCCAGGTGAACGCGGGCAACGCCGCGGCGGAACGGGCGCAGTCCGACCTGACCACCGCGTACGAGGATGCGGCGGGACGACCGTCGAGCCGGACGGTCGGGCCGCAGCTCGACGGCCAGACGCTCACTCCGGGGGTGTACCGGGCGTCGGCGGACGCGAATCTGGACGGCACGCTCACGCTGGACGCGCAGGGCAACGCCGGCGCGGTCTTCATCATCCAGGTGGACTCCGGCCTGACCACCGCGCAGAACAGTGACGTGCGGGTTGTCAACTCGCCCGGACCGGCCTGCAACATCTTCTGGACGGTTGGCGACTCCGCCAACCTGGGCACCAACACGTCCTTCGTCGGCCGGATCATGGCCGTCAACGCGGTCACCCTCGAATCCGCCGCGAAGATCGAGCAGGGCGGGGCCCTGAGCCGTGACGGTGCGGTCACGCTGGACACCAACGCGGTCGACCGGTCCAACTGTGCGGCACCGGCGGCGCCGACCCGGGCGCCGAGCCCGACCAGCCCGACGCCGGCGCCGACCGTGAGCCCGACGTCGCCGAGCCCGAGCCCGACGACGCCGCGCCCGACCCGGACCACGCCGAGCCCGACGTCGCCGACGCCGAGCCCGACCACGCCGAGCCCGACCGGCACGACGCCGAGCCCGACGACGCCGAGCCCGACGACGCCGGAGCCGGACGAGACGGAGCCGGAGACCGCCGCGCCCGGGCCGGACCTGACGGTCCCGGGGGCACCGGAGACAGAGGTCCCGCCGGAGGCGGCGGGCACTGACAATGGGTGATCCGCCCGACCGGAGCGGCGTCCCAGCGGGCGCCGCTCCGGTCACGGCGGACGTTTCTGCGCGTACCCCGAGGGGTACGGGCGTCGCGGCTGCCGTGGGCAGCAGGCGTCAAGTGGCGGTGAGAACCTGGCGCAGGGTGACGGCGAACGCGTCCGGGTCGCCCTGCATGCCGAACTCCCCGCTCATGAAGCCGCCGTGGTGGCTGGGAAACGTGACCGCCGTGCTGCCGAGCCGCTCGGCGACGGCCAGCCCCGCCCGGTGGGCCAGCTCGCCCGCGGACGCGGCGCCGACACCCACCACGATGCGGGTCGGCGCCGCCCGCAGGGCGTCGAAGTCGGGCTTGTAGTGCGTGCAGGTCATGATGTTCTGGCCGAACATGGGGTCGCCGCGGGTGCCGTCGTCCTCACTCGGCAGCCCGAGGTCGGCCGGGGACGGCGCGGTCCGCTCGGCGAACCCCGCCGGGAGCGGGCCCCGATGGCTGACGACCGCGATGAACTTCGCCATCGCCGGGCCGAAGCCCTCCCGGTCGTACGTCCGGCGGATGTCCACGACCGCCGCCAGCGCCTCCTCCCGGTCGGGCAGCACCTGGGCGGCGGGCGGCTCGTGTGCCACCAGGGTGCGCACCTGCTCCGGGTGCCGGGCCACCAGCGCGAGCGCGTTCACCGCGCCGCCGCTGCTGGCGAAGATGTCGACCGGTCCACCGCCGAGCGCGTCGATCAGCCGGTGCAGGTCGTCGGCGTGCTGCTCGGGCGTCGACTCGGCGCCGTCGTCCGTCCGCTCGCTCCGGCCGATCCCGCGCGGGTCGTACGTCACCACCGTGCGGTCGCCGAAGTGCTCCGCCAGGCTGGCGAAGCCGCTGGCCGCCATCGGTGACCCGATCATCAACAGGGTCGGCTCGCTGGTCGCCTCGGCCTCGCGGACGCCGTAGTGCAGGACGGCGCCGGGCACGTCGAGGGTGTGCGGCATCAGTCGCCCTGCCTGTCGTGGGACGCCCGGTCGACGCCCTTGTGGACGCGTACGGTGCGCTCGACGAGCTCACGTAGCGCGCCCTCGTCGACGTTGTCGAGCCGCTTGAGGTAGAGGCAACCCTTGCCGGTCTTGTGCGGACCGAGCCGGGTGAGCAGCGCCGGGTAACGCTCCTCGTAGCCGCCGACCAGGTAGACGACGAGCTGCTGCTTGCGCGGCGAGAAGCCGACCAGCGGCCAGTCACCCGTGCGCCCGCTCTCGTAGGTGTAGCGGTAGCTGCCGAAGCCGACGATGCTCGGCCCCCACATCACCGGCGGCTCACCGGTGATGTCGCGCAGGATCCCGCACAGGCGGAGCGCGTCGGCCCGCCGGCGCTCGTCGGGAACCGCCGCGAGGAACTCGTCGACGCTGGCGTCGGTCGGCACGGTCACCGGCTGCTTCGATGTGGCCACGACGGCGATGCTGCCACGCCGGTACGACATCCGCCCGGATTCGTCCGCAGCAGCGACGGCAGCCGGTCAGGGAGCACCGGCGGCGGTGCGCGGCCCACCGATCTTGGAGGAATCCGGCCCCTGGAGGGGCTCGATTCCTCCAAGATCTCCAAGCGGTCAGTCCCGGGCGCGGGCCCAGCCGGTGAAGCGCTCCGCGAGGCGGGCCGGCGGGACGTCGTGGTCGAGCGCGGCGAGCTGTTCGGCCGCCTCGACCTGAAGGGTGGCGAGGTAGATCAGCAGGGCGGCCCGGTCATGGCGGTACTCACCGAGGAGCCGTAGCTTCGCCGGCGAGCACGGCCAGGCGATCCCGCAGGCGACGCACCGCCAGGTCGGCCGGGACGGCACGTGCTCGGGGCGGCGCGGCATCAGGGCCGGGCCTCGTCGCGGGCCCACGGCAGGGCCGCCGGCACGGGGAAGGGCCAGGCCCGGAACACGACCGTCCCCGCGCCCTTCCAGCACTCGTGCGGGCCGTCGTGCCCGGGGACGAGATTGCAGGTCGCGCGCCAGCGTCCCGCGCCGTCGACCGCACCGCAGATCTTCCCGAGTACGCGGGCCGCGTCGTAATCCGCAAGACTCACGAGCCTGCCGCCTCCCTCGTCGGTTGGAGGGGCCGCCCCACCCGTCCTGCCGGGGCGGCCCCGCGACTGGACGCGACCGCCGGGCTTCGGGTGCCTCCACCGGCCGCGCCGTCCACAAAGAACCCTGCACACTGTTGCCGACCGGATACACAGCGTTGCAGGATGTGTTCGGGACGTTCGGGATGAAGGAGGGCCGCCAGGGGATGAACCGGTTGGTGATGGTCGCCATGACGGAGGCAGGGGAGACGGCCGAGAGCCTTGCTGCGCAGGTTGGCGTGGACCCGAAGACCGCACAGCGTTGGGTGACCCACGGACGGATACCGCAGACCCGGCACCGCGCCCAGGTGGCGTCGATCCTCGGAAAGGACGTCCTGGAGCTGTGGCCGGACGCGCTCAAGCGACGCGAGCCGGCCTGGTTCCGGCCCTGGACAGACATCGAGCGCGAGGCGACGGGGCTTCGGTGCTATGAGTCAGCCGTCATTCCGGGCCTGCTACAGACTGAGGCATACGCACAGGCGGTACTCACGAGCGGACCGTTGGCGGCTGACGCGGCCGTTTATGTGGAAACGAGACTACGCCGTCAGGCCGATGTCTTCGACCGGCCGCGACCGCCCCTGACCGTGTTTGTGATCGATGAAGCAGCTCTGCGGCGAGGGGATCCCGAAGTCATTCATCCACAGCTCGACCACCTGATCGCGATGGCGAAGCGCCCGAGCGTCATGGTGCATGTCCTGCCACTCACTGCGGGGCTTCACCCGGGCCAGGCGGGGCCGTTCGTCATCGCGACCAACGGCGACGGCGAAGACGTCGGCTATCTCGATGATCAGGCGGCGGGGCGCATCACGAATGAGGTTGCCGCCCTCTGGGCGGTCTGGGATACCGTGAGGTCGGTTTCACTTCCGCGAGACCAGTCCATCGATTTCTTGCGAGCACGAACATGGCTGACCTGACCCGCGCCCGTTGGCACAAGAGCAGTCGCAGCAGCTCGAACGGCGGCAACTGCGTCGAGGTCGCCGACAACCTGCCTGGCGTCGTTCTCGTGCGCGACACGAAGGACCGCGACGGCGGCACCCTGGCCTTCGCGCCGGCCGCCTGGCGGGCCTTCGTCGCCCGGGTCGCCGAGCGTGCCTGAGCCGGCCCCGAAAATACGTGAGCAGGGCCACCGAGGAGACCAACCGGGCGATGCTGCGCGCCCGCGACGCCATGGACCGGGCGTACGCGGACCCACTCGACATCCCCGCCCTCGCGAAGATCGCGTACGTCTCCGAGGCGCACTTCATCCGGACCTTCCGGGCGACGTTCGGCGAGACCCCGCACCGCTACCTGCAGCGCCGGCGGGTGGAGCGGGCCATGGACCTGCTCCTGAACACCGCGCAGGGCGTGACGGACATCTGCTACGCCGTCGGCTTCAGCAGCCTCGGCACGTTCAGCCGGACGTTCCGGCAGATCGTCGGCGAGTCGCCCACCGACTTCCGCAAGCGGCGGACGGCGCCGGCCGCACTGGTGCCGAGCTGCTTCACCAAGGCCTGGACCCGGCCCAGCAGTTTTGGATAAGCAGCAGGTCAGGGGCGACCACTAGCGTTCCCGGCATGACGATGAACGCGATTTCCCGCTCCCAGATCTACGTCCTCGACCAGGACGAGGCGCTCGACTTCTACGTCGGCAAGCTCGGCCTGGAGGTCAACACCGACCAGGACCTCGGCTTCATGCGCTGGCTGACGGTCAACGTGCCCGGCGACCCGCAGCGCGAGATCCTGCTGGAGAAGCCCGGCCCACCGAACCTCGACCCGGCCACCGCCGAGCAGGTCCGCGAGCTGCTCACCAAGGGCGCGGCGGGTGGCTTCCTCTTCATGACCACCGACGACGCCCACAAGACGTACGAGGACCTGGTCGCCAAGGGCGTCGACATCACCGACGAGCCGATGGAGCGGCCGTACGGCATCGACTTCGGCATCCGCGACCCTTTCGGCAACAAGATCCGCATCGGCCAGATGTTCGCCCGGAGCTGAGCACGACGGACGAGGCGATCAGCGTCGCCCGGCCGCTGCGGGCCACGGCATGATCGGAAGGCGCGGCGCGGGGCCGTGCCTTCCGGCGTGACGGGGTGAGGGTGTGGCGAGCCGACTGCTGTTGCTGGCCCGGCACGGGGAGCCGGAACAGCCCACCGACGCCGCCGGACTGTCCGTGCGGGGCCGGCGGCAGGCGTTGCTGCTCGGCGAGCGGCTGCGGGAGGCGTCCCTCGACGCCGTTCACCACGGCCCGCTGCCCCGGGCCGCCGAGACGGGCGGGCTGGTCGCCGCGGCCCTGCCCGGGGTGCCGGTGCACGTCACCGACCTCGCCGGGGACCACCTGCCGCACGACACCGACCCGGCCGGGCTGCCGCCGTCGTACGCCCGGTTCCTGGACGGTTTCCCGCCGGCCGAGCGGGCCGACGGGCCGCGGGTGACGGCGGCGGCCGTGCGGCGGTTCGCCCGGCCGCCGGTCGAGGGGGACGTCCGCGAACTGGTGGTCACCCACGCGTTCCTGATCGCCTGGCTGGTCCGGGAGGCCCTGGACGCCCCCGCCCCGCGGTGGCTCGGGCTGAACCCGCAGCACTGCGGGCTGACCGCCATCCGCTACGTCGACGGGTTGCCGCCCCGGCTGGTCGCCTTCAACGACGTGGCGCACCTGCCGCCCGAGCTGCGGGGCACCGGGCTGCCGCCGGAATACCGGGTGTGACGGGGCGTCGGCACCGCTAACGTCCCGCCCATGTCCGAACTGCCCAAGGCCGAGTTCGCCTTCCCCGGCCCGCTGCGGGAGCGGCTGGTCGCCGCGATCCTGTCCGGCGCGAAGACCACCACGACGGGGCTGTTGGTCGGGTACGAGCACGACGGCGAGCCGCTGCCCGTGGCCGGTGGTCGCTCCGTCGTCGTTGACTCGGCCGACCGTCCGGTGGCGGTGATCGAACTGACCGACGTGCGGGTGCTGCGCCTCGGCGACGTCGACCTCGCGCACGCGCGGGACGAGGGCGAGGGGTTCGAGACGGTCGCCGACTGGCGGACCGGGCACGAGGAGTTCTGGCACGGCGCGGAGTTCCGTGACTTCCTCGGCGACCCGGACTTCACCGTCGACGATGACACCCTCGCGGTGGCCGAGCGGTTCCGGGTGGTCGAACGGCTCTGACACCTGACGGAGTCGACGCCGCACCTTCCCGGAAAGTGCGGCCTTCGCGGACGGAATGGCCGCTCTTTCCGGGAAAGTGCTCCCACGGAGGACCCGCGGGACGCGGGTCAGCCCGCCGGGAC
Organism: Micromonospora sp. NPDC047707; assembly: GCF_040704235.1. NCBI lineage: Bacteria > Bacillati > Actinomycetota > Actinomycetes > Micromonosporales > Micromonosporaceae > Micromonospora > Micromonospora sp. NPDC047707. Next base: position 9,279 of record NZ_JBEYSU010000002.1, read on the forward strand.
GGCCGTCACCACCGCTTCGGCCAGCGCGCGGGCGGACTGCGGGTTCTGGCCGGTCACCAGGCGGCCGTCGACGATGACCTGCTCGGTCCAGTTCGGGGCGGGTACGTGCGTGGCGCCGGCCTCGGTGAGCTTGTCGGCGAGCAGGAACGGCACCTCGTCGGTCAGCCCGACGGCGGCCTCCTCCTCGTTGGTGAAGCCGGCCACCCGCTTGCCGGCCACCAGGTGGGAGCCGTCCGAGAGGCGCAGGTTCACCAGGGCGCTGGGCCCGTGGCAGACCGCCGCGACGACACCGCCGCGCTCGTAGATCGAGGCGGCGATCCGGGCCAGGTCCGGGTCGTTCGGGAAGTCCCACATGGTGCCGTGGCCGCCCGCGAACATGATGACGTCGTACCCGGTCGGGTCGACCTCGGCCGCCTTCGGCGTGTTCTCGACGCCGGCGGTGGCGAGGAAGGCGTTCTGGGTGGCGTCGTCCGGGTCGTGGCCGTCCACCGGCGGCTGACCGCCGGCCACGGAGACGAGGTCGACGTCCCATCCGGCGGCCCGGAACACCTCCCACGGTTCGGCGGCCTCACCGACGTAGAAGCCGGTCTCCCGGCCGGTGTTCCCGAGCTGGCGGTGACTGGTCAGGGCGATGAGTGCACGAGTCATGCCGACCATGCTGGCGCGCCGATCCATAGCTGACCAATAGGCGAAGGGTGCCACTGCGATAGGTTTCCTGATGTGAAGGTCTCGCTCGACCTGCTCCGCAGCTTCCTCGCCGTCCACCGCACCGGGTCGGTCACCGGCGCGGCGCACCTGCTCGGGCTCGCCCAGCCGACCGTCACCGCGCAGCTCCGGGCGCTGGAGGAGGCCGTGGGCCGGCCGCTCTTCGACCGCCGGCCCCGAGGAGTGGCCCCGACGGCCGCCGGGGACGAGCTGGCGAGACGGGTCGCCGAGCCCCTGGACCGGCTCGACGAGGTGCTGGCCGCGGACCCGGCCGAGCCGTACCCCCGGACGGTCTTCCTCGGCGGGCCGGCCGAGTTCCTCGCCGAGCGGGTCCTGCCGGCGCTCGCGGGGCTGGTCGCCGACGGGCTGGAACTGCGGGTCACCGCCGGCCTGCCCGAGCGGCTGGCCGACGACCTCGCCGCCGCCCGGCTCGACCTCGCGGTGACCAGCGTCCGCCCGCGCCGGCGCGGGCTGACCACCGAGCCGCTGTACGACGAGGAGTTTGCGCTGGTCGCCGCCCCGGCCTGGCGGGACCGGCTGCCGACCCCGGTCACCCCGTCCGCGCTGCGGGAGGTGCCGCTGGCCGCGTACGCCGAGGAGGCGCCGATCCTGCGCCGCTGGTGGCGTACCGTCTTCGACACCCGGCTGACCCGTACGCCCGACCTGGTGGTGGCCGACCTGCGCGCGGTGCTCGGCGCGGTGGTGGCGGGTGCCGGGGCGAGCGTGCTGCCGACGTACCTGTGCGACCGGCACCTGGCCTCCGGCGAGCTGGTGGCGCTGCTGCGACCGGCCGTGCCCCCGCTCAACACGCTCTTCCTCGCCACCCGCCCCCAGGCGGCCGGCCGGCGCGAGGTCCAGGCGGTACGCCGGACGCTGCTGGCGGCGGCCGCCGACTGGTGACGTGGCCGCGAGCGCGATCCAACCCGGCGGGCTTCCCGCCATGCCGGGGCACGGAGTGGATCCAACCGGACGGCCGGGGGCGGGCGAACCCTGCGTGACGGGCGCCACTCGCCGCGCCCGGGGCGGAGTCCGCGCCGATATGGTCGCCGCACCGGGCCGGTGGTGACCCGGGCGGGCGGAGGGAGAGTGGCGGTGGCGGACGCGGAACTCCTCGTCGAGGTGACCGGCGCGGTGGCGACGGTGGTGATCCACAACCCGGCCCGGCGCAACGCGATGACCGCGGCGATGTGGCGGCAGCTTCCGGTGCTGATGGACAGCCTGGAGGCCGACCCGGCCGTGCGGATCCTGGTGCTCACCGGCGCGGACGGCACCTTCTGCGCCGGGGCGGACCTCGGCGACCTCGACGAACTGCTCGACGCCGGTGACGCGAGCATCGCCGTCGAGGCCGAAGAGCGGCTGGCCGCCTTCGCCAAGCCGACCGTCGCCGCGATCCGGGGCGCCTGCGTGGGTGGCGGGTGCCAGCTCGCCGTCGCCTGCGACCTGCGGATCACCGCCGACGACGCGCGGTTCGGCGTACCGCCGGCGCGGCTCGGCCTGGTCTACCCGGCGCCCACCACCCGGCGGCTGGCCCGGCTGGTCGGGCCGTCCGCCGCGAAGCACCTGCTCTTCACGTCGGAGCTGATCGACACCGACCGGGCGCTGCGGATCGGCCTGGTCGACGAGGTGCTGCCCGCCGACCGGCTGACCGCCCGGGTGGACGAGATCACCGCCGCGGTGGCGGCGCGGTCGCAGCTCACCGTCGCCGCCGCCAAGGAGATCGTCGACGGCCGCGCGGACGCCGACCGGATCGCCTGGTGGCACGGGCAGGTCCGGGCCAGCGGCGAGGCCCGCGAGGGCGTGGCCGCCGCCAACGAACGCCGCCCGGCCCGTTTCACCTGGACGCCGCCGGTCGCCTGACCGCGTCACGGCGTCCGCCGCCGACAAGGCGGTCCACACTGGACCGTCGACTTTGATCGACACCGGTCGACGCGATCCGGTCGTGCCATACGACGGCGGCCATGGCAGGCTGTCCACCGTGCAGCGTGATCAGTTGCTCGCGGGCCGCTACCGCCTGACCGATCGTCTCGGCACGGGCGGGATGTCGACCGTCTGGCGGGCCCACGACGAGGTGCTGGAACGGGACGTGGCGGTCAAGGTCCTCACCGCTGCCGACCCGGCCGCCCGGTGGAGGATCCGCGCGGAGGCGAAGGCCGCGGCCCGGATGTCGCACCCCAACCTCACCAACGTGTACGACTTCGGGGAGTCCCCGCTCGACGGGGACCAGGTGCCCTTCGTCGTCATGGAACTGCTCACCGGCACCACGCTCGCGCGGCGTCTCACCACCGGTCCGCTGCCGCCGCGGGACGCGCTGCGGGTGTGCGCGGACGTGGCCGCCGGCCTCGCCGCGGCACACGCCCAGCACCTGGTGCACCGGGACGTGAAGCCCGAGAACGTGATGTTGACCCCGACCGGGGCCAAGATCCTCGACTTCGGCATCGCCGCCGCCGTCGGGCAGCCCGAGATCGACGTGGAGGGGCGACTCCTCGGGACCCCGGCCTACACCGCACCCGAGCGGCTCGACGCGGGGGAGGTGCTGTCCGCCGCCGACGTGTACGCGCTCGGCCTGCTGGTCCACCACGTGCTCGTCGGCCGGCTGCCGTGGCGGCGGAAGACTCGGACCGGGTTCCTGCGTGCCCACGCGTACGACGAGCCGGGGCCGCTGCCCCACGTCGACGGGATCCCGTCGGAGGTCGGCCGCCTCTACCGGCAGTGCCTGGCGAAGAACCCCGCGGACCGGCCAGCCGCCGCGGAGGCGGCGCGCATCCTGACCGGGGCGCTGCTCCGGATGCCCGGACCCGAGACGGGCGACGCCGCGGAGGAGACGCCCTCCGCCGTGGCCCCGCCGGCCGGTCCCGCCCTACGACCGCTGGTGACCGCGCAGGAGGGGCGCCCGGCGACGCCAGGACGCCGGACCCGGTACGGCACCCGCCTCCTCGTCGCGATCGCCGCGGCTGTGCTCGGCGCGGTGGCGCTCGCCGGCACGCTCGGCAGCCCCGCGTTCCGGCGGCCCGGCACGGTCGAGGAGCCGGAGACCGGTCTCGGTACGAGCGGCACGTCGAGCGTGGCGTTGCCGGTCACCGGCGACGTGCCCCGGCCGCCCAGCCGGTCCGGCGCACCGGCGGCGTCCCCGGCGGCCCGGTCCACGCCGGCGCCGATCGCCACCGCCGTCCCGGGCGCCGGCTCAACACCCACCGGTGGTGCGGCGAGCACCCCGTCGACCGGGGGTCCGTCCCCGACCGAGGGCCCGTCCCCCACCGAGGTCGCGACGCGCGGCGGCACCGTCTCGGTCCGCTGCGACCGGAAGGCGGCGCGAATCGTGGACGTCGTCCCGGCAGCCGGCCACCAGCTCGGGCGGTACGAGCCCGGTCCGGCGCGGCAGGTGGGGGTCGAGCTGGTGGCCAATGGCAGCCGCAGCGTCGTCACCGCCCGGTGCACCAACGGCCGGCCGGTGACCCGGGTGCGGGAGGACCCTCCGGTGACCGAGCCGGACCAGTCGGACCGGGCGGCCACCGGAGGGCGGCCAGCGGGTGCCGCGCCGAGGTCGTAGCCTCCCGACGCGGCCCCCCGTACCCCGCCGGCCGGTTCGTCACCGCCCCGCGAGCGACGCCCACGTCGGGGTCACCGGCTCGCGCCGCAGCGGCATGCGCGCCTCGGCGGGCGTCCGGTCACCCTTGCGCTGGTTGCACTCGTAGCAGGCGGCGGTCGTGTTCCGCCACGTGTTCCGGCCGCCACGCGAGCGGGGCAGGATGTGGTCGATGGTGCCGGCCGGGCCGCCGCAGTACGCGCAGCCCCGGCCGTCCCGCCGCAGCACCCCGGCCCGAGACCAGGCGGGGCCGGCGCTGAACCGCCAGCGGGTCACCACGTACCGGACGAGCCGTACCACCCGGGGAACCGGGAACACCCCGATCACCCGGTCCGGCTCGGCCTCGTGGATCTCGGCGACCCGGCGGCAGAGCATCCGGATCGCGTGCTGGACGGTGACCCGGTGCAGCGGGCCGAGGTCGGCGTTGACGACGAGGACGGCGTTCACCGGTATCTCCCTCCCTGACTGGCGGTCCCCCCGGACGACGGAGCCGCCCGGTCCTGCTGCGGCGGACGGGCGGCTCGACGTGGGTATGCGTCAGTCGGGCCGGCCACCTCCACCGGCACGGCAACCGTCGCCGGGCGGCGCCGACGGCACACGGCTGACGTGCGACATCGACATGAACAGCTCCCGCGGCGGTGGTTGACCTTGCGCGATCACGGTAGGGGTGGCCGGTGACCCCCGGCAACGCATTTCGATCTCACTCCCGCCACCCAGGCACGTTGATCATGAAGTTGGCGGGTGATTTGGAGATCAACTCACCCGCCAACCTCATGATCGACGGGGTGGTTGCGGGGCGCGGCGGGCCAGTAGGCCGCGCGGGCGGATCGAGTGGACCGGCTCCGCCGCCCCGCCCTCGGCCCGCAGGATGTGGTTCGCCGCGATGACGCCGGTCGCCGCGGACCGCTCCATGAGGGCGCTCGGGAAGTCCGTGCGGATCCCGTCACCGGCCAGGTGGAGACCGTCGGCGTCGGTGCGGACGCCCGGCCGCCACACGTTGCTCCCCGGAACGAAGGCCGGTGCCTGCGCCTCGACGCGGGCCCGCAACTCGCGGATCCGCAGCCGGGCCGCCTCCGGCCACAACGTGCCCAGCTCGGCCCACATCCGCTCCGCCAACTCCCGGGCGGGCACGCCCGGATCACAGGCGTACGCGTGCAGCTCCACCACTGACCCGCCGGTGCGTACGGCCCAGCGGCGGGATTCGTTCTCCAACCGGTGGTAGAGCGTCACCGAGTCCAGGGTGGCCCGCCGGGACACGCCGCTGAACACCGCCCGCCCCGGATCCACGTCCCCGTCGCACCAGTAGCGCGCCACCGCGTACGGCGGACCGGGCCGGCCGAAGACGGGCATCCGCGCCACCAGCTCGGGAGCGGCCTCGACGAGCGCCGGGGAGGCCGCGACCAGCGCGGCGAGTGCCGGCGGGTCGAGAGCGAGCACGACGTGGCGGGCGTCGTACGCCCCGCCGGTGGTCTCCACCCGCCAGCCGGCGGCGTCGCGGTGCAGCCCGGTGGCCGCGGTGCCGGTGACGATCCGGCCGCCGTGCTTCTCGACGTGGCGGGCGAGCGGCTGCCAGATGGCGGTGGCGTAGTCCTCGTCGGGGCAGTCGAAGGCGAGCCCTTCAGGGTTGCCGAGCAGGTAGAAGTGGAACTGCGCGATCATCTCGGCGGCCGACATCTCCGCCTCGTGGTTGAAGAACGAATGGGAGAAGACCTCGAAGAGCATCGCCCGCGCCCGGTCCGGCAGCTTGAGCGAGGTGAGCAACTCGTCGGCGGTGATGTCGTCGAAGTCGGCGTACGTGCGCACCGGATCGTAGGTGAGCAGCGGCAGCGCGGCGTCCCGATCCATCCGGCGCAGGTCGGTGAGGCGCAGGCTGGGGCTGCGCACCAGGAGGGTGAGCAGGTTCGCCGGGGGAGCGGGCGGGAGCCGGCCGAACTCCTCCGTGGGCCAGTCGGCGGAGAGGACCGGGTAGCCGGGGATCGGTTTGAGGAAGCCCAGCGCCGGGTCGATTCGGCGGAGGATCGACCGCCAGTTGTAGTACTGCCGGAAGAACGCGTGGAACCCGTGCTCGTTCATCTGGCTGCCGTCAGGCAGGGACTCCGGCCAGGCGCCGAGCCGGCCGCCGAGGGTGGGGGCCGCCTCCAGCACGGTGACCGGCACGCCGCGCTCGGCCAGCACCACGGCCGCCGACATGCCGGCGATCCCGCCGCCGACCACGACGGCCGGGACCGGGTGCGGCACGCGGGGCGCGCCACCGCCGCCGGGGTCGACCAGGTGCCGGCGTACGCCGATGAGCCGGCCGACCACTTGCGACACCGCCATGCGCCCAATTCTGCCCGAAGTGAAAGGAAGGGGCCCTTTCACCTCAGGCAGCGGCGCTCGCGGTCGGAGGCGGGCCAGACGTACTCGAGGTCGGGGGGGACGTCGTCGCCGAAGATCGGGCGGTAGTGCCCGGGGTCCTTGCGCAGCAGGGACGAGCGGTGGCTGAGGTGCAGGTCCTCGCGGCCCAGCCAGGGCGGCAGTTCGCCGGCCTCCGCCAGCTCGTCCTGGCTGCGGATGCGGGTGATGCCGCACGCGTCGGCGAGGTCGGTCGTCATCGTGGCGGCGCAGGTGTCCGCCCGGCCGGGCTCGGACCAGACCGCGCACATGTCCAGCCCGTACCGGGTCAGCGCCTCCTCGTACCCGGCCCACATCTTCACCGCCGGGTGATTGCGCCAGCCGTACGTCGGCCGGGTGAGGCCCCGTAGCACCTGGATGGTCTCGACGCGCTGCTTGCCGAGTCGCTTCTGGTCCAGCACCCGGGCGCTCGCTACGAAGTCCGGATACGGGAGGAATGTCTGCATGCCGGTGCTCTACCCGCCGTGAAGTCGGACATTCGTCATGATCGCGGGGCTGCGCACGCTGCTGTCGGCTGACTACGATGCGGCACATGGCGGAGCCCCTGCTCGATCGTGCGCGGCGGGCCGGCCGTCGGTTCCGGGGCAACGGCGACCCCCGCGCGCACTACGTCATCTGCGGGCACGACGCCCTGGCGTACTGGGTGGTGAAGGCCCTGCTCGCCACCGAGCTGCAGACCGCCCGGATCCGGGTCACCCTGGTCGTCCCCGAGCGGCGGCGCACCGACAGCCCCGACGGGCGGGACATCGAGGGCGTCGAGGTCATCCGGGCCGACCGGCTGGACGAGGTGACGTTCCGCCGGGCCGGCCTGGTCGGGGCCGACGGGCTGGCGCTGCTGCACCAGGACGACGTCGGCAACATGCACGCCGCCCTGTGCGCGCAGGAGGTGGAGCCCCGGCTACGGCTGGTGGTGCGCATGTTCAACACGGGCCTGGCCAACGGCGTACGGCAGATCTTCCCCGACTCGGCGGTGCTCTCCGACGCGTCGATGGCCGCCCCGGCCTTCGTGGCCGCCGCCCTCGGCGAGGTCGCGCCCACCCACTTCCGGCACGGCGGGCGCACCCTCTACGTGGCCCGCCGCGACGACGTACGCCCCCAGGACGTCGTGTGCGGGGTGGCCGACACGACCGACCCGCAGGAGGTTCGGGTACTCCCCGCCGACGAGCGCGCGGCCGACGTGGTGCTCGCCGAGGCGACCGGCGCCCCACCGGGCACCGAGGTGGCGGCGCGCCGGCTGCGGCGGGCGCGGCGCCGGCGCCGGCCGATCGCCATGTTGCTGCGGGCGGTCCGCAGCTTCGCCACCCGCAAGATCGGCATCGCGGTGCTGGTGCTGCTGGCGGTGATCGTCGTACTCGGCGGCCTGTACGCGGGCACCGCCCACGTCGGCTTGGGGCAGGCGCTCTACCTGACCCTGGTCACCACCCTCAGCGGGCAGGACCCCGACGCGGGCAAGCCGGTCGGCGAACAGGTCCTCCAGGTGGTGCTCAACCTCGCCGGGCTGGCGCTGATCCCGCTGATCACGGCGGTGGTGGTCGACGGCATCGTCAACGCCCGGCTGGCGCTGCACTCCGGGCGGATCCTGCCCGAGCGCTCCGGCCACGTCGTCGTGGTCGGCCTGGGCAACATCGGCATGCGGGTGATGGCCCAGCTCAACGACTTCGGGGTCGAGGTGGTCGCCATCGACAAGAACCCCGACGCCCGCGGCGCCGGCCTGGCCCGGCGGCTCGGTGTGCCGCTGGTGGTGGGGGACGCCGCCACGGAGGAGACGCTGCGCGCCGCCTCGGTCGGCACCTGCCAGGCCCTGGTCGTGGTCTCCACCGACGACGGCGCCAACCTCCGGGCCGCGCTGAACGCCCGCGCCCTCAACGACGAGGTGCAGGTCGTGCTGCGCCTGTTCGACGGGCACTTCGCCGAGCGCATCCAGCGGGCCTTCGGCATCGGCGTCTCCCGCAGCGTGTCCTACCTCGCGGCGCCCTCGTTCGTCGCCGCGCTGCTCGACCGCGCCGTGATCGCCACGATCTCCGTGGGCCGGCACGCCCTCCTGGTCACCGACGTCTCGGTGGCCGCCGGGTCGGCCCTGGACGGGCGTCCCCTCGGCGCGGTGGGGCGGGTGGAGAGCGTACGGCTGCTCGCGCACGCCCGCGCCGGCCAGCGGTACGACTGGTCGCCCGACCGGCGTCTGGTGATCGTCGCCGGTGACCGGCTGACCGTGGTGGCCCGGCGGGCCGGGCTGAACGCTCTGCTCCGCGCGGCCGGTCCACCGGAGCCCCCGCCGCCGGCCCCGGCCGGCACCCCGACCCCGCGGGAGGCGGAGGAGTGAGGGTCAGCGGCGGACGGCGTACCAGAGGGCGCCGAGGGCGAGGACGCCGAAGCCGGCGAGCACGCTCGACAGCGGCAGGTTGACCGCGAGCAGCAGGCAGCCGGCCAGCCCCGCCACGGCCAGCGCCCGCACCGGCAGCTTCCGTTCCGGCTCCCGGCCCAGCGTCAGCGCCGCCGCGTTGGTGATCGCGTAGTAGACCAGCACGGTGACGCTGGAGAAGCCGATCGCGTCGCGGACGTCACCGAGGACGACGATCACGACGACGACGGCGGCGACGGCCAGTTCGGCCCGGTGCGGCACCCGGTGGACCGGGTGGACCGCGTCCAACGCGCCGGGCAGGTGACGGCGGCGGGCCATCGCGAGGGTGGTGCGGCCGACCCCGGCGAGCAGGGAGAGCAGCACCCCGGTGACCGCGACGGTCGCCCCGGCGCGGACCACCCAGGCGAGGCCGGGCAGCCCGGCGGCGGTCACCACGTCCGCCAGGGGCGCGGCGGAGCCCGCCAGCCGGTCCGGCCCGAGGACGCCGAGGGCGATCACGGCCAGCGCCAGGTAGCCGACCAGCACCAGACCGAGCGCCAGCGGCACCGCCCGGGGGATCGTCCGCTCCGGATCGCGGACCTCCTCGCCGAGGGTGGCGACGCGCGCGTACCCGGCGAAGGCGAAGAACAGCAGGCCCGCCGCGGTGAGCACACCCCGGGCGGAGCCGCCGGGGTCGGCGATCCGGTCGAGGGACACGCCGGTCGCGCCGGCCACCGCCACGAGGGTCAGCACCGCCAGCACGACCACCACGAGGATCCGGGTGGCCGTCGCGGTCTTCGCGACGCCGCGCAGGTTCACGGCGGTCACGGCCACGACGGCGGCGACGGCGACGAGCCGGGCCTGGCCCGGCCAGAGGTACGCCCCGACGGTCAGCGCCATCGCCGCGCAGCTCGCCGTCTTGCCGACCACGAACCCCCAGCCGGCCAGGAAGCCGGCGAACGGGCCGAGGCGTTCCCGGCCGTACACGTAGGTGCCGCCGGACTCGGGGTACCGGGCGGCGAGCCGCGCCGAGCTGGTCGCGTTGCAGAACGCGACGAAGCCGGCGAGCGCCAGCGCCACCAGCAGGCCGACACCGCCGGCCGCCGCGGCGGCGGGGGCGAACACCACGAAGACACCCGCGCCGAGCATCGAGCCGAGGCCGATGACCACCGCGTCGCGTACGCCGAGCCGGCGCGCCAGTCGCTCCACGAGCGGCGACCCTACGGGTACGAGGTGAACGGCCGGTTCCAGCGGTCGACCGCTCCGGGCAGCGGAACGTCGTCCCAGGGCACCCGGTGCAGCAGCCGGTCCAGGAGCAGGCCGAGCAGGAGCCCGGCCACCGAGTCGGTCAGCCAGTGCCAGCCCAGGTACGTCGTCGTGCAGAGCACCACGAGGGGCGGGACGAACCGGACCACGGTCACCAGTCGGGTCGGCATGGCCCGGCCGTAGCTGCGCAGCAGCGGTGCGAGCAGCAGGGCGATCACCGAATACCAGACGATCGCGTTGGCGACGTGCCCGGACGGGTACGACTGGGCGAAGCGCAGCGGCAGGTCGTCCTGGAATAGGGGCAGCGTCCGCTCCGGCGGCAGGAACGGCTCCTGCGCGCTGGCGCTGGGTGCGGGCCGGGCCGTCCACACCTTGAGCGGCCCGATCGTCAGGTAGGTGGCGGCGAACCCGGCCACCGGCGGCAGCAGCGGGCGGACCGACCGGAGGCGGACGGCCAGCAGGGCGCCCAGCCCGGCGGCGATCAGCGTCAGCGGGGTGCCCTGCCCGAGGTAGTTGAGGATCCGCGCGACCCAGTAGGCGACCGTCGGGCGGTGCGCGTCGGACCAGTCGGCGACCGCCCGGTCCAGGCCGAAGAGGTGGCCCGCGGCGAGCGCGGCGGTCAGCGTCACGAGGCCGGCGAGCAGCACCGCGTCGAACCACCACCCGGCCGGGCGGACCGGCCGGAGCCGCGGCTCGCGCCGTACCGTCGTGGTCTCCCGCACGCCGTCACGCTACCGGCCCCGGGCGGCGGCCGACCCGCGCGGTCCGGGGGCGGCTGTGCGCCCGGCCACGTGGGGAAGCGCTCCGGCGGGGGTACGCGTCAGACTTGACGCCGTGCGGATCACCTCGGCCCTCGTCGACCCGGCGCTGCTCGACCTTCCCTGGTCGACGCCGCTGGCGGAGTGGCCTGCGCAACACCTGGTGGCGCTGCCGCAGGGCATCTCCCGGCACGTCGTCCGCTTCGTCCGGCTCGGCGGGTACGTGTACGCGGTCAAGGAGACCGGCGAGCGGGTCGCCGAGCGGGAGTACGACCTGCTGCGCGCCCTGGAGCGGATCGACTTCCCGTCGGTGGAAGCGGTGGCGATCGTCGCCGACCGGCAGACCGACGACGGGGCACCCCTCGACCCGGTGCTGATCACCCGGCACCTCCAGTTCTCCCTGCCGTACCGGGCGCTGTTCTCGCACACGCTGCGTCCGGAGACGATGCAGCGCCTGCTGGACGCGCTGGCCGCCCTGCTGGTGCGGATGCACCTGACCGGTTTCTTCTGGGGCGACTGTTCGCTGTCCAACACGCTGTTCCGCCGGGACGCGGGTGCCTTCGCCGCGTACCTGGTGGACGCGGAGACCGGGGCCCTGCGCAGCTCGCTCTCGAAGGGGCAGCGCGGGGAGGACCTGGAGATCGCCCGGGTGAACATCTTCGGCGAGGCACTGGACCTCCAGGCCGCCGGGCTGCTGCACGAGTCGATCGACCCCGAGGTGGTCTGCGAGGAGGTCGTGCAGCGCTACGAGCGCCTCTGGCACGAGATCACCTACGAGCAGCAGGTCGAGCGTGAGGCCCGGCACGACATCGAGGGCCGCATCCGCCGGCTCAACGAGATGGGCTTCGACGTCGCCGAAATCACGGTGTCGACCATCGACGACGGGCGCTACCTGGTGCGGCCGAAGGTGGTCGACGCCGGCTACCACACCCGGCGGCTGCTCCGCCTGACCGGGCTGGACGCCGAGGAGAACCAGGCCCGCCGGCTGCTCAACGACCTGGACGCGTACCGGGCGGAGAGCGACCTGACCGACGAGCAACAGGCGGCGCACCGCTGGCTGACCGAGGTCTTCGAGCCGGTGGTCCGGGCGGTGCCCGCGCACCTGCGCCGGAAGCTGGAGCCGCAGGAGATCTTCGCCCAGATCATCGAGCACAAGTGGCTGCTCTCCGAGCAGGCCGGCCGGGACGTGGGGATGGCCCCGGCGGTGCAGTCGTACCTGTCTGACGTCCTGGTGCACCGCCCCGACGAGCAGGCCGTCCTCGGCCTGGAGATCCCCGCCCCCCGCTGACGCCGGGGCGGGCTCAGTCCAGCCAGGCGCCGGCGCGCATCACCCGGACCACGTTCAGGTCGTCGTCGAGCACCACCAGGTCGGCGCGCAGCCCCGTCTGGAGCGCCCCCAGCCGGTCGCCGAGACCGATCGCCCGGGCGGGGGTGGTGGCCACCATCCGGGCCGCGTCCGCGATCTGGATGCCGGCGGCGACCGCGTGCCGCAGGGCGGCGTCCATGGTCAGGGTGCTGCCGGCGATCGCGCCGTCCCGCGCCAGCCGGGCCACCCCGTCGGCCACCGTGACCGACTGGCCGCCCAGCTCGTACTCGCCGTCGGGCATGCCGGCGGCGGCCATCGCGTCGGTGATCAGCGCGGCCCGCTCGGGACCGGCCGTGGCGGTCGCGAACGCCAGCATGCCGTCGTGCAGGTGCACCCCGTCGGCGACCAGCTCGCACACGACGTTCGAGGCGTCCAGCAGCGCCACCACCGGCCCGGGCTCGCGGTGGTGCACCGGACGCATCCCGTTGAACAGGTGGGTGGCGACGCTCGCGCCGGCCGCGACGGCGGCGCGGGTCTGGTCGTACGTGGCGTCGGTGTGCCCGACGGCGGCGACCACGCCGTGCGCGGTGAGCAGCTTGACCGCCTCCAGCGCGCCGTCCCGTTCGGGGGCGAGCGTGACCATCCGGACCGCGCCGCCGCCCAGCTCGATCAGCTCGCCGAGCTCCTCCGTCGACGGGTCGCGCAGGTACTCCGGGTTCTGCGCGCCGCAGCGGGCCGCCGACAGGTACGGGCCCTCGAAGTGGACTCCCGCGAGCACCCCCGCGGCGACCAGCGGCCGGTACGCGGTGGTGGCGGAGCGCATCAGCTCGAAGGGTGAACTCACCAGGCTGGCGAGCAGCGTGGTGGTGCCGTGCCGCAGGTGGAACGCGGCGGCCTCGCGTGCCTCGTCGGCCTCGCCGGTGGTGAAGGTGTGCCCGCCCCCGCCGTGGGTGTGCATGTCCACGAAGCCGGGCAGGATCCAGTGCCCGTCGCGCACCGACGGGTACTCGGCGACGGCCGTGATCCGCTCGCCGTTGATCTCCACGCAGCCCTGTCGGACGACCCCGTTCGGGGTCACCACCTTGCCGGTCACCCGTACGGTCATCGCTTCTCCAGAGTGTCGAGGGCGAGCAGGGCGGCGCCGAGACAGCCGGCTTCGTCACCGAGGGCCGCCGCGACCAGCCGTGGCTCGCGGTGGAACGTCATCCGGTCGTGCAGCGCGGCCCGCAGCGGCTCGAGCAGTTGCGCGCCGGCCTGCGCGAGGCCACCGCCCAGCACGATCGTCTCGACGTCGAAGAGTGCCTGACCGGTGGCGAGGCCGTCGGCGAGCGCCTCGACCGCCTCCGACCAGGCCTGCCGGGCCGGCGGGTCACCGGCGGCGGCCAGCGCCGCGACCTCCGCCGCGGTCACGGTCGGAGCGGTGGCCACCGGGTCGGTCAGCTCCGCGTACCGGCGGGCCACCGCCGACGCCGACGAGACCGCCTCCAGGCAGCCGGCCCGGCCGCAGCCGCAGAGCGGGCCGCGGGGGCGTACCAGGATGTGGCCGATCTCCCCGGCGGCGCCGTGCGCGCCGGTGGCGGCCGACCCGTCGACGATGTGGGCGGCGGCGATGCCGGTGCCGATCGCGACGAAGAGGTTGTGCCGGGCGCCCCGGCCGGCACCGAGCCGGGCCTCGGCGAGGCCGCCGGCGCGGACGTCGTGGCCGAGCGCCGCCGGCAGTCCGAGCCGGGCCTCGGCCAGCTCCCGCAGGGGTACGTCCCGGAAGCCGACGTTCGCCGACCACACGGCGACACCCCGCCCCTCGTCGACGACGCCCGGGACGGCGACGCCGAGCGCGATCGGGGTGAGCCCGTCCAGGCGGGCCTTGCCGGCGAGGGCGTCGGCGACGTCGAGGATCGTCTCGACGACCGCGGCCGGCCCCCGCGCGGCGTCCGTCGGGTGCCGCTCGCTGTGTTCGACGGTGCCGTCCGGGCGGACCAGGGCGCACTTCATCCCGGTGCCGCCGACGTCGAGCGCGACGACGACCTGGTCGGTCACGCGAGAACCACGGAGCGGCTGAGGTGTCGGGGGGCGTCCGGGTCGAGACCCCGGGTGGCGGCGACGGTGACCGCGAAGCGCTGCGCCAGGATCAGGTCGGCCATCGGGTCCAGCGGCGTCCGGCCGGCGGCCCAGTTGCCGATCACGCTGCGGCAGCCGTGGGTGCGGCTGTGCACGAACGCGGCTCCGGTGGCCGCCACGTCCTCCGCGAGCCCGTCCGGTAGGTCGCCGAACGCCCAGACCAGCCGGCCCGGGGCGGCGATCGAGATCGGGCCGTGCCGGTAGTCCATGGCCGGGTACGCCTCGGCCCAGAAGGTGGCCGCCTCGCGGCACTTCAGCGCGGCCTCGTGGGCCAGGCCGACGGTCCACCCCCGCCCCAGGAAGGTGACCTGCTCGATCCGGGCCGGGTCGATCGGCAGGGGTGCGCGGACGGCGACCTCGGCGTCGGCGGAGAGCGCGCCGATGTTGTCGCCGAGGTGGGCCCGGAGCAGGGCCAGCGCGGTCGTGGCGAACCGTGTCTGCACCACGGAGCGCTCGTCGGCGAAGGGCAGCGGCACCGTGGCGTCGGCCAGCTCGACGGCGGGCGAGGTGGGGTCGCCGACCAGGACGGTGGTGGGCAGCACCCCGCGCAGCCCGGCGAGCAGGTCGGTGACCTCGGTGGTGGTGCCGGAGCGGGTGATCGCGACGACACGGTCGTACCGCCGGGCGACGGGGAACTCGCTGGCCTGGAAGGCGTCGGTCTCGCCCTGGCCGGCGTGCTCGCGGCGGGCCGCGTACGCCATCGCCATGAACCACGACGTGCCGCAGCCGACGACGGCGACCCGCTCACCGGGGCGCGGCAGGTGCTCGGTGACGGTGGCGGCCAGTCGCGCCGCCTCCCGCCAGCAGTCGGGCTGGCTCGCGATCTCCGCGTCGACGTACGACATGAGAACTCTCCAGGGAGCGGTGCGCAATACGGCTCGTTAGGGCCGTCTTTCGCGCGTTATTCTGCGCGAACCCGGGTGGCCGTGGCAACCGTGCGCGGCATCGAGCAGAGGGAACTTTTGCCTTTGCGTAGTTTCGCGCACTAGTGTGCACGCAATCAATCACCGACCGCGCAGTAACTGGAGGGCCTGGGGTGGACCGGTACGCCAGATGGAACGCCCTGCTCGAAATGCTGACCGACAGCGGCCGGGTCAGTGTCGAGGAGGCCGCCGAGCGGCTGGACGTCTCCCAGGCCACCATCCGGCGCGACTTCGACCAGCTCGCCCAGCAGCAGATGATCACGCGTACCCGGGGCGGCGCGGTCGCCAACGGGGTCTCGTACGACCTCCCGCTGCGCTACAAGACCGCCAAGCACTCGGCGGAGAAGCAGCGGATCGGCGCGGCCGCCGCGGCCCTGGTGTCGCCGGGCACCGTGGTCGGCCTCAACGGCGGGACCACCAGCACCGAGGTGGCCCGTGCCCTGGCCGTCCGGCCGGACCTGAACACCAGCGCGGAGGGCGCCCAGCTCACCGTCGTGACCAACGCCCTGAACATCGCCAACGAGCTGCTGGTCCGCTCGCGGATGAAGGTGGTGGTGGCCGGCGGCGTGGTGCGGCCGAAGTCCTTCGAGCTGGTCGGCCCGCTGGGCGGGGCGCTGCTGCGCGAGGTCACGCTGGACGTCGCCCTGCTCGGCGTCGACGCGATCGACCCGCAGCTCGGCGCCGCCGCCCATCACGAGGGCGAGGCGGCGATGAACAACCTGATGGTGGCGCGGGCCAAGCGGGTCGTCATCATCGCGGACTCGTCCAAGCTGGGCGGTCACGCCTTCGCCCGGATCTGCGCGGTCGACCGGGTGGAGACGCTCGTCACCGACTCCGGGGCGTCCCCCGAGGTGGTCGACGCCTTCCGGGCCGCCGGGGTGCACGTCATCTGCGCCTGACCCGGTCGTTGTATCACTGTCGGTAGCGATCCGGTGCACCGATGCATACCGGGTATTGCGCCGATGTGTATACCGAGTATGGTGTCGCTCGTCGCCCAAACCCAACGGGGGAGGTGCAGCTTGCCAGCTGTCCTGGAAATCGAAGGTCTACGGAAGACCTACAAGAGTCGCCGGCGCGGTACCCGCAACGCGCTGGACGGCTTCGACATGCGGGTCGAGGCGGGCCAGGTGCACGGCTTCCTCGGGCCGAACGGATCGGGGAAGACGACCACCCTTCGTACGCTGCTCGGCCTGATCCGGCCCGACGGCGGCCGGATGGCGATCCTCGGCCAGGAGGTGCCCGCGGCCCTGCCGGCGGTCGCCGGCCACGTCGGCGCGATCGTGGAGAGCCCGCAGTTCTTCCCGCACTTCACCGCCCGCGACACGCTGTCCCTGCTCGCCAGCGCCGGTGACGTGCCGGCCCACCGCATCGACGAGGTGCTGGAGCTGGTGGGGCTGCGCGACCGGGCCGGCGAGCGGGTGAAGACCTACTCGCTCGGCATGAAGCAGCGGCTCGCGGTCGCCTCCGCCCTGCTGAAGAACCCGAAGCTGCTGATCCTCGACGAGCCGGCCAACGGCCTCGACCCGGGCGGCATCCGCGAGATGCGTACGCTCATGCGCAACCTGGCCGAGTCCGGCATGACCGTCGTGCTCTCCAGCCACATCCTCGGCGAGATCCAGCTGATCTGCGACTCGGTCACGATCATCTCGCTCGGCCGCCGGGTCGCCTTCGGCCCCGTCGACGAGGTGCTCGCCCGCCACTCGTCCGGCGCCGTCCGCGTCCGCGTCGAGGCCGTCACCGACCTGCCGGTTGCCGCCGAGACGCTGACCCGGGCGGGAATCCGGGTCACCGCCACCGAGCCGGACCACCTGATGCTCACCGGGCTGGACAAGCCCGCCACGGTGACCCGGCTCCTCGCCGAGCAGGGCCTCTACGTCAGCGAACTGACCCAGGTCGCCGCCGACCTGGAGAGCGTCTTCCTCGACCTGACCGCCACCGCGCCGGTCCCCGGCCAGCACCGGCAGGTCGACCAGTCCACGAAGGTCGGTGCGGCGGACCAGCCCACCACGGGAGGGTGGGGCGCGTGAGTCTCTACCGTACGGAGCTGCGCCGGCTGCTGAAGCGGCGCTTCACCCGCTGGATGACCGTGCTCGGCCTGCTGGTGCTCGCCGCCGTGGTCATCGGGGTGTTCGTCACCAACGAGAAGATCGACGCCACGGCGCGGGCCAAGGCCGAGGCCACCGCCGAAGCGCAGTACCAGGAGCAGACGCGCTGGGCGGAGCAGGAGCGGGCCGCCTGCGAGGCGGCGAAGTCGAGTGGGACGGCGACCAACGACGGCCGGTTCCCGGACGACTGCTCGATGATCACCGCGCCGCCGCGCGAGTCGATCGAGGTGGAGTGGTTCCTCCCGTCCACCTTCGACTTCCGGGAGAACTTCGGGTTCACCCTGCTGCCGCTCGCGGCGATCCTGGCACTGGTCGGGTTCGTGGTCGGCGCGTCCTTCGTCGGGGCCGAGTGGAGCACCGGCGGCATGATGAACCTGCTGCTGTGGCGGCCGAAGCGGCTCACCGTACTCCTGACCAAGCTGGCGGCGCTGCTCACCGGCCTGCTCGCGTTGGCCGTGACCACGACGGCGCTCTGGTTCGGCAGCTTCTGGATCGTCGCGACGCTACGCGGCACCACCGAGAAGATGACCTCTGGCGTGTGGCAGTCGTTCGCCCTGACCGGGCTGCGCGGCGTGGTGCTCGCGTTGGTCGGCGCCACGGTCGGCTTCGCCGTGGCCTCGCTCGGCCGGCACACGGCGATGGCCCTGGGCGGGGCGATCGGGGTGATCGTCGTCGGGCAGTTCGGCGTCGCCATCCTGCTCGCGCTGGCCGGGATCCGCTTCGCCGAGGCGTGGTTGCTGCCCACCTACGTGGCGGCGTGGATGCAGAAGAAGGTCACCCTGCAGAACTGGGAGGCCTGCCAGGCCACCTACTTCGGGGAGTGCAAGCCGGAGACGCTCGACATCACGTGGCAGCACTCGTCCCTGCTGCTCGGTGTCTCCCTCGTGCTGATCCTCGGCGCGGCGCTCTGGACGATGCGCCGGCGGGACATCTCCTGACGGCCGGCCGTGGAAGGCCCCGGTGTGGGGCCTTCCACGGCCGGCGTCGACGTTCCCGCGGCGTTCGGCCACGACCCGCGACGACCGGCCCGGACGTCGCGGGTCGACCCGTGCGGCCGGTAGGGAGTCCCACTAGGCTTGGGGCTCCCCGGGTCGGCGTCGCCGCGCCGACCGCCCTCGCGAGGAGTGCCATGCCGCCGGACGCCGTCCCGACCGCCGCCGAGCCGTCCGGGGACGGCCCGACCGGCGGGCGGCCGGCCGGCGACACCCGCGCGCGGGCCGCCGTACCACCGCCCCGGCCCGCGCCGGAACTGGAGGCGGTCCCGTCCGACGCCGAGCCGGTCCCGCCGGATGCCGGCGGCGACGGCGACGCGGTTCCGGCCACCGGGACGGCGGACGGTCTGACCGAACGCGAGCGGGCCATCCTCGACTTCGAGCAGCAGTGGTGGCGCCACGCGGGGGCCAAGGAACAGGCCGTCCGCGACCGGTTCGGCCTCTCCGCGACCCGCTACTACCAGCTGTTGAACGCGCTGCTCGACAAGCCGGCCGCGCTGGCCGCCGACCCGGTGCTGATCGGCCGGCTGCGCCGGCTGCGCTCCTCCCGTGCCCACAACCGCCGCCGCTGAGCCCGGCGCGCCTCGGCGCCCGCCGGGCCCGGTGTGGTCGTCAGCCCTTCTCGTACGTGCGTAGGCCGTTGCCGATGGCGAAGAACGTCGGTGCCCACTCGCCGATGAAGATTCCCCAGCGGTCGGCCCGGGCCACACCCGCCTTCTCCAGGTGCTTGGAGAGGAACCAGCTCGTGAACGACAGGCCGATGCTCGCGAAGCCGGCCAGGTACGCGTGCTCCGCCCGAAGGCCGGCCTCGTGCAGTTGCTGCAACATCTGCGATCCCCCCACGTCGCGGACGGGCGGCTGGCGCCGCCGCCGGCCCTCGAGGCCGACCGATGCCGACGTTACCGTCCGTCCTGCCGGCGGAGCGCCGGGTTGACGGAAGGCGGTCCGGGCCCGCCCGGCGGCGGCATGCCGGCCCTCGGTGCGGGTAGGCGAGGTCGTCGTACCGGCACGGGCCGGGCCGGGACGGGCTGGGGTGACCGAGGAGGGAGCGGGGCATGGGTGGGACGGACCCAGGCAGGCGACGGTCGGGTCCGGCGGGCCGGCCGACCGCGCCGGCACCGGCGACGGCGACCGGGCCGCAGCCGCACGAGTGGGTGGTGAACGCCCCGTACACGGTCCGGGACCTCGGCACCGGCGAGAGCCGGGTCCGCGACCCGGCCGACCCCCGGGTGGGGAGCCGGGCCCCCGAGGCGGTCGACGATCCCCGCCGGTCCGCCGTCCCCCGGACGATGCGGGTGCGGTCGGCGTCGGCACCGTCCTCCGACCGGCCGGTCAACGAGGATGTCGTGTTCCGGTTCGGGCCGCTCGTCGGCGTCCTCGACGGCGCCACCGTCCCGGAGGGCTTCGACACCGGCTGCGTGCACGGCCCCGCGTGGTACGTCCGGCACCTCGCGGCCCGGATCGGGCTGGCCGAGGCGGCCCGCCCGGCGGCGACGCTGATGAGCAACCTCGCCGCGGCGATCCTGGCGGTGCGGGCCGACCACGGCGACCAGTGCGACCTCGATCATCCGGGGACCCCTTCGAGCACGGTGTGCCTGCTGCGGGACGGCGGCGACCAGGTCGACTGGCTGGTGCTCTGCGACAGCCCGCTGGTGCTGGACGTCGGCGGCCAGGTGCGCGTGGTGACCGACGACCGCCTGCACACCGCGCTGGCGGACCTGCGGGCCACCGCGGCGGGACTCCCGGACGACGCCGACCGGACCACCCGGTTCCGGCACGCCGTCGGGGTGCAGCGGGAACGGATGAACCGGACGCACGGCTACTGGGTGGCGGCGTCGGACCCGGACGCCGCGTACCACGCGCTGGCCGGAACTCTGCCGCTCGGCGGGCCGGACGGGCTGCGCCGCGCGGCGCTGCTCAGCGACGGGGCTTCCGCGGCGGTGGAGCACTTCGGCCTGTTCGACTGGACCGGTCTGCTGGACCTGGTCACCGCCGAGGGGCCGGCGGCGCTGATCGACCGGGTACGGGCGGCCGAGCGGGACCTGCCGGACCGCCTCCGCCGGCACAAGGCCGCCGACGACGCCTCAGCCGTGCTCTGCGAGTTCGGCGACGGAGCGTGAGGAGGAACACGATGGGGGCCGACCGGCCGATACCTGCGACCGGACCGCCAGTCGGGCTCCAACGGGGTGGACTCGGGCCGGTAAGCCCGGCAGACTGCGGCACGTGGCGAGTGCGGTGCGATTGGAGCCGGTGAGCGAACGCAACCTGGAGTCGTTGCTCTCCGTAGCGGCTGCGGAGGCGGAGCCGGCCGACGTCATGCCGCCGGTCGAGGCGCCGGCGGGCTGGTCGCACGCGCGCCGGGAGGCGTTCCGCGAGTTCCACCGGGCGAGCTTCGGCGGGCTGGACGGTCCCACCCGCACTCAGATGTACGCGATCCTGGCGGGCGGCGAGGTCGTCGGGATGATCCGTATGACGGGCTGTGACGAGCCGGGCACGGTCGATACCGGCCTGTGGCTCGGGCGCTCGGCGCGCGGCCAGGGCATCGGGCCGGCCGCGTTGCGGGAACTGCTCAACGAGGCGGCCGCCGCCGGTATGCGGCAGGTCGTCGCCACCACCACCCGGGACAATTCCGGGGCGTTGTCCGTGCTTTCCAAATGCGGCGCGAAATTGCGCGCCGACGGTGGTCGAATGCGCGCCGAAATCTGCCTCGACTCCACACCCCCGGCTCTCTGAGAATTCTCTTCCCGATCGCGTAATCCCTGCTCATCGCGGTGCGGAAGTCCCTTTTGTGAGGATCTCCCCCACGATTCTGATTGCCCGGGACGGCGTCGCTCGGTCCGTCCGCAAATAGGTTTTGCGAATCTGCCTCGGGGTACTGCCCGCCGGGTCCGCTCAACGGGCACCTGATCGCGGGCCCCACGTGCTTCTCCCCGGTGGCTCCTTCTCGGTCCGCCGTCGATCAGGTGTCTCCGCTCCGGGGAGCGAAGGAGAACTGATGAACAGCGGAGCACGAATCGGTCTGGCGGTGGGCGTCGGCTACCTGCTCGGGCGCCGCCGCAAGATGCGGAAGGCCCTCGTCCTGGCGGCCGCGGTCGCCGCCGGGCGGGCCAGCCACAACTCCGGCGGGCTGCTGAAGGTCGGCCAGAACCTGCTGCAGTCGTCACCTCAGCTGGCCAACCTCGGCAAGCTCGGCGGGCCGCTCGCCACCGCCGGCAAGGCGGCGGCGACCGCCGCCGCGGGCAGTGGCATCGACGCGCTCAGCGGCAAGCTGCGCGGCTCGGCCGACGCGCTGCGCCGCAAGGGCGGGGCCGCCGAGTCGAGCGCGGACCAGCCGGGCGGAACGGGCCGGTCCGGTGGCGACACCGGCGCCGACGACGGCGAGCGGGGGCGGTGAACATGGCCGCGACCACGAACCCCGGCGGGCTGGCGGACAAGGTCCGGACCCAGCTCGGTGGCGAGGTACGGAACCTGGCGAGCGCGATCGGTGAACGCGCCGTGCAGGTGGTGACCGAGCGGATCACCGGTGCCACCGGACGGCTGAGCGAGTACGCCAGGCAGGGCGGCGGCCCGGGCCTGATCGCCGCCGCGACCGGCGCGCAGAAGCTCGCCGAGGGCAACTCACCGATGAAGGCGATGGTTCAGGCCGGGATTGCCGGCGGTAAGGAGAAGCTCATGTCGGCCTTCGGCGGCGGTAAGGGCGGCAGGGGTGGCGGCAAGAAGCTGAAGGTCACCAACATCGTCGAGACGGTCGAGGTCGGGGTGCCGGTCCGGGTCGCGTACAACCAGTGGACCCAGTTCGCCGACTTCCCCAGCTTCCTGAAGAAGGTGGAGCAGGCCGAGAACGACTCCGACGAGAAGATGACCTGGAAGGCCCAGGTCTTCTGGTCGCACCGCACCTGGGAGTCGACCATCGTCCGGCAGATCCCGGACCGCCTGATCCACTGGCGCTCCAAGGGCGAGAAGGGCTCGGTGGACGGCACGGTCAGCTTCCACGAGGTCGCACCCGAGCTGACCCGGATCCTGGTGGTGCTCGAGTACCACCCGCAGGGCCTCTTCGAACACACCGGCAACCTGTGGCGGGCCCAGGGACGGCGCGTCCGCCTGGAGCTCAAGCACTTCGTCCGGCACGTCATGACGCAGACCGTGCTGGACCCGGATGCGGTCGAAGGCTGGCGCGGCGAGATCGAGGACTCGCAGGTGGTCAAGGACCACGAGACGGCCCTGCGCGAGGAACAGGAACAGCGCGAGGAACAGGAGCAGGCCGACCGCGAGCAGCAGGAGCAGCGCGGCGGCGGGCGAGCGGAACGCCGCCGGCCCGAGCCGGAGCCGGAGGAGGAAGCCGAGGAGGAGGTCGAGGAGGAGGTCGAGGAGGAGCGGCGGCCCGCCGCACGCGGCCGGCGTCGCCCGCCCGTCCGTCGCCGCCCTCCTGAGGAGGACGAGTACGAGTCCTACGACGAGGGCGAGGACTACGACGAAGGGTACGAGGAAGAAGCCGAACCCGAGGAAGAAGCGCCCCCACCGCGCCGCCGACAGCCGGAACGGGCCCGCCGGTCCCAGCCGCGCGAGCAGGCCCCGGAGCGGCCCCGCCCGGTCCGCCGTACCCCCGAAACCCCCCGGCGGCCGGTGGTACGCCGCCGGCGAGAGGAGCGTGGCGAATGACCGTGGCGACCACCGCGACCGGCGCTCAGCCGGGCGCGGCACTGGAG
The DNA here is from genome assembly GCF_040704235.1 of Micromonospora sp. NPDC047707. Taxonomy (NCBI): domain Bacteria; kingdom Bacillati; phylum Actinomycetota; class Actinomycetes; order Micromonosporales; family Micromonosporaceae; genus Micromonospora; species Micromonospora sp. NPDC047707. The sequence continues at coordinate 32,473 of NZ_JBEYSU010000002.1, forward strand.
CGCGGCGGCGGTGGCGGGAGCCTCGCCGACGTCGTGGAGACGGTCCTGGACAAGGGCGTCGTGATCGACGCCCAGGTGTCGGTGGCCGTGGTCGGCATCCAACTCCTGGAGATCAACGCCCGGATCGTGATCGCCAGCATCGAGACGTACCTGCGATTCGCCGAGGCGGTCGACCGGCTGAGCATCGTCCCCGAAGGACAGAAGGGGCTGCCCGACCTGGTGGAGGGGGCCTCCGGTGCGGTCACCAGGGGCAAGGCCGTCGGTGGGCTCGGCAAGGCCGCCAAGGAGATCAGCGGCGCGGTGGTGGACTCCCTCACCGACCGCGGGTCGGAGCGGGAGCGGGAGCGGCCCCGGCGGCGGCGGGACGAGGAGCGGTGAGATGAGCGAGCAGAACGTGCAGCCGACCGGCGAGACCGGGCTGTTCGTCTACGGCATCGTGCCGTCCGACGTGGAGCCGACCCCCGACGCGCAGGGGGTCGGCGACCCGCCGGGCGACGTCGACGTGGTGCGGCACGGCGACCTGGCGGCACTGGTCAGCGAGGTGGCGCTGGAAGAGCCGATCGGCCGGCCGGCCGACCTGACCGCGTACGAGAGGTTGCTGGACGGGACGGCGGCGGTGGCCCCCGTGCTGCCGGTGCGGTTCGGCACCGTGGTGACCGGGCCGGACGCGGTGCAGGACCTGCTGGAGGCGCACCACGACCGGTTCGCCGCCGCGCTCGACGAGTTCGAGGACCGGCTCCAGTACACGGTGCACGGCCGCTTCGACGAGCAGGAGGTGCTCAGCGAGATCCTGGCCGCCGACCGGCGGGCCGCCGACCTCGCCACGCAGGTGCGCGGTCGGCCGGAGGCCGAGACCCGAGAGCAGCGGATCCGTCCGCATCTCGCTGCGCGCCCTGGTCGCGTCCGTCGGCGCCCTCGCGGCGCCGCCCGACGACGCGCTGGCCGTCCGGGAGACCGCCCTGCCGCCGGGCGGATCGGCGTTGCCGCCCGGAGAGTTCGGCGTGGCGCGTGACGGATCGGCCGGGCCGGCCGGTGGATCGGCGGTGCTCTCCGGGGAGGTGACATGACCGAGCGGGGCGAGGCGGCCGAGCTGGCGGCGGCGGTGGACGGGCCGGCCGCGGCCCTGGACGGGCCGTCGTGGCGGGCACCGCGGGCGAAACCGCTGGACCGACGGCTGGCCGTGGACCAGGACTCCGTCGAGCGAGGGCTGGCCAGCCTCGTGCTCACCGTGATCGAGTTGCTGCGTCAGCTCATGGAGCGGCAGGCGCTGCGCCGCGTCGACCTCGGTGACCTGACCGAGGAGCAGGTCGAACGCATCGGCACGACGCTGATGGCCCTGGAGGAGCAGATGGCGGAGCTGCGGACGTACTTCGGGCTCGCCCCGGAGGACCTCAACCTGGACCTCGGCCCGCTGGGCCCGCTGCTGCCCACCGATTGAGGGCCGGCCGCTCGGTACGGCGGCAGCCCGGATCGGTCCCTCGCCGGATCAACCAGCGTGCTTCTCGGCGTACCCGGCCAGCCAGGCGACCTGGGCCGGGTCCAGCGAGGGGCGGACGCGGGACCGGGCGGTCGCCACGTGGGCCGCCGTGACCGTGGCCGCGGCCAGCGACTCGCGCATCGCGGCCAGCGCCGCCTCCCGGACCAGCGCCGCGCAGTCCGCCGCGGAGAAGCCGTCCAGTTCCTCGGCGAGGGCGGCGAGGTCCACGTCGGGTGCGAGCGGCACGGTCCGGGACGCGGCCCGCAGGATCGCCGCCCGGGCCGGCCCGTCGGGTGGCGGAACGTAGACCAGCCGCTCCAGCCGGCCGGGGCGCAGCAGGGCCGGGTCCACCAGGTCGGGCCGGTTGGTCGCACCGACCACCACCACGTTGCGCAGCGCCTCCACGCCGTCCAACTCGGTGAGCAGGGCGGCCACCACGCGGTCGGTCGTGCCGCCGTCGGTGGCCTGACCGCGTACCGGCGCGAGCGCATCCACCTCGTCGAGGAAGACCAGCGTCGGCGCGGCCTCCCGGGCGCGGCGGAACAGTTCGCGGACGGCGCGCTCACTCTCGCCCACCCACTTCGACAGCAGCTCCGCGCCCTTGACCGACAGCACGTTCGCCCGGCCCGTACCGGCCAGCGCGGTCACCAGGTAGGTCTTGCCGCACCCCGGCGGCCCGTAGAGCAGCACCCCGCGCGGCGGCTGCACGCCGAGCCGCGCGAACGTGTCCGGATACGTCAGCGGCCACAGCACCGACTCGGTCAACGTCTGCTTGACCTCGACCAGGTCGCCCACGTCGTCGAGGGTGACCGACGCCAGTTCCAGCGTGGACGCCGCCATCGTCGTCGGGCGGACCACCTCCAGCGCGGCGACGAAGTCGCCCATCGCCACCGTCGGGCGGTCCACCGCCTTCTGCCGCAGCGCCGCCCGCACGCCGGCCTCGCGCACCAGCGCGGCCAGGTCCGCGGCGACGAATCCGGGGGTGCGCGCGGCGACCTCGTCGAGCCGGACGTCCTCGGCGAGCGGCACCTGACGGGTCAGCACGCTCAACTGCTCCCGGCGGAGAGCGGCGTCCGGCAGCGGCACGCCGATCCGCAGGGAGAGCAGGTCCGGAGCGCGCAGGGCCGGGTCGACGGCCTCGGGGCGGCCGGTCGTGCACACCACCGCCGCGCCGGCCGCGACGGTCTCGGCGACGACCTGCCGGAACACGGTGGCCACCGGGCCAGGCGCGTCGGCCGGCGCGAGCGCCTCGACGTCGGTGACCAGCAGCACCGCCGGGCCGTCCGCCCGTACGTCGGCGGCGGCGGCGCGCAGCCGCTCGGCCGCCGCCGCGTTGGTCAGCGCGGCCAGCTCGGGCCCCCAGAGCGGCCGCACCCGCGCCCGCACCCGGGCGGCGACCGCACGTACCAGCGCCGACTTCCCGGAGCCGGCCGGGCCGTCGACCAGCACTCCGAGGGACACCGTGGTGCCGAGCCGCCGGAGCACCTCGCGGTGGTGGAAGCCGAGGTCGAGCAGCTCGCCCAACTCCTCGGCCTGCGCCCGTAACCCGGGCAACTCGTCCACCGACGGCGCCTCCGCGGCAACCTCCGCCCCTGCGGCCGCCCGGGTCGCGTCCGCGCCGCCCGCCGTGGTCGCGCCGCGCGCTGTCCCGGACAGAGTGGCGTCCGGAGCGGGGGAGGCCACTCCCTCCCGGGAAGTGCGCGGATCGTGGTCGCGGGCAACGGTGGTCGGGATGGCCGCGGAGCCGTGGGTGGCCGCGCCGTGCTCCCAAGCGACCAGCGTGTCCATGGTGACCAGTGCGGCCGTCTCCGGCTCGGCGGTGACGACCGTGAGCAGCGTGCTGGTCCAGGCGTACCCCACCCGGTTGGACAGGCTGTTCCGGGCCGCCTCGACGAGGCTGCGCACCGAGGCGTCGGGCAGCACGTCCTGCGGGAGGAGCGACACGTCGTCCCCGGCGGTGACCACCTTGCCGAGCAGCGCGAGCCGGAGCATCTCCGGGGAGACCGCCGCGACCACCGGTGCCGGACCGGCCAGCACCACCCGGTGCGCGGCGGTGACCGGCGTCGGGCGGACGCTCACCTGGCTCCCGTCGCGTACCCCGAGGTTGCCCAGCATCAGGTCGTCGGCGTGGAGGAGCCCCGGGCCGGCACCCCGCTCGGCCGCCGCGACGATCCCGGCGGTCACCCGCCGGCCGGTGAGCCGGACCGGGTCACCGGGGCGCAACCCGAGCGCGGTGAGCGCCTCCGGGTGCAGCCGCACGATGCCGCGTCGGGCGTCCAGCGCGGCCGGCCGCAGGCTGGCGGTCAGGGTGAGCTCCGATTCCCCCACCAGCCGAACCCTAGCCGGTGCGGGGAAATGTGCCCTGCCGGCGCGTACCGCGGCGGAAGCGCCCACGGGCCTTTCGCTAGCGCCCCGGGTCGAGGTCGGTCAGCAGCGACGGGTCGCGGCGGATCAGTTCGGCGAGCCGGGCCGCCGGGTCGGGTCGCACGCCGGCCGCCCCGGACGACCGGTCCGGCTCGGTCCGCGCCGACAGCGGCCACGCCGGAGGGGGCTCGACCGCGGGCTCCGCGCCGACCGTCACGTTCCCGTCCGACCAGGCAACCCGCAGCGGGTACGCCGCACCGCCGTGCTCCACCCGCAGCGTGACCGCCAGATCCGGGTGCCGGGCGACGATCCGGCGAACCGCCTCGGCGACCTCCTCGACCGGGTCCGGGTCGGGTGTCTCGGCCCGGTGCTGGCCGGCCGACCAGCCGGTCGGGTCCGCCCACCACGCCGCCGGCTGGTCGGGGGCGGGCGCCTCGCCCCGCCGTACCCCCGCGTCCCGGTGGCTCGACCACCCCGGTCCGGCGTTCCGGCCGGGATCACCGCGCCCGGCGTCCCTCCGCTCGCCGTCGCCGCTCCCGGTGTCGCCGCGCGCAACCTCCCGGCGGCCCGCCTCCGCGTCGGGCAGCCGGCCGGTGTCCCCGTCCGCCCCCGGGTCGGCGCCCCGCCGCCGCAGCGCTTCCTCGCGCCGGGCCAGCCGGGCCAGTGTCTCGTCCAGTCCACCCCTCATCACGACCACCCCTCATCGTGGAAACGGGCCTGACCGCCCGTCGGTTCAGCTCCCCCTCGCCCGGTTGGCCCGGTCCAGCGCCCGGTTCAGGACGACGAGCAGGGCGTCCCGCACCGAAAGCCGGTCCCGGGCGTCGAACCGCACCAGCGGCACGTGGTCCCCGACGGCCAGCGCCCACCGGATCGCGGCGAGGTCGTGCGCCACCCGCCCGTCGAACGCGTTGACGCCGACCACGAAGGGCAGCCCGGCCCGTTCGAAGAAGTCGATCGCCGGATGGCAGTCGTCCAGGCGGCTGCTGTCCACGACGACGAGCGCGCCGAGCGCGCCGTGGGCCAGGTCGTCCCACATGAACCCGAACCGCGCCTGGCCCGGCGTGCCGAACAGGTACAGCTTGAGACTGCGGTCGATCGTGACGCAGCCGAAGTCCATGGCCACGGTGGTCGTCGTCTTCCCGGAGCGCCCGCCGGGGTCGTCGACACCGATCGCGGCGCTGGTCATCTCCGCCTCGGTCGTCAGCGGGGCGATCTCGGAGATCGAGCCCACCGTGGTGGTCTTGCCGACACCGAACCCGCCGGCGATGAGGATCTTCACCGGGACCGGCGGTGCGACCCGGGGCGCCGCGTCGGGCGGGGCGGCCGCACCGGGTTCCACCGGCGGCCGGTACGGCGGTGGAACCGGCGCGGCCACCCCCCGGGCGGCGGGCGGGTGTGTCGCCGACGGGCCGCCGTACCGGGCGGCGGCGCTGTTCGCGGCGAGCCCGTCCAGCGGGGTGACCGGCCAGTCAGGAGATCGCACGGAGTCCATCAATCACTCGCAGGATGATGTCGGGGTCGAGGGCGTCGTCGGCGTTGACGTGCACGTCGAGGTGGCCGGCGGCACGCAGGTCACCGACCAGGACCCGGGCCACACCGAAGTGCATCCGGGTCCGGGCGGAGATCTCCGCCACCGAGATCGGCGAGCCGCAGAGCGCGACGATCGCCTGGTGCTCCGGTGCCAGCCGGGCGACCGGAGTCGTCCGGTCCGTGACCGGCCGGGCGGTCACCTGGGTCTCCAGCCCGATCGCCGGATCCCCGCCGGTCACCCGCCCCGCCGTGAGCACGAACGGGCGGGGACCCGACGGATCGTCCGGTTCCGGCTCGGCGGTCGCCGCCGGTACGGGCACCGCCGCCGGCTCGCCGGCCGGGGCGGCTGCCCGCAGGTAGGGGCGGATCCGGACCACGGGGTCCGGTTCCTCGCCGGCGACGTCGGGGATCACTGCTGGACGGAGTTCTTCAGTTCGGCGATCAGGCGGGGGGTGAGCGCGCCACCGGCGCGACCGGCGAAGAGCGTCATCTCGTACGCGACGGTGCCCAGGTTCGCCGACCGGTCGGCGACGACGCCGAGCACCGAACCGCTGCTGATGGCGCTGATCAACAGGTAGCCCTCGGCCATGTCGACGACCACCCGGTTCAGCCCGCCGAGGGCGTACCAGCTCGCGGCTCCGCCGGCGAGGCTGGTCATGCCGGAGACCACGGCGGCGAGCCGTTCGGCGTTGGACCGGTCCTTGATCGCGGACATGGCCATCAGCAGCCCGTCCGAGGAGACCGCGATCGCCTCCAGGACCCCCGCGGTGCTGGAGGTGAAGGAGTCCAGCAGCCAGTTGAAGGTGCGGGCCTCCGGGCTGAGGTCCGTCCCCGGGTGGGTCGGCTGGTCGACGTTGTCGTGCAGGAAGGGGCTGGTCACCGTGATGATCCCTCTTCGTCGAAGCGGTCTGGACTGACTTCACGCAGAGCGCGGGCGACGCCCGCCTCGAACTTGGTGATGCGGTCGCGGACCTCGGCCGGGTCACCGGGGCCCTGGTCGGTCGACGGGCGGGACGCGGCGGCGGGCAGGTTCGCGCCGGGCACCCGCCGCGTGAGCCGGGGCCGTCCGGGTGCCGGGTCGGCTGCGGACCCGTCGTAGGCGGGCGGTGAAACGGTTCCGGCCAGCTCAGCCCGGCGTACGCCGGCCTCGACGGCTTCGACGAGGTCCCGGGCGGCGGCCGGGTCCGCGCCGGTGGCGTCGACCGGCCCGACCCGGGGCCCGGCCGGCGGCAGGCTCGCCCCCGGCACCCGCTGCCGGATTCCCGGCACGAGAGACGCCGGGAATCCGGTCGTACCGGTCGGAACTGTGGGCGTGACCGCGGGGCCGGGCGGGGGAGCGCCCGGCCCCGCGGGGACCGGTCGGCGGGGCAGCCCGTCGACGGTGCTCCCGGGCGCGGTGATCTCCAGGTACGCCGTCGGGCCGTTCGCCGTCGTCGGGGTGCCCGCCGCCGTCGGAGGTGCTGCCGCGGTCGGGCCGGCCGCCGCCGTCGGGTCGGCGGCGGGCGTCGTGCCCGCGGTGGAGGGCCCGGCTGCGGTGGGCGGGTGCGTCTCCGGGACGGTGAACGCGTCCCAGGAAGGGCCCGCCGTCATCGTCCGGGTGGCCCGGCTGAGCAGTGCCGGGTCGAAGCCGGACGGCGGCGGCGGGCCGGCAAGGGCGGCCACCGCGCCCCGGGACGGGAGGGCGGGAGCGGCGGGGGAGCGCCGGTCCCGGTCCGGGACGGTCGCCCGCGCCACCGTGGCACCGGCCCGGTCCCGCCGGAGCACCAGGGAGGCCGGCGGGATCTCCAGTTGGGCGGTGACGCCGCCGCCGGCGGTCGCCGCGAGGCGGACCGCCCAGCCGTGCCGCCGGGCCAGCCGGCCCACGACGAAGAGCCCGAGCACCTCGGTGGGGGCGAGGTCCAGCCGTTCGCGCCGGGCCAGCCGGGCGTTCTCCTCGAGAAGCCGCTCCTCGGTCATCCCGATGCCCCGGTCCACCACGCTGAGCCGGACCCCGACGCCGGCGCGTTCACCGGCGACGACCACCCGGGTGTGCGGCGGGGAGAAGACGGTGGCGTTCTCCATCAGTTCGGCGAGGGCCAGGACGAGGTCCCCGACCGTGCCCGGCGACACCGAGACCCCGTCCGGGACCTGGACGTCCACCCGGGTGTAGTCCTCGATCTCGCCGAGCGCCAGCCGGACCACGTCGGCCAGCGGCACCGGCACGACGTGCCGGTCGTCGCCGGTGGAGCCGGAGAGCACGACCAGGCTGCCCGCGTTGCGGCGCAGGCGGCTGGAGATGTGGTCGAGCCGGTACAGGTGCTCCAGCCGGTCCGGGTCGGTCTCCTGCCGTTCGAGCCGGTCGATCAGGGCGATCTGCCGGCCGACGAGGTTCTGCGTACGGCGCCCGACGTGCCCGAACATCTGCGCCACGTTGCGCCGGCCGGCCACCTGGCGCTCCACCAGCCGGGCGGCGGTGGTCTGCACCCGCTCGAAGGCGCGGGCCAGGTCGCCGATCTCGTCGCGGGCCCGGACGTCCACCGGGTCGAGCCGGACCGCCTGGACGCTCTCGGACTCGTCGTCGGCGACCCGGGTCAGCTCGGCCTCGGCGACCCGGGCGACCCGGTCCGCCGAGCGGGTGAGCCGACTCAGTGGCCGGGCGACGGTCCGCGCGACCGCCACGCTGAGCAGCACCACCAGGGTGAGCACCAGCACCGCCCCGCCGCCGACCAGGTACGCGACGGTCAGCGCCCGGCGCTGCTCGTCGGTCACCTGGGCGATGACGTCCGCGACGATCTTCTTCTCCACGAACTGCCCGAGGGTGATCATCGAGCGGGCCGAGGGGAAGAGCGCGTCCAGCGGTACGTCCTGCACCGCGCCGGCCGGGTCGAGCGGGCTCGCGGTGAGGAAGTCGGGGCTGGTCCGGGCGGCCACCGCCGCGTCGTTGAGCATCGCCAGCTGGTACTGCTCCGGGGTGATCAGGCTGCGGAACCGCCGGTTGTCCACCTGGAGGGCGGCCATGCAGGCCACGTAGCCGGTGATCGCCGCCGGATCGTTGGTCGCCTTCACCAGCACGATTAGCGTGGCGCAGGCGCCGAGCCCTTCGTCGGCGCGGAGCAGCCCGTCCAGGGCCAGCACCTGCCGGCCGGCGGAGGTGTTCGTGTCCACGGTGAAGGGGAGGCGCAGCGCGTCGATGAGGGCCCGGTTGACCGGGCCGTACGAGTCCATGACCCGGCCGGGGGTGGCGGTCCCGGCGAGTACCGCGGCCCGCAGGTCGGTGAGCGTACGGACGCCGTCGAGCGCGGCGGCGACCCGGGGCGGCAGCGCGTCGCCCCGGGTGGACCGCAGGTCGGCGACCCGGTCGTCGACGGCGGCCGACTTCTGCACCAGTTCCGCGCGGGGCACCCGGCCGAGCAGCAGACCGACCGAGAGGATCCGCTCCTGTTGCAGGTCCTGCACGAGGCTGCCGATCCGACTGGCCACGCGTACCCGGTCGGCGATGTCGGCGGCCCGCTGGGCGGCGGCGACCCGGTCGAGCACCACCGGGACCGCCAGGCCCACCACGGTGAGCAGCGGAATGACCACCAGCAGGGCGAGCCTGCCCCGGATCCGGAGCCTACCGAGCAGCATCGAACGGCCCCCACTGCGCGGGTTGCGGCTCGCGGGCCGGGCCGGCCGGCTGGAACGGGCGGACCTCGTCGGGCCGCCCGGCCGGCGGCTGCCAGCCGTCGGCGGCCGGCGGGGCGGCCGGTCGGTCCGTCGCGCGCCGGGCGTCGGCGGCCCGGCGGTACGCGGCGAGCAGCGCCAGCGCCAGCACGACCAGCAGGACGACGCCGGCCGCGGCGGCGGCCACCGCGAGCCGGCGGTCGTGGTCGAGCGCGTCGAGCCGGTCGGCGAGCAGCGCGTCGAGTTCGTCGAGGATGACCGGTTGCAGTTGGCCGGCGGCGGCCTGGGCCGCGGACCGGGCGGCGGCGAGCCGCGGACCGTCCACGGCGCCGGTGGCGCCGGTGGGCGTGGAGTACGCGGCGAGCGCCTCCACCGACCGCTGGTAGATGTCCAGTGGAGTGAGCACGTTGGCGCCGAGGTCGGTGCTCTCCGAGCTGTCAACGGCCGCCCGCAGGTCAGCCACCAGGGCGCCGGCGGGCGCGAGCGCGGCGACCCGGACGGCCGCGAGTTCGGCCACGGTCGGGGCCTGCCGGTCGGCCGGCCGGCGGGCGGCGAGCACGGTCAGGTCGGCGAGGCGTCCGGCCGCGACGATGGCCTCGGGCAGTTTTTCGCCGACGCCGGCCTGGAGGAAGAAGGAGTCCGACGCCGGGTCGCGTACCAGGCCGGAGGTTTCGCGGACCTTGCGGTGCAGGGCCAGCAGCAGGTCGGTGACCTCTCCGTACGCGGCGTACGCGGCCTCCGGGTCGGCCGGTCGCCGGTCCCGGAGTGCCTCGATCTTGGCCCGCAGGCCGGCCCAGCGTTCGCGGCTGCGCAGTTCGTCGCCGATGCGCGCGTCCACCGCTGCGGCGGTCCCGACCGCGCGGGTGAGTGCGTCGCCGGACACCGGCCGGCCGGTGACGGTGGCCGTCTGGGCGTCCACCAGCGCGTCGGTCACCGGGGCGAGCGCCCGCAGGTACTCGACGCCGAGACGCTCGGTGACGACCAGGCGCCGGTCGCCGTCGGTGGAGCGCCAGGACTGGCCGAAGAGGACGGCCAGCGGTGCGAGCAGCGTCAGCACCAGCAGCATCGGCAGCAGGCGGCCGGCGGGGGAGGGGCGCCGACGGGCCCGCGGCGCGGGGACGGTCATGGTCCTGTTCCTCCGGCGGAGGCGAGGGGCGGGGGCCGGCGCCGGGATCGACGTCCTAGTCCCATGCACCGGACCCGGAAACTAACCGACGCTCCGCGCACCCTTCCCGTCGTCAATCAGTCAGTTTCGCGTCACCTAGCGCAAAGTGACGTGCGGTTGGCCGTACCGGCACCCTCCGTGTGATCTACCGGAGCGATCTGGCATGATCAGCGCTTTTTCGGCTGAAGATCCGAATTCACGTGATCCGAATTCATCTCGCTGGATGGACCGGCCCCGACGCGGTCGCCCCGAGCCCGTCACGCCGATCGGGACAACCGGACGAACGTACGGAGGATCTCAGGCAACGCTCAGGATCCGGGCCGTACCGTGTGCCGCATGAGATCGCCGTTCTCGGCCGCGCGGATCCGGCGTGCCCGCCCCACCCGCCGGCGCGCGGTGGCCGCCGCGGCGGTCGTCGTCCTGCTCGCCGCAGGCGTGGCCTGGGCCGTCCGGCCGCAGGGGCCGGATCTGCGCACCGAGTCGGCGCTGCTCACCGTCCGGTCCGGACCGTCCGGCGACGAGCCGGTCGACCTGGACACCACGCTCTACCTGCCGGAGGGGGCGTCCGCCGGCGCGAAGGTGCCGGCGGTGCTGCTCGCGCACGGCTTCGGCGGCACGAAGGAGTCGGTACGCGCCGACGCCGAGGAGATCGCCGGCCGGGGGTACGCCGTGCTCGCCTGGACGGCCCGCGGCTTCGGGCGCAGCGGCGGGCAGATCCACCTGGACCACCCCGACTACGAGGTACGCGACGCGCAGCGGCTGCTGGACTGGCTCGCCGCCCGACCGGAGATCCGCACCGACGCCACCGGCGACCCGAGGGTCGGCGTGGTGGGCGGCTCGTACGGCGGCGGCCTGGCGCTGCTGCTCGCCGCCCAGGACCGGCGGGTCGACGCGATCGTCCCCATGATCACCTGGAACGACCTCTCCCGCGCGTTCCTGCCGGAGAGCACCGGCCGGGAGCCGGTCGAGGGCGTGTTCAAGAAGAGCTGGGCGGGACTGTTCTTCGGCGGCGGCGGGAACGTCGGCTCCGGGCCGGCCGGCATCTCCGGGACGACCGCTGCCCAGCCGGAGGGCGCGCCCGCCTCGGCCGGGCCGCCCAGCCCCGGCCCGACGGCCGGCCCCGGGACCGGCCCGGGTCGCGTCCCGGCCCGCGCCGCCGACCCGGCGTGCGGGCGGTTCGCCCCCGACGTCTGCGCCGCGTACCTGCGGATCGCCACCACCGGGCGGGCCGACCAGGCGGGCGTGGACCTGCTGCGCCGGTCCAGTCCCGCCGGCGTCCTCGACCGGATCGACGTGCCGACCCTGCTGGTGCAGGGCGCGGCGGACAGCCTCTTCCCGCTCGCCGAGGCCGACGCCAACGCGCGGGGGATCGCCGCGAACGGCACCCCGGTGCGGGTCGCCTGGTACACCGGCGGTCACGACGGCGGGGAGGGGCCGACCACCGACTCGGACCGGGTGAAGTTCCTGACCGTGCAGTGGCTCGACCACTACGTCGAGGGCACCGGCCCGGCGCCGGGCGACGACTTCACCTTCTCCCGGATCGCCGGGTTCGACGCCCTCGACCGGGGGCTGGTCGCCAGCGGCTACCGCACGACCGACTACCCCGGGATCACCGGCACCGGCCGGCGTGAGGTGGTGGTGGCCGGCCCGCCGCAGCGGATCGCCAACCCGCCGGCGGGCAACCCGGCCGCGATCTCCTCGGTGCCGTTCGCCGGCGAACTCTCCTCGCTGCTGGGCGGGGTCGCCGGTGACATCCCCGGCCAGCACGCCCGCTTCGAGTCCGCCCCGCTGCCCGAGGCGGTGGACGTGGTGGGCGCGCCGACCGTGTCGGTCCGCGCCGCGTCCCCGACCGGCGAGGCGGTGCTCTTCGTCAAGCTCTACGACGTCGACCCCAGCGGCGCGGCCACCCTGCCCAACGGGCTGGTCGCGCCGGTCCGGCTCACCGGGCTCCCGCCGGCCGTCGAGGACGCCGCGCCGGTCACCGTCACCCTGCCGGCGATCGTCCGCCGGATCGAGGCCGGGCACCGGCTGCGGCTGGTGGTGGCGACCTCCGACCAGGCGTACGCCACGCCGGTCGAGCCCACCGTGCACACCGTGGCCCTCGGCGGGGGTGCGGTCGCGCTGCCCACGGTCACCGGCGAGCCGATCCCCACCACGGCCACCGTCTGGCGCTGGGTCCTCGCCGGCCTGCTCGCCGCGATCGCGGTCGGGCTCGTCGTGCTCGTCGCCGTCCTCCGCCGCCGGCACCGCCGCCAGGAGAGCAGCGTCCACCCGGCGTACGCGGACACGCCGCTGGTCGTCCGGGAACTCCGCAAGGAGTACGCGGACGGCTTCGTCGCGGTCTCCAACGTGGACTTCGAGGTGCACCCGGGGCAGGTCGTTGGCCTCCTCGGCCCGAACGGCGCCGGCAAGACCACCACCCTGCGGGTGCTGATGGGGCTGACCCAGCCCACCGCCGGGGAGATCTACGTGTTCGGGCACCGGCTGGTGCCCGGCTCGCCGGTGCTGTCCCGGATCGGCGCGCTGGTCGAGGGGCCCGGCTTCCTGCCGCACCTGTCCGGCCTGGACAACCTGAAGGCGTACTGGCGGGCGACCGGCCGGCCCTGGGACGACGCGCACTTCGACGAGGCGCTGGAGATCGCCGGGCTGGGCGCGTCCGTGCACCGGAAGATCAAGACGTACAGCCACGGCATGAAGCAGCGGCTCGCCATCGCGCAGGCCATGCTCGGCCTGCCGGAGCTGCTGGTCCTCGACGAGCCGACCGACGGGCTCGATCCGCCGCAGATCGCCGAGATGCGCCGGGTCCTCCAGCGGTACGCCACCGGCGGGCGCGCGGTGCTGGTCTCCAGCCACCTGCTCGCCGAGGTGGAGCAGACCTGCACCCACGCCGTCGTGGTGAACAAGGGCCGGATCGTCGCGTCCGGTCCGGTCGAGGAGATCGTCGGCGAGTCGCCGAGCGTCCTCGTCGAGGTGACCGACCCGGACGCCGCGCGGGCCGTACTGGACCGCCTGGCGGGCGTCCGGGTGCTTCCCGACGGTGACGGCCAGCTCGTCGTGGACACCAACGGCACCGCCCGTAGCGAGGTGGTGGCCGAGCTGGTCCGGGCCGGCATCGGGGTGGACCGGGTGGTGCCCCGGCGCCGCCTGGAGGACGCGTTCCTCGCTCTGGTCGGCGAGAACTCTCGGGGAAGCGGGGACCGGTGATGGTCGGTACGTCGTCCAAAAGTGGTGCCGGCGGCGCGGCGTCCGGTGCCGCGGCGGGCTACCGTCCGTCGGCCACCCTGCCGTTCGTCGCCGAGTTCCGGCGGCAGGCGTCGCGGCGGCGTACGCAGCTCGCGCTCGGCTTCATGGTGCTGCTGCCGCTGATCATCCTGATCGCGTTCCAGTTCGACTCGGGCGACGACGACGACAACGGGCGCGGCGAGTTCGGCAGCCTGATCGAGTTCGCCACCACCGGAGGGCTGAACTTCACCCTGTTCACCATCTTCGTCTCGGCGTCGTTCCTGCTGGTGGTCGTGGTGGCGCTGTTCTGCGGTGACACCGTGGCGAGCGAGGCGAGCTGGGGAAGCCTGCGCTACCTGCTCGCCGTGCCGGTGCCCCGGGCCCGGCTGCTCGCGGTGAAGCTGCTGGTCGCGCTCGCGTACTCGGCCCTGGCCCTGCTGCTGCTCGCCTTCACCGCCCTGCTGCTGGGCACCCTGCGCTACGGGTGGGAGCCACTGCGCAGCACCGTCGCCGCCCAGCTGGAGCCGGGCGAGGGGCTGCTGCGGCTGCTGGCGGTGCTCGGGTACCTGGCGGTCGTACTCCTCGTGGTGGCCGGCCTGGCGTTCCTGCTGTCGGTGTCGACGGACGCCGCGCTCGGCGCGGTCGGCGGCGCGGTGCTGCTGTGGATCCTGTCCAGCATCCTCGACCAGATCACCGCCCTCGGCGTGCTGCGCACCTTCCTGCCGACGCACTACAGCACCGCCTGGCTGGGACTGCTGTCGACGCCCGTGCAGACCGACGACGTGGTGCGCGGCTGTATCTCCGCGATCAGCTACGCGACCCTCTTCTGGGGCCTGGCCTTCTGGCGCTTCACCCGCAAGGACGTCGTGTCCTAGCCGGCACGGGGAGGCGCTTGGGCCCTGGAGGCTTATCGGACCAGACCGTCTCGATCCGGTCGGCACTTCATGTGTCCGTCGTCGGCCTCGCTGTCGCGTCCCTGGTCGCCCTTGTCCCGTGGTTCGCGGAGTTCGGTCTCATCCTCGGGTGGGCAGCGACCCTGATGTAACCCACGCAGGCGGGCCCGCCAGACTGGATGCTTTGGAGCTGAGTCGAATACGTAATCAGGCGGCCGGGCAGTCGCCGGGACGGTCGGCGCGGCGGGGGCAACGGGTGCCGCCAGGCAGGCGGTGGTCGCACCAGACGCGGGTACGCAGAAACTGGCGATCCTCCTCGCTCAGCGTTGCCTCGCCGAAGTCGAGGACGGTGACGTGCCCGAGCGAGTCGCGTAGCGCCTCGGCCAGCGTGATCGCCGCGTCCTGGCTGGTCAGCGTCGTGGGCAGGTGGATGATCCAGCGTGGCGCGTCCATCGCACTCCTCTTCGCTGGTCGGGGCGCCGAGGCGGGCGGGGGCGGACGGCAACCGCCCGGGTTGGCTGCCGTCCGGAGCCCGGCACCCGCCCCGGGCCAGCTCGTGGGTGTTGACCGACGTTCTTGAGCGCCGGGGCGACCGGCCGTGCCGCCCCGGCAACCCGGGCGTCCACCCGGGGTGAGCCGGTCCCGTTTGCCGACGAGGGCCGCCTCGCGGTCAACATATGATACTTAGTATCAGGAGAGCAAGAGCTGTGATGCCAGGAACTTGATGTCATAAGCGAGCGGTGGTCAGATGGTGGTGCCGACGAGGGAGCACCACCATGCCAGTGACGCCGTACTACGAGCGCATCGCCACCGAGATCCGGGACCGCATCCGGTCCGGTGACCTCAAGCCGGGGGACAAGTTGCCATCGATTTCCGAGCTGTGTGCCCATTACGGGGTTTCCACGCAGGTCATCCGCTCCGCGATGCTGATCCTGCGAGCCGAGGGCCTGGTGGAGGGCCATCAGGGACGCGGTGTCTACGTGCGGGAGCGGGGGGACTGAGGGGCCGATCGCACAGATGGATCAGCTCCAAAGCGCGCCAACCGCGGTCTTCGTCCCTGCGGAGTAGGTCACATCTGGCCACAGCGTGGGAACGGGCGGTGGACAGCCGGCTGGCGATGCTTAGACTCGGCGGCACAACTGCATACCTCATCCAGAGGGGCTGAGGGATACGGCCCGACGACGCCCCGGCAACCACCCCGCGCGCTCACCGCAGAGCGACCGGCGGGGCAGGTGCCAATTCCGTCCCCGCCGCAGAGCGCGACGCGGGGAAAGATGAGAGGAATCTCGACATGACGTCGACGCTCGCCGCCTCCGGCATCGACACCGCCGCCGGCCCCGCCCGCGCCCTGGTCTGCCGCGCCTGTTCGGCCCGCTACCCGCTCGCCGCCCAGCACGCCTGCTACGAGTGTTTCGGGCCGCTGGAGGTCGACTACGACGCCGCCGCCCTCGCCGCCGTCACCCGCGAGCAGATCGAGGCGGGCCCGCAGAACATCTGGCGGTACGCCGCGCTGCTCCCCGCCGGTCAGGACCCGGCCACCCGGGTCACCCTCGACCCCGGGCTGACCCCCCTGGTGGCCGCGCCGCACCTCGCCGCCGAGCTGGGCATCACCGCGCCGCTGTGGGTCAAGGACGACAGCGCCAACCCGACGCACTCCTTCAAGGACCGGGTGGTCTCGGTGGCGCTGACCGCCGCGCGGGCGCTCGGCTTCAGCCGGTTCGCCTGCGCCTCCACCGGCAACCTGGCCAACTCGGTCGCCGCGCACGCGGCCCGCGCCGGCGCGCCGTCGGTGGTCTTCATCCCCAGCGACCTGGAGCAGGGCAAGGTGATCACCACCGCCGTGTACGGGGGTGACCTGGTCGCCATCGACGGGTCGTACGACGACGTGAACCGGCTCTGCGGCGAGCTGGTGGAGACCGACGAGTTCGAGGACACGGCTTTCGTCAACGTGAACGTGCGCCCCTACTACGCCGAGGGGTCGAAGACGCTCGGGTACGAGGTGGCCGAGCAGCTCGGCTGGCGGATCCCCGCCCAGGTGGTGATCCCGATGGCCTCGGGCGAACTGCTGACGAAGATCGACAAGGCGTTCAGCGAACTCGTCGAGATCGGGCTGGTGGAGGCTCCGGCCGGCGGCTGGAAGGTGTTCGGCGCGCAGTCGGCCGGCTGCAACCCGATCGCCACCGCGCTGCACGCCGGCAGCGACACCGTCATCCCGGTCAAGCCGACCGGCATCGCGAAGTCGCTGAACATCGGCGACCCGGCCGCCGGCCTGTACGCCCTCGAAGCGGTCCGGCGCACCGGGGGCTGGATGGAGTACGTCGACGACGACGAGATCCGCGCCGGCATCCAGCTGCTCGCCCGGACCACCGGCGTCTTCGCCGAGACGGCCGGCGGGGTGACCGTGGCCGTGCTGCGCAAGCTCGTCGAGTCCGGCCGCCTCGACCCGGCCGCCGAGACGGTCGTCTTCAACACCGGCGAGGGCCTGAAGACACTCGACGCCGTCGCCGGCCAGGTCGGCCCCACCCACCGGATCAAGCCGTCCCTCCGCGCCGCCCGCGACGCCGGCCTCCTCGGCTGACCGATCACCGACGTGGGCGCGAATCACCCGAACGGGGGATCGGGCGATCCGCGCAGTAATCGGCTTTTCGCACTGAGTGCAGGAAACGTGCCGTCCAGGACTTGACGACAGCAACCGGGCGGCGCAAGATGCTCCGTGCGGGAGGGCGTTTCGCCGGAGACTTTGCGAAGTTCTTACGACCCAGCGCCGGAGGCGTTGTGCGATCGTCCCTCCCGACCACGTCCGATCGGGGCCGGCGGAAAACCGCTGGCCCCGATCGCGTTTTCGGCGCACGCTCGCTCCCATGAGCATCGCCGTCACCCCGTACGACGTCGCTGACCAGGCCGCGATCGACGAGGCACACCGGATCGCCTTCGCGGCCACCGCCGCCGACCAGCCCGACTTCCCGAACCAGACCCGGGACGAGTTCGCCGCGTACGCCCGCCACCCGATGCCGGGCTACGTCGTGACCCGCGCCCTGGCCCGGCTCGACGGCGTGGCGGCCGGGCACCTCGAAGTGCGGTTCCCGCAACTCGACAACACGGACAACGCCAGCGTGGACCTGGCCGTCCACCCGGAGCACCGGCGCCGGGGTGTGGGTCGGGCGCTGCTCGCGTACGCCGTCGACGTGGCCCGGGAGCACGGCCGCAAGCGGCTCTACTGCGACACCGTGGTGGCGCTGCCGGACGGGCCGGCGCGCCCGGAGGCCGGCGAAGCCTTCGCCGCGGCCGCCGGCGCCCACGCCGCCCTGGCCGAGGTTCGGCGCCGGCTGGACGTCACGGCGCTCGACCACGCCGCCCTGGACGCGCTGCTGGCCGGCGCACGCGCCCGCTCCACCGGCTACCGCGCGGTGGGCTGGCACGGTCCGGTCCCGGAGGAGTACGTCGCCGACGTCGCCCGGCTGGAGAGCCGGATGAACACCGACGCGCCGATCGGCGACCTGGCGCTGGAGGCGGAGAACATCGACGCCGGGCGGATCCGGGCGACCGAGGCGGCGCTGTCGGCCCGGGGACGGCGCACCTACCACTACGGCGCGGTGGACGAGGCGAGCGGCCGGCTGGTCGCCTGGACCATGGTCGACGTCAGCCCGGGCTCGCCGTGGCACGCCTGGCAGCAGACCACCATCGTCGACCCCGACCACCGGGGCCACCGCCTGGGCCTCCTCCTCAAGATCGAGAATCTCCGGTACGCGCTGGCGAACGAACCACAGCTCCGCGCCGTCGACACCTGGAACGCGGCGGTCAACCAGCACATGATCCGGATCAACGAGCAGATCGGCTTCCGGCCGGTCGACGGCTGGACGGACTGGCAGTTGACGATCTGAGTTGTGACACGCCACTACTGATCGTGCGGGTTTCTGTTGCATGATGGCGGGCATGACGGAGACCCCGCACCCCCTGTACGACCGGCACGCCGACACCCTCACCCGTGCGCTGACCGCCATCTCGGAACGCGGGTACTGGTCCGCCTACCCGGAGTCACCCAGCCCCCGGGTGTACGGCGAGACCGCCGCCGCCGACGGCAAGGCCGCCTTCGAGGTGTACCTCGGTCGCGACTTCCCCCTCGACCAGCCCGGCGACGGGAGCACGGTCGCCACCGAGGCCAGCCCGTTCGGTGTCGACCTGGGCGTCCGCTACCCGCACGCGGCGGGCGACCAGCTCGTCGCCGCGGCCACCGCCGCGCTGCCCACGTGGCGCGACGCCGGCCCGCAGGCCCGGGCGGGCGTGTGCCTGGAGATCCTCGACCGGCTGCACAAGAACGTGTTCGAGCTGGCCAACGCCGTGCAGTTCACCAGCGGCCAGGCGTTCGTGATGGCCTTCCAGGCCGGCGGCGCGCACGCCCTGGACCGCGCGTTGGAGGCGGTCGCGTACGCGTACGCGGAGATGACCCGGCACCCGGGGACGGCCGGCTGGGAGAAGGCGGCCGGCAAGGGTGACCCGCTGCGGATGACCAAGACCTTCCACGTCGTGCCGCGCGGCGTGGCGCTGGTGATCGGATGCAACACGTTCCCCACGTGGAACTCGTACCCCGGGCTCTTCGCCTCGCTGGTCACCGGTAACCCCGTCATCGTCAAGCCGCACCCGCGGGCGGTGCTGCCGCTCGCCGTCACCGTGAAGTACGCCCGGGAGGTGCTCGCCGAGGCCGGGTTCGACCCCAACCTGGTGCTACTGGCCCCCGAGGCGTCCGGCGAGAAGCTCGCCTCGACGCTGGCCCTCCACCCGTCCGTGAAGATCGTCGACTTCACCGGCTCCACCGAGTACGGCGACTGGCTGGAGGCCAACGCCCGGCAGGCGCAGGTCTACACGGAGAAGGCCGGCCTGAACACGGTGGTGGTCGACTCCACCGACGACTTCGCCGGGATGTGCCGCAACCTGGGCTTCACGCTGACCCTGTACAGCGGCCAGATGTGCACCACCTCGCAGAACATCCTGATCCCCCGGGACGGCATCGAGACCGACCAGGGGCACAAGAGCTTCGACGAGGTGGCCGGCGGCATCGCGGCGGCGGTCGGCAAACTCACCGCGGACCCGGCGCGCGGCGTCGAGCTGACCGGCGCGATCGTCAACGACGGGGTGCTGGAGCGCCTCGACGAGGTGACCAAGGTCGGCGAGCCGGTGCTGGAGTCGCGTACGGTCGAACACCCCGCCTTCCCCGGCGCGGTCGTGCGGACGCCGACCATCGTCAAGCTGGACGCGGGCGACACGGCGACCTACTCGCGGGAGTGGTTCGGGCCGATCTCCTTCGCCATCGCCACCGACTCCACCGCCCACAGCCTGGAGGTCCTGCGGTCCACCGTCGGTGAGAAGGGCGCGCTGACCGCAGCGGTCTACTCCCGGGACGAGGCCGTGCTGGACGCGGCCGAGGCGGCGGCGATCGAGGTCGGGGTGCACCTGTCGGCCAACCTGACCGGCGGCGTGTTCGTGAACCAGTCGGCGGCGTTCTCCGACTTCCACGGCAGCGGCGCCAACGCGGCGGCCAACGCCGCGCTGACGGACGGCGCGTACGTGGCCAACCGGTTCCGCGTCGTGCAGAGCCGCCGCCACGCCTGAGGTGCAAGGAAGGGCCCCTTCTTAACGCCTCAGGTAGTGGAAGGGGCCCTTCTTAACGCGCGCGCTCACGCCGGGCGGCGCATCTGGAGTTCGGTCAGGGTCGGGATCGTCGGGTGCGGGACGCGTACGCCGGTGTCGACGAAGCCCAGCCGCTGGTACGCCCGGTAGGCCCGGTCGTTGCCGACCACGACCTCCAGCATCAGCTCGCGGCGACCGCAGGCCCGTGACCAGCCGGCGACCGCGTCGATCAGGTCGGCGAGCAGGCCGGTGCCCCGCCAGGACGGGGTGACGTACACGGCGTAGACGACGGTGAGCCCGGGCTCCTCGGGTGCGACCGTGCCGCCCGCGTGCCCGACCAGACGGCCGCCCGGGTCGGCCACGAACTGGGCGGTGTCCGTGCCCGTGGACGTGTACGCGATCCGCGCCGCGTACTCGGCGTGCGGGCGGGCGGCCGCGTCGGCGATCGTCTCCAGGAAGGCGAGCGGTGCGTCGGCGAGCATCTCCAGCCGCAGTGCCCGCATCCGGGCGGCGTCGCGCGGCCGGACCCGCCGCACCCGCGCCCGTGCCATCGCCACCTGCCCCGGGCCGCGCCCGCCCGGAGTGCTCGTCATGCCGAATGCCTACCACAGCGAAGAACGGCAATGTGGAACGCTCGGAATATGCCCGATTTGTGGTCGTGCGCCGCCGTCACGCCTCGTGTAGCGTGCGATTTCGGTCACCGATTCAGCGGCCGTCGCCGCTCGCCGAACCGGTGCCGCCTCGCGGTCCGGCGCGCCCGGTCCCGGGGTGAGTGGGAACGCCGCGCAGAGTGAGGAAGTGCACCGTGGCACAGGGCACCGTGAAGTGGTTCAACTCCGAAAAGGGCTACGGCTTCATCGCCGTCGACGGCGGGCAGGACGTGTTCGTCCACTTCTCCGCCATCGAGATGGACGGCTACAAGGCGCTGGACGACGGCCAGCGGGTGGAGTTCGAGATCGCCCAGGGCCAGAAGGGGCCGCAGGCCGAGCGGGTGCGCGTCATCGCCTGAGCGGCCCCCAGCCCGACGGGGCGGACCGCCGGCCGTGATCCGCCGAGACCGCGGCCGGTCGGGGGGTGCGGTGCCGGCAGCACACCAGGGAAGATCATGAACCGTTCCAGCGCTCGCTGAGGAGGGTTCATTTGTCCGACCAGCCACCCCCGACCGTGCCGTCGCCAGCGCCCGGCGATCCCGACCCCGCGTCCGGTGCCACATCGGTGCCGCCCGCCTCGGATCCGACGGTGCCATCCGCGCCACCATCCGATCCGTGGGCCCCGGCCGCGCCGCCAACGAGCCCGTGGGCCCCGGCCGCGCCGCAACCGCAGTACGGGGACCCGGCCGCGTCGCCGCCGTACCCCGGCAGTCCGAAGGCGCCCCCGTACCCGTGGGGTCCCGCTGCCGGGCAGCCGTGGGGCCCGCCCGGCTATCCGGGTGCCCCGGCCTGGCCCGTGCCGCCGTACCCGGGTGGCGTCCTGCCCGGGTACGACCCGGCCGATCCACTGGTAACCCCGCCCGGCGGAGGCCTGGAGGGGTGGTTCAACCGCTGCGTCGGGGCCGTCCGGCGCGGCTGGCGCCTCCTCCTGCCGATCGTGCTGCTGACCCAGGTGCTGCCGGCCGCGTTGATCGCGATCCTCACGTACGCGGCCGACCCGAGTGCCGAGTGGGCGGCCGCCGGTACCGACGACCCGGCGGCGCTGCCCGACGGCTTCGGGGCGGACGTGGCCACCCTGTTCGCCGTCACCCTCGGGGCAGTGGTGGTCTTCGGCCTGGTGCAGAGCCTGGGTTGGGCGGCGGGCACCTGGGTGATCACCCGTCAAGCGGCCGGCGAGGGAGTCGGCCTCGCCGGTGCGCTCCGCTACGGCCTGCGTCGCGCCCTCGGCCTCTGGGGCTGGAGCCTGCTGATGGGGCTGCTCATCGGCATCGGCGTGTGCTTCTGTGTGCTGCCCGGTGTCTATCTCGCCTTCGCCCTGAGCCTGGCCGGGCCGGTGTACCTCTTCGAGCGGCAGGCGCCGATCGGCCGCTCGTTCCGGATGTTCCACGACCGCCTCGGGCTGGTGCTCGGCCGGGTGGTGCTGATCGCGGCCGTGGTGCTGATGGTGACGGTGGCGGCGGGCGTGATCGAGGCCGTGGCCGCGGCGCCGCTGGGCACCGCCCCGCTGGGGTCGCCGGGCACGGCGCTGGGGATCTTCGCCGTGGTGACCCTCACCGCGCTGCTGTCCCTTCCGGCCCACCTCGCCCAGCAGGTCGGGCTCGTCGTGACGTACGCCGAGCAGCGTGCTCATGAGGCGCCGGTGAACGCCGCGCGCCTGGCCGCCGAACTCGGCTGATCGGGGCGGTCGCGCTTGCACTCGGCAAGGGAGAGTGCTAAACAGGTCATTGGCACTCGCAGACCGTGAGTGCCAATGGTCGGGGCGGTAGGGCCACGGCCGCACGCGGAGTCGCGAGGCACCGGGTGCGGCACATGGCCGGTCGTCGCGGGCTATCCGGCCCGGCCGGCGGACGTCGTCGTCGCCAGGTGGCGACGTCCCAAGGTGCGTACACCAGACGGCCCATCCGGGGCACACACTCGGGTGGCCCGTGAGTGTCCAGGAGGACAACGCCGTATGGCCAAGATGATCGCGTTCGACGAGGAAGCTCGCCGCGGCCTCGAGCGGGGCATGAACCAGCTCGCCGACGCCGTGAAGGTGACCCTCGGCCCCAAGGGCCGCAACGTCGTGCTCGAGAAGAAGTGGGGCGCTCCCACCATCACCAACGATGGTGTGAGCATCGCCAAGGAGATCGAGCTCGAGGACCCGTACGAGAAGATCGGCGCCGAGCTGGTCAAGGAGGTCGCGAAGAAGACCGACGACGTCGCCGGTGACGGCACGACGACGGCGACCGTCCTGGCCCAGGCCCTGGTCCGCGAGGGCCTGCGCAACGTGGCCGCCGGTGCCAACCCGATGGCCCTGAAGCGGGGCATCGAGGCCGCGGTCGCGAGCGTCTCGGAGGAGCTGCTGAAGCTCGCCAAGGACGTCGAGACCAAGGAGCAGATCGCCTCCACCGCCTCCATCTCCGCTGGTGACACCAGCGTCGGCGAGATCATCGCCGAGGCGATGGACAAGGTCGGCAAGGAAGGCGTCATCACCGTCGAGGAGAGCAACACCTTCGGCCTGGAGCTGGAGCTCACCGAGGGTATGCGCTTCGACAAGGGCTACGTGTCGGCCTACTTCATGACCGACCCGGAGCGGATGGAGGCCGTCTTCGACGACCCCTACATCCTGATCGTCAACAGCAAGATCTCCTCGGTGAAGGACCTGCTCCCGATCCTGGAGAAGGTCATGCAGTCGGGCAAGCCGCTACTGATCATCGCCGAGGACATCGAGGGCGAGGCCCTGGCGACCCTGGTCGTCAACAAGGTCCGCGGCACCTTCAAGTCGGTCGCCGTCAAGGCGCCGGGCTTCGGTGACCGCCGCAAGGCCATGCTCGCCGACATCGCCATCCTCACCGGTGGCCAGGTCATCAGCGAGGAGGTCGGCCTCAAGCTCGACGCCGTCGGCCTCGACATGCTGGGCCGCGCCCGTAAGGTCGTGGTGACCAAGGACGAGACCACCATCGTCGACGGTGCCGGCGACGCCGAGCAGATCCAGGGCCGGGTCAACCAGATCCGGGCCGAGATCGAGAAGAGCGACTCCGACTACGACCGCGAGAAGCTGCAGGAGCGCCTGGCCAAGCTGGCCGGCGGTGTCGCGGTGATCAAGGTCGGCGCGGCCACCGAGGTCGAGCTGAAGGAGCGCAAGCACCGCATCGAGGACGCCGTCCGCAACGCGAAGGCCGCCGTCGAGGAGGGCATCGTCCCGGGTGGTGGCGTCGCGCTGGTGCAGGCCGGCAAGACCGCCTTCGACAAGCTGGACCTGACCGGTGACGAGGCGACCGGCGCCCAGATCGTCAAGATCGCGCTGGACGCCCCGCTGCGGCAGATCGCCGTCAACGCCGGCCTCGAGGGTGGCGTCGTCGTCGAGCACGTCCGCAACATCGAGGCGGGTCACGGCCTCAACGCCGCGACCGGCGAGTACGTGGACCTGCTGGCCGCGGGCATCATCGACCCGGCCAAGGTCACCCGGTCGGCGCTGCAGAACGCGTCGTCGATCGCGGCGCTCTTCCTCACCACCGAGGCCGTCGTGGCGGACAAGCCGGAGAAGACCCCGGCTGCCCCGGCCGGCCCGGGCGGCGGGGACATGGACTTCTGAGTCCAGGCTCCACGAGACCGGGAGGGGCGGGCCGCGTCAGCGGTCCGCCCCTCTTCGTCATGTCGGCAACGGCCGTTGGTTGCGCCGCTTCTGCGCCCGGTCGTACGGCTGTGGCACCTGGACCGGCTCGTCCACCACCGTCGCCGGCTCGTCCGCCGGGGAGTCGTCGATGCCCTCCATCTCCGCCCGCTGTTCCGCGTCGCCGTAGTCGAGGCGGTCGAAGGGCAGTGGGCCGGGGCGTTCGTCGTCCGTGGTCATGGCGCCTCCTCTACCGAAACGGTAGGGGGCATCGATGGGCGACGGGGGCGAATGACGCTATCAGGTGATCTATCCTATTCGCCCGTTATCGATCCGCGAGTGTCCTCCGGTACAGGAAGAAGACCCGCTCGATCCGGGCACCCGCGCTGCCCGAGTAGAACCGGACCGGCCCCACCCAGCCGATCTGCGCCGCCGTGAACCCCGCCGCCCGCTGGTCGGCCAGGCAGCGGCGCAGCAGCACCCCGCCGATGCCGGTCCCCTCGGCCGCCGGCGCCGTGCCCATCGGCCCGAACCAGCTCGGCCGGGACGAGCCCCACGCGGCGAACCCGAGCACCTCGCCGTCGCGCTCCGCCAGGTGACAGCCCGCCAGCGCCCGGCCGACCGAGCCGGCCAGCTCCGCGTCCCAGGTGCCGCCGAACACCGACCGGGCGAAGGCCGCCAGCGCCGGCAGGTCCGCCGGCTCCGCGCGCCGCACGGTGACGCCCTGGCCGGCCAGCCGCTCCTCCGCCGGCACCGTCGAGCGCAGGGCGGGGCTGCCGTCGTACGACAGGTCGGCGGTCATGTTCCAGGCCGTGCGGTCCTGGGTGTAGCCGAGCGCCTGGGCCGCGCAGACCGCCGGCGTGTAGCGCACGTCGATGCCCGGCCAGGCGTAGTACGGCGGGTTGCCGGCCAGCAGCACCTCCACCGCGCCGAGCCCGGCGAGCTTCTCCTCGGCGTACGACAGCAGCGCCCGCCCGACGCCGCGCCGCCGGTGCCCGGGGTCCACCGCCACCAGGTCGACGTGTCCCTGCGTGCCGTCCCGTCCGGAGAGCGAGCCGATGAGCGCGCCGGTGAGGCGGCCGTCCCGGTAGGCGCCGAGCGCGACCACCGGCCGGTCGGCGGTGGCCCGGGGCCAGAGTACGTCCACGATGGCCGGTGCCTCGGCGGCGTCCTCCGGCAGGTCCAGCGACCGGCCGCACAACTCCACCACGGCGGCCCGCCGGTCCGGGCCCAACTCGACGATGTCGACCTCCATGGACGCCGACCCTAGGTCACCCGAGCGATTCTGTTAAGAAGGGGCCCTTTTACTACGCGAGGCGTTAAGAGGGGGCCCTTCCTTACCGCTGGGCGGCGCGGACGGCGGCGTACGCGTCGACGAGGCCGGCGCCGGTCACGTTCCGCTGGTCGCCGCACGTGTCGTTGCCGGGCACGGCCGGCGCCGCGGTCTCGGTCAGGATCCGCCGGGTCCGGGGGAGGTCACCGACCAGCGTCGGGTTCGCCGACCACATCAGCGCCGCCACACCCGCCACCTGCGGGGTCGCCATGGACGTGCCGCTCAGTTCGGCGTACCCGCCACCGGGCATCGCCGAGAGCACCTTGTCGCCGGGCGCCACCAGGTCGGGCTTGGCCGCTCCGCCGGGAGCCGGGCCGCGCGAGGAGAACTGCGCCACCCGCCGTTGCCGGTCGACCGCACCGACGGTCAGCACGTCGTCGTACGGGGCCGGCGGGTCGTCGACCGAGCGGCAGTGGGGCCCGGTGTTGCCGGCGGCGGCGACCGTCAGGATGCCGGCGGCGTCCAGGGCGGCGGTGGCCGGCCGCAGCGCACGCGGGTCGCAGCCCTCGATCGCCGGGCAGCCCCACGAGTTGGTGAGGATGTCGGGAGCGCGGTCCGGGCGGCCGTCGGTGAACGGATCCCCGCCGGCCGGGAAGGGCGCCAGCATGAACTGGAGGCAGCCCAGGTAGTAGGCGGGGTTGCCGAGGTTGCGGTCCAGGTTGACGCAGCCGGTCCAGGAGGCGCCGGGAGCCACTCCGACGCCGTTGCGGCCGACGGCGCTGCCCAGCGTGTGGGTCCCGTGCCCGCCCTGGTCGGTCGGGGTGGCGGTGGCGTCCCAGGGGTCGTACCAGGAATCGCCGCCGCCCCGGAAGCCGCCGGCGAGCGCCGGGTGCGCGCCGTCCACCCCGGAATCGGAGCTGCCCACCGTCACGCCCGCACCGGTGACGCCCAGCTCGGACCAGACCCGGTCGGCGCCGATCAGCCGGACGTTCCAGGTGGGACCGCCGGGTGCGGGGGCGCCGCCGCGGGCGGGGGCGGCCGGCGCGGGCAGCGGACGGATCCGCTGGCTGACCAGGACCCGGTCCACCTCGGAGCGGCTGGCGAGCCAGGCCCGCACCGCCGGCCCCCCGTCGACCTCGATCGCGTTGACCAGGTAGTACGGGGTGTGGTCCAGCCGGACGCGGCGCAGGTCGCGGCGCAGGTCGGCCTGCGTACGCTCGGCCGTCTCGACGAGCCGCCGGTAGACCTCCCGGGCCCGGGCGTCGCGGCCGGCGCGGCCGGTCGTGGTCGGTACGTCGCTCAGGTCGGCCTGCTCCCGCAGCACCACGAAGAGCCGCTCGCCGTGCAGGCCGGGCTGTCCCGGCCCCACGGCCACGAGCCCCGCCGTGAGCAGCAGGACGGCGGCGGCCACCGCGGCCACGGCCCGCCGGGGCGTGGCGGCGTGCCGCCGGGCGAGCAGGACGCCGTACCCGACGGCGAGCAGGACCGCGACGGCGAGCCCGGCGCCGGCGGCGACCGACACCCAGAACGGCACGTCGCGGGTGGCCGCCAGGACGACGCTGATCTCCTCGTCGTCGGTCCAGGCGAGTGGGCCGAACACGGCGAGCCCGACCAACCAGGCGGTCGCGGCCCCGCCGCCGGCCGCCGTGCGCCGCCCCGCCGCGGCCAGGGCCGCCAGCGCGAATCCGGCCGGGGGAAGGGTCAGCAGGAGCGGCAGTTGCGCGCCGGACTGCCCGACGCCCGCGCCGAGCGGCAGCAGTGCGACGCCGGCGACCAGGCCGCCGACCAGGACCAGGCGGGCCGGTCGCGGCGGTGTGCCGACGGCGAACCGGGACCAGAAGGCGTCGCCGAGCAACGCGGCGGCCAGTACGCCGACCGCCGCGGCGGCGAGCCCGGCGAGCAGCGTCTCCAGCAGCCCGCCGAGCGCACCGATCCACACCCAGGGCAGCAGCAGCGCGAGGCCGCCCGCGAACCCGAGCATCGTCACCGCAGCGGGACGCGACACCCGTCCCTGGGCCCAGGGCCGGTGCTCGTCCGCCCCGCCGTCGCTGCCGGCCGCCGGCCCTAATGCCGGCGGGGGTCCGTCCGGGGCGTTCGGTGCGGTCGGGGGTCCGGTCGCGACGCCCGGTGCGGCCGGCCGGCCCGGGGCAGCCGCGGTGGGTCCGCCCGGCGGCGCGGCGACGGGGGTGACCGCCGCCCGCCGGCGCAGCCGCCGCACGACGAGTGCGGCCAGCGCGGCCGTGGCGGCCAGCGCGGCCAGGTACGCCTCGTGGTGCACCGGCGGTAGCGCCCGGAGCAGGACGAACGCGCCGAACGCGAGCAGCCCGCCCAGCCAGACGCGACCGGTGGTGCGGACGGCGGCGGAGCGGGGCGCCAGGGCCAGGGCCAGGGCGGGTGTACCGGCCAGGAGCACGACGGCGACGGCCACCACGGGCCAGAGCCAGACCGCCCGGTCCAGCCCGGAGGCCAGCAGGATCTGGTCGGCCAGCCAGCCACCGAACTGGGACAGCACGACGAGCCCGACGATCCACAGCCCGGTGGCCACGGCGGCCACCACCGCCCAGGGGCTTCCCGGCTCTGCGCCGTGCGGAGTCGGAGCGAGATGTCCCGGGCGTTCAGGCTGCACGGGCAAACAGTACGTCGCCGTCACAAAGTCGGCAGGGGTGGCGGCCCGATCCGTGCCCGGGATGGGATCGTGGAAAGGAACGGCCCCGCGATGGGCCGAAAACTTGCAAGATCCCGAAGCGTCTCCGGGCGGGCGTCGTGGACGCCGCCGGCGTGGGCCGAGCGGTTACGGTGGAGGCGTGCGCGACCCCAACGTCTCCCGAGCGGCCGCCGGCCAGCTCTCCCCGCAGCGGCGGGCCGCCGACCTGCGCCGCCTGGCCGCGGAGCGCTTCGACGTCCTGGTGATCGGCGGCGGGGCGACCGGCGCGGGCGCCGCGCTGGACGCCGCCTCGCGTGGCCTCAAGGTCGCCCTGGTCGAGGCGCGCGACTACGCCGCGGGCACGTCCAGCCGGTCCAGCAAGCTGATCCACGGCGGCCTGCGCTACCTGGAGCAGCTCGAGTTCCACCTGGTCCACGAGGCGCTCACCGAGCGGGGGCTGCTCGCCACCCGCCTCGCGCCGCATCTGGTCCGGCCGGTGCCGTTCCTGGTGCCGCTCCCGGCCGGGCAGGGCCTGCGTGACCTGCCCGCCCGCGTCTTCCGTCGCTCCTACTACGGGGCCGGTGTGGCGACGTACGACATTTTCGCCGGGATCTTCGGCGGCGGCCGGGGGATGCCCCTGCACCGGCACCTGACCCGGGAGGGCGCCCGCCGGACCTTCCCCAGCCTCAAGGCGGAGGGCCTGGCCGGCGCCATCCGGTACTACGACGGCCAGGTCGACGACGCCCGCCTGGTGGTCACCCTCGCCCGGACCGCCGCCAGCCTCGGCGCGACCGTGGTGACCAGTGCCCGCGCCGTCGGTCTCATCCGGCAGGCGCGCGAGGTCACCGGGGTCCGTGTCCGCGACCTGGAGGCGCCGGCCGGCTCCCCGGACGCCGAGTTCGAGGTACGCGCCCGGACCGTCATCGCCGCCACCGGCGTGTGGAGCGACGACATGTCGCGGATGCTCAACGACGTCGGGCTGCGCCCCGGCCTCCGGGTCCGTGCCTCCAAGGGCGTACACCTGGTGGTGCCCCGGTCGGCGATCACCGGCGAGACCGGGCTGATCCTGCGTACCGCGACGAGTGTGCTCTTCGTCATTCCGTGGGGCGGGCACTGGATCATCGGGACCACCGACACCGACTGGCGGCTCGACCGGTCCCACCCGGCCGCCTCCGCGCGCGACATCGAGTACCTGCTGACGCAGGTCAACACCGTGCTGGACCGGCCGCTCACCACCGCCGACATCGAGGGCGTGTACGCGGGCCTGCGACCGCTGCTGGCCGGCGAGGCGGACTCCACGTCGAAGCTGTCCCGGGAGCACGCGGTTTTCGAGCCGATGCTCGGCCTGCTGCTGGTGGCCGGCGGGAAGTACACGACCTACCGGGTGATGGCCTCGGACGTGGTCGACCGGGCCGCCCACCGGATGGGGTCGGTGCGTCCGTCGCGCACCGCCGACCTTCCGCTGCTCGGCGCCGACGGGTACGCGGCGATGTGGCGGGACCGGGCCGACCTGGCCCGCCGGCACGCTGTTCCGGTCGGCGTGGTGGAGCACCTGCTGGAGCGGTACGGCACGCTCACCCTGGAACTGCTCGCCCTGGTCGACGTGGACCCGCTGCTTGCCTCACCGCTGGCCGGCGCGCCCGAGTACCTGGCCGCCGAGGTGACCTACGCGGCCCGCGCCGAGGGAGCGCTGCACCTGGAGGACGTGCTGACCCGGCGTACCCGGATCTCCATCGAGACCGCCCACCGCGGCCTGGAGTCCGCCGAGCACGCCGCGGAGCTGATGGGTGCGGTGCTCGGCTGGGACGCCGAGGTGCGGGCGCGGGAGATCGCGCACTACCGGGCGCGGGTGGAGGCCGAGCGGAACTCCCAGCTCATGCCGGACGACGCGACCGCCGACGCGGCCCGGCTCGGCGCGCCGGACGTCCGGGGCTTCGCCGCGGACCGCGGCGGGGACGGCGACTCGGTTGAACTTCCGTCCTCGTCCCGCTGACCGATCCACCCGGGGAACGTCCATCATCGATGCCCGACCGGTCGGCGGGTTACGTGCGCTACCTACGGTGGGGTAAGTTTCGGCGCGTGCTTTCCGCATCCTGGTCGCGTCCGGTTCAGCTCTCCGTCGCCACGCTGCTGGCAGTCGTGCTCGCCGGCTGCTCCGGAGCCGATGCGGGAGGCTCGCCGAGCCCGGACCCGTCGGCGCCGCCCCAGCAGCAACTCGGTAACGCGGCCACCATCAGCGAGGGCCGGGTCAGCCTGCTGCAGAAGCTGGGCGAGTCGGGGCCGCTGCGGACACTCAATGTGGAGGTCGACGGCCGGTGGGAGTGCGTGGACTGCGCCGGCGACGGGGTGACGTCGGCGGGCGCGCTCACCGCGGAGCAGCTCGCCCGCCTCCAGAGGTTGCTCGCCGACCCGGGTCTGGCGAAGGAAACCGATCAGGCCCGTCAGTACCGGGTCACCTGCATCGACGCGTTGACCTCCAGCCTGCTCACCGCGTCCGGCCTGATCACCTCCCAGGACTGCCCGGGCGAGGAGAAGCCGCCGATCGCCCACGAGATCCTGCTGCTGCTGACCCAGGCCACCCCGGCCGAGCCGACCTCCTGAAGCCGGCGCTGGACGGTACCCGGGTGGCGCGTCCGACGCGCGGGCCGGCGGGTCAGAGGACCTTGCCGGGGTTGAGCAGGCCGGTCGGGTCGAGCGCGGCCTTGATCGCCTGGTGCACCCGTACGCCGACCGGGCCGATCTCGCGGGCCAGCCAGTCCTTCTTGAGCAGGCCGACGCCGTGCTCGCCGGTGCAGGTGCCGCCCAGGTCGAGCCCCAGCCGCATGATCTCGTCGAAGGCCCGGCGGCCGCGTTCCAGGCTGGCCGGGTCCGCCCGGTCCACCACGATGTTGGGGTGCAGGTTGCCGTCGCCGGCGTGACCCACGACGCCGATCGGCACGTCGCACTCGGCGGCGATCCGCGCCACCCCGTCGAGCATGGCGGCCAGCGCCCCGCGGGGCACCGCCACGTCGTCGATGACCAGCCCGCCGTTGCCGGCCGGGTACGTGTCGGCGGCGAACTTTTCCATCGCCGGGTGCGCCAGCCGCCGCGCCTGGAGCAGCGCCGCCGCCTCCACCGCGTCGGTGGCCGCGTACACCTCGTCGGCGCCGGCCGCCTCGCAGACCGCCGCGAGGCCGGCCAGGTCCTCGGTGGCCCGCGAGCCGGTGTCCACGGCGGCCAGCAGGAGCGCCTGCGCGTCCGTCCGCAGCCCCATCGGGCGGTACGCCTCGATCGCCCGCAGGTGCGTCTGGTCGAGCAGCTCCAGCAGGCTGGGGGAGAGCCCCTGGGCGGCGATCTCCGCCACGGCGGCGCCGGCGGCGGTGGTGGAGGGGAAGACCGCGACCATGGTCAGCGACTCCGCCGG
Source organism: Micromonospora sp. NPDC047707 (assembly GCF_040704235.1). Lineage (NCBI taxonomy): Bacteria > Bacillati > Actinomycetota > Actinomycetes > Micromonosporales > Micromonosporaceae > Micromonospora > Micromonospora sp. NPDC047707. The sequence continues at coordinate 63,953 of NZ_JBEYSU010000002.1, forward strand.
GGCGGGACGCAGCGCGACGGTCACCTCGGTGATCACGCCGAGGGTGCCCTCGGAGCCGACGAAGAGCCGGGTCAGGTCGTACCCGGCCACGCCCTTGGCGGTCCGCCGGCCGGTGCGCAGCACCTCGCCGGAGGCGAGCACCACCTCCAGGCCGAGCACGTACTCGGTGGTGACGCCGTACTTGACGCAGCACATGCCGCCGGCGTTGGTGGCGACGTTCCCGCCGATGGTCGACGACTCCCAGGAGCCGGGGTCGGGCGGGTACCACAGGCCGTGCTTGGCGACGGCGGCGGCGAGCGTCGCGTTGACCACCCCGGGCTGCACCACGGCGATCCGGCTGACCGGGTCGATCTCCAGGATCGCGTCCAGCGCCGCCGTGCTGATCACCACGGCGCCGTCGACCGCGTTCGCCGCGCCGGCCAGCCCGGTGCGAGCTCCCTGCGGCACCACGGGTACGCCGTGCCGGGCCGCCGTCCGGACGGCAGCCGCCACCTGGGCGGTGTCACGCGGACGGGTGACCACGAGGGGCGTGCCGGAGGCGCAGAGGTCCGCCTCGTCCCGTTCGTGCATCCGGAGCAGGTCCGGATCGGTCAGCACCGCGTCGACGCCGAGCGCGGCACGCAGTTCGTCGAGGAGGGGACCCATGCGCCGAGGCTACGACCCGGGTCAACTGATCATCAACCCGCTCCCCACCCTCACGATCTTGTACTTCCGGCCCCCAGATCCCCTCCTGACGACCTCGCCAGCGGTCGAGGAGACCGGTCCCGCCGGCGAGTCCGCCGCGTACCCTGAACGGGGACGCTTCGGATACCGCGGGGATTGGGACGGCTCGGCACGGGTAGTACCCGCCGTGGCCCGGAACGACCGACCCTCGATGGCGCAACGGTTCGGGTTGCGCGGGGGCGGCGTGGACGTCGACGGCGCGCGGATCGCCGAGGCGGTGAACCAGCTGCACCACCGTGGGAAGGCGACCCTGCACGACCGCCTGCACCGCGTCCGCATGGCGATGGGCCTCGCCGTCCAGGCCGGACTCGCCGCCGGGCTGTCCTGGCTCGCGGCGCACGAGCTGCTCGGCAACCCGCAGCCCGTCTTCGCGCCGATCTCGGCGGTCGGCACCCTGGCCGTCTCGGTGGGCCAGCGGTTCCGGCGGACGGTCGAGCTGATCGTCGGGGTGGCGGTCGGGGTGGCTCTCGGCGACCTCCTCATCTACCTGCTGGGCACCGGCGCCTGGCAGCTCGGTCTCGTCGTGACCTCGGCGATCATCCTGACCGTCTTCGCCGGGGCCAGCGTGGCCATCGTCATCCAGGCGGCGGCCACCGCCGTGCTGATCGTGACGCTCAGCCCGCAGACGGAGAACCTGGAGATACCCCGGTTCGTCGACGCGTTCGTCGGCGGTGGCATCGCCCTGCTGGTCACCGCGTTGCTGCTGCCGCTCAACCCGCTGCGGGTGCTCAACCGGGCCGCCCGCCCCGCGCTGGACCTGCTCGCCGCGCAGCTCGACGGCGCCGCCGACGGGCTGCGCGAACGGGACCGGGACAAGGTCCAGCGGGCGTTGGAACGGCTGCGCGACAACAAGGAGGAGCTGGCCGCGTTCGGCGAGGCGATCGAGGGCGCCAAGGAGACCGCCATGCTGTCGCCGGCGCGCTGGCACCGGCGCAACGAACTCGCGCACTACTCGGAGGCGGCCGAGCCGATCGACCGCGCGATGCGCAACAGCGGCACCCTGATCCGGCGCGCCGTCACGCTCATCGAGGACGAGGAGCCGATCCCCGCCCCGATGCCGGACGCGGTTGCTCACCTCGCCGAGTCGGTGCGGCTGCTCAAGCACGAGTTCGCCGTCGGGGAGGAGGCCGAGAAGGCCCGCGAGCGGTCACTGCGCGCGGTCAGCGAGGCCGGCCGCGCGTACGCGGAGGGCGTGGGCTTCTCCGGCAGCGTGGTGGTCGCGCAGGTGCGTACCACCGCGAGCGACCTGCTGGTCGCCTCCGGCATCAACCAGGAGGAGGCGAACCGCTGGATCCGTAGGGCCTTCGGCGAGCTGGAGCAGTCGCCGGGGCGGCCGGCCGAACCGGCGGAGGGCGGCCCGAAGCCGCCCACCGCCCCGCCGATCGGCTGACCGGAGGGTTCAGCCCAGCGTGGCGAGCGCGGCGAGCAGCGCGTCCACGTGCTCCTCGGTGCTGCCCAGGCCGATGCTGGCCCGGAGCGCCGTCGGCGGCAGGTCACGCCGGCCGCTGCGCCCGGCCGCCTCGGTGAGCAGGCGGCGGGCGAGCGGGTGGGCGCAGAACAGGCCGTCGCGTACCCCGATGTCGTGATGCGCGGCGAGGTGGGCCGCGACCTCGGCCGAGTCCCGGCCGGCCACCACGAACGAGGCGATCCCCACCCGCGGCGCGTCCGGGCCGAAGGTGCGCAGCTCCACCACGTGCGGCAGCGCCGCGATGCCGTCGCGCAGCCGGGCCAGCAGCGCCTGCTCGGCGTCGTGGAGCGCGGCGCGGTCGGCTCCGCTGAGCGCGGCGCACACCGCGGCGAGGGCCACCGCGCCGAGGAGGTTCGGGGTGCCGGCCTCGTGCCGGGCCGGCCCGGTCGCCCACCGGACGTCGTGGGTGGCCGCCCCGACGTGGCTGGTCGCCCCGCCACCCGCCAGGTACGGCGGTGCCGCGTCCAGCCAGTCGGCCCGCCCGACGAGGACGCCCGCGCCGAACGGCGCGTACAGCTTGTGGCCGGAGACGGCCAGGTAGTCGACGTCGAGAACGTGGAGGTCGACGGGGGCGTGCGGGGCGAGCTGGGCGGCGTCCACCGCGATCCGGGCCCGGTGCCGGCGGGCCACCCGGGCCAGCTCGGCGACCGGCCACCGCTCGCCGGTCACGTTGCTCGCCCCGGTCACCGCGACCAGCACCGGCAGGTCCCGGTCGGGGGTGGTGCCCCGGCGCAGCTCGCCGAGGGCGGCGTCGAGCGCGCGGACCGCCCCGGCGGGGTCCTCCGGCACCGGCAGCCGTACCGAGCCGCGCGGCCAGGGCAGCAGGTTGGCGTGGTGTTCCCCGCCGAACGTCACCACCGTGGCCCCGGGCGGCAGCGCCCGGGCCAGCAGGTTGAGCGCGTCCGTGGTGTTCCGGGTGAAGACCACGTGGTCGTCCGCCCGGGCGCCGACGAAGTCGCCGACCGTCTGCCGGGCCCGCTCGTAGGCCAGCGTGCAGCGCCGCGACAGCGCCCCGGCGCCCCGGTGCACGCTCGCGTACCAGGGCAGCAGCTCCGCCACCGCGTCGGCCGCGGCCCGCGCGCAGGGCGCGGTGGCCGCGTAGTCGAGGTTGATCTGACCGGGTACGCCGAGCACGTCGAGCGGCCCGGCCGCCGCCCGCGACGGCACCGGCGGGGGTACGAGAGTGAGGGTCATGCGGCACCTCCGGGTCCAGGGACCCCGGGTGGGCACACGGGCGGGGTCCGCGCTTGCCCAGCACACGGATCGGGCCGGGCCCGGTCATCACCCGGGGCACCCCACCGCGAACCTCGACGAGGGTTGCCGGCCAGCAAGCCGGGGCTTGACGCTGGCGCTCGTGACCTGCAGGCAGCATAGCGGTCCCCGGTGCGGCCGGTCCGGCCGGCCGGCGGTCCGGCCGGCCGGCGGTGCGGCCGGTCCGGCGGGCCGGCGGTGACTACGCTGACGGCATGGCCGACACCCCGCCCGGCGCGGCCCCGCCGCCGCCGACCGCCGCCCCTGTCCCCCCGCCGGCCGAGGGCCTGACGAAGGCCCCCCGGCGTCGGGTCAGCTGGGTACGCGCCCTGGTGCTGGCCGTGGTGATCCTCTTCATCGCCGGCTGTGCGGTCTTCATGGTCTGGACCCTCGGCGAGAGCCTCGGCGGCGAGGCGCTGCTGATCGGGGTCATCGCGGCGGTCCTGCCGGTTCCGGTGCTGGTGTCCTGCTTCCTCTGGCTCGACCGGTACGAGCCGGAGCCACTGAAGTACCTGATCTTCTGCTTCGCCTGGGGGGCGTTCGTCTCCACCGCCGCCTCCCTGACGGTGAACAACTTCGCCGCCGACTCGTTCGAGCGGCTGAACCTCCCGACCACGCTCACCGCGGTGCTGGTCGCGCCGTTCATCGAGGAGTTGACCAAGGCGCTCGGGCCGATCCTCCTGCTGATCTTCCGGCGCCGGGAGTTCTCCGGCATCACCGACGCCCTGGTCTACTGCGGGCTCTCCGCGATCGGCTTCGCCATGGTGGAGAACATCCTGTACCTCGGCGGCTACGGGTACGCGACCGGTGTGGAACGGTACGGCCCGGCAACCGGGACGCAGCAGGTCATCGCGATCTTCATCGTGCGGATCCTGCTCTTCGGGTTCGCCCACCCACTCTTCACGTCGATGACCGGCGTGGGCCTCGGCATCGCCGCCCGTGCGGCCGACCGGCGGGTACGGGTGCTCGCACCGGTCGCCGGCCTGCTGCTGGCGATGATGCTGCACGGCGCCTGGAACCTGCTGCCCACCCTCACCCAGGCCACCGGCCAGCCGCTGATCCTGCTGTACGGCTTCATCGGCGTGATGGTGCCGATCTTCTTCGGCATGGTGGGGCTCGCCGTCTGGCTACGGTCCTGGGAGGGGCGGCTCACCGAGCGCACCCTGCCGGACTACGTCCGGGCCGGCTGGCTCACCCCGCCGGAGGTGGCGGCGCTCAGCAGCCTCGGGCGCCGGCACGCGGCCCGGGTGTGGGCCAAGCGGGTGGGCGGCGACGCGGGCCTGAAGGCGATGCGCGGGTACCAGTTCGCGGCGACCCGGCTCGCGCTGCTCCGCGACGAGATGCGCCGCGGTCTGGACCGCCGGCCCGTCGACCGGGAGCGGGCGGCCGCGGAGGAGCGGCACCTGCTCCAGGCGATCGCCGGCTACCGGGCGTACTTCGTGGGCCGGGATCCGCAGGCGCCGGTCGGCGTCTGGGACGGGCACCGGTACCACCTGCGCTTCCCGGACGGCTCCCAGCGACCCGTGGACGCCCCGGACGAGCCGGTCGTCCCGATTCCCGTCGTACTGGCCCCGCCACCCCCCGCTTTCCCGCCCGGCTACGGCCCGCCGCCCGGCTGGTACGGCGTCCGCCCGCCGGCTCCGTGGCCGCACACCGGTCACTGAGCCGCCCGGGGCGGAGCGCCGGCGCTCAGGTCATCAGGCTGGTGAGGAAGTCCCCGAAACCCTGGAAGATCGCTACCAGGCCGGCGCCGATCGCCTTGAACATCTCCGCCGCGCCCTCGGGCCGGAACGCCATGAAATAGATCAAGAACGCGATGAAGCCCCAGAACAGCAATTTCTTGATCAACTCCGGCATCGTCCCTCCCCAGGGCCGCTGGTGCGGCTGGCTTCCCGGGAAGGAGCAGCGCAAACGGCCCCGGGGCCGGGTCGGCGTCCCGGCCGGCCCGCGGGACCGGCTCGACCGGGGACCTCGACGCAGGCTTCAGAGGTAGAGGCCGGTCGAGTCCGGTTCGACGCGTTCGGCGGCGACGGCGTGCACGTCCCGCTCGCGGAGCAGCACGTAACCGCGGCCGTGCAGCTCGACCTCCGAGCGGTCGTCCGGGTCGAAGAGCACCCGGTCACCGGAGACGATCGAACGGACGTTCGGCCCCACGCCGACGGCGGTGGCCCAGGCCAGGCGCTTGCCGACCGCGGCGGTCGCCGGGATCACGATGCCGGCGGTCGAGCGGCGCTCACCCTCGCCGCCCTCCATGCGCACCAGCACGCGATCGTGCAGCAGCCGGATCGGCAGGCCGGAGTCGAGATCCTTGTCGGCGGTCACGTCGCAGACGCTACCGTGTGCCGCCCGGCCGGCTCCGGCGTGGTTACGCGGCGGTGGGCGGGGGCAATGTGTGGCGGATCTGCCCTACGGTGGCAGGGTCGGACGTATCCTGTCCGACCTGACGCCCCGGCCGGTGACGGCTTCTCCCCAGGAGGTGCGCTTGAGCCGCTTCGAGCGGATGCGCGGACAGCTCCGCCGCGCGTACCAGTCGGGCCGGGAGTCGGTGCGCACCCGGCGCGCGGCAGCCGAGGCCCGCCGTACGCAGGACGTGCCCGAGCCGGCCGGCACCGCCTCGCCGGCCTCGCCGGGCCCGGTGGCGCCTCCGGCGGCGACCGTCGTCGGTACCGAACAGCCGGCCGCGCTGCACAACTCGACGACCAGCCGCGACGACGCGGACGTGCCGCACGGGCTGCGCATCGCCGCCGCCTGGTCGTGGCGGCTGATCGTGATCGGCATCGTCGCGTGGGCACTGCTGAGGATCGTCGGCCAGATCCGGATCGTCATCATTCCGCTGGCCATCGCCCTGCTCCTGTCGGCGCTGCTCGCGCCGGCGGTGGGCTGGCTGCTGCGGGCGCGACTGCCGAGGTCCCTGGCGACCGCCGTGGTGCTGGTGGGCGGGCTCGCCGGGGTGATCGGCACGCTGACCCTGGTGGTCAACGAGTTCATCCAGGGCGTGCCGAAGCTGAGCGAGAAGTCCTCCCAGGGCGTACGGCAGATCCAGGACTGGCTGAAGACCGGGCCGCTGCACCTCTCGGACGGCCAGTTGGACGCCTACATCGACGAGGCCGAGGCCTGGGTCGAGAGCAACACCCAGACCTTCACCAGCGGGGCGCTCTCCACCGCCGCCACCCTCGCCGAGGTGCTGACCGGCACCGTGCTGGTCCTCTTCGCGACGTTCTTCTTCCTCCGCGACGGCAACCGGATCTGGCGCTTCCTGGTGCGGCTGCTGCCGGTGGGTGCCCGCTGGAAGGTCGACGACGCCGGCCGCGCGTCCTGGCAGACGCTCGGCGCGTACGTCCGCGCCACCGTGCTGGTCGCCTTCATCGACGCGGTCGGCATCGGGATCTTCCTGGTCGTCTTCGACATCCCGTTCGCGTTCCCGCTCGCCGCGCTGGTCTTCCTCGCCTCGTTCATCCCGATCGTCGGCGCCACGCTGTCGGGCGGCGTCGCGGTGCTCGTCGCCCTGGTGGACAGCGGCCTGATCACCGCGTTGATCATCCTCGGCGCGGTGATCGGCGTGCAGCAGCTCGAGGGGCACGTGCTCCAGCCGCTGATCATGGGGCGGGCGGTGGCCATCCACCCCCTCGCGGTGATCGTCGGCATCGCCGCCGGTGTGGTGCTGGCCGGGATCACCGGTGCGCTGGTCGCCGTTCCGCTGATCGCCGTGCTGAACACGGCCGTCCGCCGGCTCGCCGCCCGTACCGTCCCGGACACCCCACCCGACGCCGTCGTGGTGGCGAGCCAGGCCCCCTGACCGGGGGCGCGGCCGGTCAGGACCTCGCGAGGCGTTCCAGGGCGCCGCGGGCCACGTCGGGGCGGGTCGTGTACCAGAACGGGGGCAGGGACCGGCGCAGGAACGGGCCGTACCCCCGGGCGGTCTCCAGCCGGGAATCGAGCACCGCGACGACGCCCCGGTCGGCGGTGGCCCGGATGAGCCGGCCAACCCCCTGCGCGAGCCGGACGGCGGCGATCGGCACGCTCACCGCCGCGAACCCCGACCCGCCGGTCGCGTCCACCGCCGCGGCGCGGGCGGCGGCGAGCGGCTCGTCCGGCCGGGGGAAGGGCAGCCGGTCGATGACCACCAGCTGGCAGGAGTCGCCGGGCACGTCCACCCCCTGCCAGAGCGACATCACCCCGAACAGGCAGCTCGCCCGCTCCTCGCGGAACCGGCGGACCAGCAGCGGCAGCGCCTCCTCGCCCTGGAGCAGCACCGGCAGGTCGGTGCGCGCGCGCAGCAGCTCCGCCGCCTGCTGGGCGGCCCGCCGGGAGGAGAAGAGCCCGAGCGTACGCCCACCGAGCGCCTCGACCAGCCCGAGCAGCTCCTCGCCGGCGGCGTCCGGCAGCCCGGAGGCGCTGGGCCGGGGCAGGTGTGCCGCGACGTACAGGATGCCCTGCCGGGCGTAGTCGAACGGGGAGCCCACGTCGAGCGACCGCCAGCCGGGCCCGGAGGTGACCGGCGCGGCCGGCTCGGCGGCGCGTCCCCCGCGGGCGGCGGTCGCGAGCGCGGCGGCGGCCGGTGAGGGCGGTGTGGTGGGAACGTCCAGGCCGAGTGCCCGGGCCACGGTGTCGAAGCGCCCGCCCAGGGTCAGGGTCGCGGAGGTGGCGACGACGGTGCGCTCCTCGTACAGGTGGGTGGCGAGGGTGCCGGCCACCGAGAGCGGGGCGACCACCAGCGCCCGCCGCCCGCCGGCGTCGTTCCGCTCCACCCACGCCACGTCGTGGTCGGCCTCCTCCAGCAGCCGCTGCGCCGTGGTCGACAGCTCGTCGAGCGCCGCCTTGGCCTGCTGCTTGCGGACCGGGTCCGGGTCGTCGGCCTTGACGTCCCCGATCGCGTCGAGCGCGGCCCGGGTGGCGGCGTCGAGCAGCGTGCACGCCTCCCGCAGCGGGCCCGGCAGCCCGGCGGTGAGCCGCCCGGCCGGCGCCTCGGCCAGCCCGACCGCCAGCGCGTCGCCGGCGGCGGTGAGCGCGTCGGCGGTCTCCGGCCGCAACAGCGGCCGCGCCCGCCGGGTGGACCGGTCGATCAGCTCGGGCACCAGCTCCGCCTGGGCGGCGGAGGAGACCCGGTCGGCCAGCTCGTGCGCCTCGTCCACGACGAGCAGCTTGTGCGGCGGCACGATCTGCCGTCCGGCCAGCATGTCCACCGCGAGCAGGCTGTGGTTGGTCACCACGACGTCGGCCTCGCGGGCCCGGGCCCGGGACGCCTCGGCGAAGCACTCGGCGCCGAACGGACAGCGGGCGGCGCCCACGCACTCCCGCGCCGGCATCGACACCAGCCGCCAGGCCTGGTCGTCGACGCCCGGATCCAGCTCGTCGCGGTCACCGGTGTCGGTCTTCTCGGCCCAGTCGCGCAGCCGCTGGACCTGCTTGCCGAGCCGGCCCGCCTCGCCGAGCCACTTGGTGCCCCCGGCGGGCCGGGGCGCGTCGAAGAGGGTGTCGCCGGGGTCCTCCTCGGTGGAGCTGTCCAGGCGGGCCAGGCAGAGGTAGTGGTGGCGCCCCTTCAGCACGGCGAAGGTGGGGCGCCGGCCCAGCAGCGGCTCGACCGCGTCGGCCAGCCGGGGCAGGTCGTGGTCGACGAGCTGGGACTGGAGCGCCAGGGTCGCGGTCGAGATGACCACCGGGCCGTCGACCGTCAGCGCGGGCGCCAGGTACGCCAGCGACTTGCCGGTGCCGGTGCCGGCCTGCACCAGGAGGTGCTCGCGGGCCGCCACGGCCGCCTCGATCGCCGTGGTCATCTCCTGCTGGCCGGGTCGCGCGGCGCCGCCCGGGACCGCGCCGACCGCCGCCGCGAGCAGCTCCGCAGCGGTCGCCCGGGCACCCGACCGCCGGCCACCGGAACGGGACGAGGGGCTGGCGGGGCCGGTGGCGGTGCGGGGCGGGGTCACCGTGCGACGGTACCCGTCGCCGCCGACAGGCGGCGTCCGCCGGGGCGGCGTGGCGTCGTCACGGTACGGCCGTGCCCGGTTACTTCCCTCCCGCGTCCGTTGAGCCGAATCGGCTAGGGTGCCAGACATGCCGAGCGACGTGGTCCGCGTGATCTACCGCAAGTACGACGGCAGCGCTCACCGTGACTACCCGGCCCGCCGGCTGACCGAGGACGACCTCGGCGTCTGGCTCGGGGTGACGGCCGGCACCCCCTCGGTCTACCACGGCCGCCCCTCCGTCGAGCAGATCCCGTTCGTGCTTCTGGTGCCGCACCACGCCTGGTGGACGGGCATGTTCAACCCGCCGCCGCGCACCAGTGAGGTCTACTGCGACATCGCCAGCCCGGCCCGCTGGGAGGACGACGACACCGTCCACCTGATCGACCTCGACCTCGACGTGGTGCGTCGGCGCGGCACCGGCCTGGTCGAGTTGCGGGACGAGGACGAGTTCGCCGAGCACCGCGAGCGGTTCGGCTACCCGGACGAGGTGGTCGTCGAGGCGCAGGCGGCGGCCCGCTGGCTGTTCGGCGCGCTCGGCGACGGCACCGAGCCGTTCGCCACCTCGTACCGGAAGTGGCTCGCCCTGGTGGTGTGAGCCGGCCGGGGCGGGTGCCGGCCGGCCAGGACCGTGCCGTCCCGCGGCGGCGTCACCAGCGCGGCGGCCAGGTGTCCTCGGGCCCGAGCGGCGCCAGGTCGCGGAGCTTGTCCGGGTTGAGCTGGTTGAAGATGCCGGTGACCCGGCCGTCCTCCACGGCGAGGGCACTGACGATGCGCAGCGGTCGCCCGTCCCGGAAGACGGTCTCCGACTGGAGCCCGAGCACCCCGTCGACCAGCACCGGGCGGGTCCGCAGGGTGGCGCCGTAGCGGCCGGCCTGGCCGAACACGCCCAGGACGAAGCGGCCGACCTTGTCGGCGCCGTACACGGGTCTGGTGCCGGCCGGGAAGTGCCCGCCGCCGTCGCCGATCAGCACCACGTCCGGCGCGAGGACCTTCAGCAGCGCGTCCAGCTTCCCGGACTCGGCGGCGGCGGCGAACGCCTCGACGACGCGGCGCTGCTCGGCCGCGTCCGCGGTCTGCCGGGGCGCCTCGGGAGCGCTGACGGCCCGGCGGGCCCGGGACGCCAGCTGGCGGGCGGCGGCGTCCGTGGTGCCGAGCACCTCGGCGACCCGGGCGAACGGGACGGCGAAGACGTCGTGCAGCACGAACGCGACCCGCTGCTCGGGGCTGAGCCGTTCCAGTACGACCATCAGGGCGGTGCCGACCTGGTCGGTGCGGACCGCCCGCTCGGCCGGGTCGGGGGCGAATCCGTCGCTGCGGGGAGGCGCGTCGAGCGGCGTCACCACCGGCTCCGGCAACCACTGACCGGGGTACGCCTCCCGGCGTACCCGGGCGGAGCGCAGCACGTCGAGGCAGATCCGCGCGCAGGTGGTGGTCAGCCAGGCGCCGAGCTGGCGGATCTCGGCGCGGGCCGCCGGGTCGGCGAGGGCGGCCGCGTACCGCAGCCAGGTCTCCTGCACCGCGTCCTCGGCCTCGCTGCGGCTGCCGAGCATCCGGTACGCGACCGCGGTCAGTCGCCCCCGCTCGGCCTCGAACTCGGTCACCAGATCCGTCACGCGCCCGCCTCTCTCCCCGCGGACATCGATTCTCCCGCCCCCAGGACGATCCGGCCGACCCGATCGTGACACGTGTTCCGCCGAGCGGAACGCTCGTCGAGCGCTCCGGGGTGAGCTGGGTGATGATCCGGGCATGAGTGGGATCGACGAGGTCGACGTGGTGCCGCCCGTGGACGGGCCGATGCGGGACCTCCTGCGGGTCGGCCCGGATGGTCTGGGCGCGGTCGATCCGGGGTCGACGCCCGGGCTGCCGGGGTGTGCGGTGACGGGAGAGGACCGCAAGGGCTGGGCCCGGGCGCAGGTCCGGCTGCTCGGTGACGATCTGGCCCGCCGGCAGGAGATGCTGTTCGCCAGCGCGAAGGCCCGGGCCGGCGCGGCGGCCGCAGCTTCGGGTGGTACGGAGGCCGTGGCGGGTGCGAGTGCCGGGGCGGCGGGCGCGCCCCGGGTGCTGCTCGTGCTCCAGGCGATGGACTGCGGTGGCAAGGACGGCACGGTGAAGCGGGTGGCCGGCGCGATGAACCCGCTCGGACTCCACATCCGGTCGTTCGGCCCGCCCACGCCCGAGGAACTGCGGCACGACTTCCTGTGGCGCATCCGGCGGGCGCTGCCGCCGCCGGGGTACGTGGGCGTCTTCAACCGGTCGCACTATGAGGACGTGCTGGTCGCCCGGGTCGAGTCGCTGGTGCCGGAGGCGACCTGGCGGGCCCGGTACGACGAGATCAACGCCTTCGAGCGGGAACTGACCGACGTCGGGATGGCCCTGGTCAAGGTGCTGCTGCACATCTCGTACGACGAACAGGGCCGGCGACTGCTGCAACGGCTGGACGACCCCCGCAAGCACTGGAAGTACGACCCGTCCGACCTCGACGCCCGGGCCCGCTGGGACGACTACCAGAGCGCGTACGCGGAGGCGCTGAGCCGGTGCGGCACGGACGCCGCGCCCTGGTACGTGGTGCCCGCGGACCGGAAGTGGTACCGGGACTGGGCGGTCGCGCACCTGTTGCGTGAGACGTTCGACACTCTCGCTCTCGGGTATCCGGCTGCCGATTTCGACGTCCAGCGGGAACGGGAGCGGCTGTTGGGGTTTGAGGAAACGAATGAAGGTGAACGGAAGGTGAACGAGCAGTGAATGCCGCCTGGCCAGTGGTAGGCCGGCGAATTCCTTGATCCGGGGACACCTAGCATTCCCAGGCGGGCGCCCCCGGGGCGGCCACCACCCTTCCACCGACACGACGAGGTCCCGGCTGTGAAGTTTTCCTTCCGCCCGAACGAGGGCGCCTTCTACGAGCTCTTCACCAGGGCCGCGCACAACCTGGTGCGGGGCACCGAGCTCCTCAACGAGCTGGCTCTCCCCGGTGTGGAGGTGCAGTCGGTGAGCGAGCGGCTGACCGAGGTCGAGCACGACAGCGACCAGATCACCCACGAGCTGTTCAAGAAGATCAACTCCACCTTCATCACCCCGTTCGACCGGGAGGACATCTACCGGCTGGGCTCCCAGCTGGACGACGTGATGGACCACCTGGAGGCGGTCGGCAACCTGCTCTACCTCTACGGCCTGACCAAGCTCCCGTCGCTGCCGCGGGAGATGCACGAGCTGGTCAACGTCCTCGACCAGCAGGCGAAGCTGACCGCCGAGGCGATGCCCCGGCTGAAGACCATGAAGGCCCTCGAGGACTACTGGATCGAGTGCAACCGACTCGAGAACGACGGCGACCAGGCGTACCGGATGCTGCTGGTCCGCCTCTTCTCCGGCGAGTACGACGCGCTGACCGTGCTGAAGATGAAGGAGGTCGCCGACGAGCTGGAGGCCGCCTGCGACGCCTTCGAGCACGTGGCGAACACCGTCGAGACCATCGCGGTCAAGGAGTCCTGATCCTGTGAGTCCCGAACTCATCGCCGTGCTGGCGGTGATCGCGGTGGCGCTGGTGTTCGACTACACCAACGGCTTCCACGACGCCGCCAACGCGATCGCGACCAGCATCTCCACCCGGGCGCTGACACCCCGGGTGGCCCTGGCCATGGCGGCGGTCGGCAACTTCATCGGCGCGCACTTCGGCGCCGAGGTGGCCAAGACCGTCGGCAGCGGGCTGGTCAAGCTACCCACCGGCCAGGCCAGCCTCGGCATCGTCTTCGCCGGTGTGATCGGCGCCATCGTCTGGAACCTGATCACCTGGTACTTCGGCCTGCCGTCGTCCTCCTCGCACGCCCTCATCGGCGGCCTGGTCGGCTCGACCATCGCCGCGTCCGGCACGGTGCTGTGGACCGGCATCGGCGAGAGCGTCATCATCCCGATGATCCTGTCGCCGATGGTCGGCTTCCTGCTCGGCTACATCGTGATGATCGCCGTGCAGTGGATCTTCCGGAAGGGGCACCCGGGCAAGCTCAACCGGGGCTTCCGCTGGGCGCAGACCGCCTCGGCCGCCGCCATGTCGGTCGGCCACGGCATGCAGGACGCCGCGAAGACCATCGGCATCGTGGTGCTCGCCCTCTACGTCGGCGGCTACCAGGACGACGCCACCTTCATCCCGGAGTGGGCGTTCTGGACCTCGGCCGCTGTCCTCGCCGCCGGCACGTACGCCGGTGGCTGGCGGATCATCCGGACGCTGGGGCGGAAGATCATCGACCTGCGCCCGCCGGAGGGCTTCGCCGCGGAGACCGTCGCCAGCTCGGTGCTGTACTTCAACGCGCTGGTGCTCGGCGCGCCGATCTCCACCACCCACACGATCACCTCGGCGATCATGGGTGTGGGCGCCACCAAGCGGCTCTCCGCCGTCCGATGGGGCGTCGCCGGCAACATCATCGGCGCGTGGGTGCTGACCTTCCCCGCCGCCGGCTCCATCGGCGCCCTGATGTACTTCCTGGCCCGCCCCCTCTTCAGCTGAGGGTTAGGAAGGGCCCCTTGTTAACGCCTCGCGTTGTGAAAGGGGCCCTTCCTAACACGTTCACACGAACTCGACGCCGATCCGGGCGCGGATGCCGTCCAGCAGGGCCATGACCTCGAGCGTCGTCGAGTGCGGGACCAGCGGGCTCTCCAGCAGGCCCTCGGCGAGGCAGCGCTGCACCTCGGCCGCCTCGTCCTGGTAGCCGTTGCCCACCAGCTCCGCGCCGATCGTCTCCGGTTCGGCGCCGGCCCGGTGCACGGTCACGAACCCCGGCCGGTAGAACGGCTCCGGCAGGTCCATCCGGCCGCCGGTACCGGTGATCGAGGCGGTCAGCGGCGTCACGCCGACCATGCCGCAGCTGAGCGTGGCGACCGCCCCCGACTCGTACCCGAGGACGATCCCGGTGTTCTCGTCCACACCTTCCGGGCTGATCTTCGCCCAGGCGTGGACGTGGTCCGGCACACCGAGCAGCAAGTGGGCCAGGCTGATCGGGTACACCCCGAGGTCCAGCAGCGCGCCGCCGCCGAGGGCGCGGGCCCGCATCCGGTGCTCCGGCGGGAACGGGCCGCTCACCCCGAAGTCGGCCCGCACGCTCGTGACCGTGCCGATCGCCCCGTCGGCGACCAGCTCGCACACCCGCCGGATCAGCGGGTTCGTCCGCATCCACATGGCCTCCATCAGGAAGACACCGGCCGCGCGCGCCGTCCCCACCAGCTCGCGGCTGGTGGCCAGGTCGAGCGTGAACGGCTTCTCCAGCAGCACCGCGCGCCCGGCACGCAGGCAGGTCAGGGCGGCCTCGTGGTGGGCGGCGTGGGGGGTGGCCACGTAGACCACGTCCAGGTCGGGGTCCGCCGCCAGTTCCGACCAGGAGGCGTACGCCCGGGGTACGCCGTGCCGGCGCGCGAACCGCTCCGCGCTCTCGGCCGTCCGTGAACCGACCGCGACCAGTTCGGCGCCCGGCACCAGCCGGAGGTCTTCGGCGAAGCGCCCGGCGATGTGGCCGGTGGCGAGGATGCCCCATCGAGTCATGGCGGCCACGCTAGCGAAGACCCGCCGAGCGGCTGACGGCCGTTCCGGCAGCCGGGAACCAGGTCGTGCCGGGGCGGTGCCGGCCCTGCCGGGCGGCCCGACGCAGGCCGGTGAGCGCTTCCGGGACATGCCCTAGGCTCGCCGCATGACGATCGACCCCGACGGCTTTCCCGCACCGCCGGCGCTCGTGGAGCACGCCCGCCGGTTCCACGCGGAGGGCGGCACCCCGGCGGTGCCCAGGGTGGCGGCCACCGTGCTGCTGCTCCGGCCGGCCGCAGCCGGCTTCGAGGTGTACCTGATCCGCCGGGTCGCCGCGATGGCCTTCGGCGGCATGTACGCCTTCCCCGGCGGCGGGGTCGACCCCTCGGACTCGCAGGCCCACGTGGGCTGGGCCGGGCCGGCCCCGGCCGAGTGGGGAGCCCGGCTCGGCCTGAGCCCGGAGGCCGCGCAGGCGGTGGTGTGCGCCGCCGCCCGGGAGGTCTTCGAGGAGGCGGGCGTCCTGCTCGCCGGCCCCGACGGCGACACCGTGGTGGGTGACGTCTCGGGGGACGACTGGGAGGCGGCCCGGGTCGCCCTGGAGGGGCGGCAGGTGGGCTTCGCCGACCTGCTCGCCGAACGCGGGCTCACCCTCCGGTCGGACCTGCTGCTGCCGTGGAGCCGGTGGATCACACCCGAGTTCGAGCCGCGCCGCTTCGACACGTACTTCTTCGTCGCCCTGCTCCCAACGGGGCAGCGGACGCGGCACGTCTCCGGGGAGGCCGACCGGACGCTGTGGATCCGACCGGCGGACGCCTGCGACCGGGCCGGGGACGGCGAGCTGACGATGCTCCCGCCCACGCTGGTCACCCTCGGCCAGGTCGCGGCGTGCGGGGACATCGACGGCGTCGTGGCGGCCTCGGCCACCCGCGACCCCGCCACCCCGGTCACTCCCCACCTCGACGTCCGCCCCGACGGCGAGGCCCGCTTCGTTCTCGGCTGAGCGGGCCTCGAACGGCGAAAGAGTGGCCGTTCCTCGCGGGAACGGCCACTCTTCCGTGGATCTGCGTGCGGGTCGTGGTGACCGGCAGTGCGGCTCAGCCGAAGCGGCCGGTGATGTAGTCCTCGGTCTTCTTCACGCTCGGGTTGCTGAAGATCTTCTGTGTGTTGTCGTACTCGATGAGGCGGCCCGGGTCGCCGGTCTTCTCGATGGAGAAGAACGCGGTCCGGTCCGACACCCGCGCGGCCTGCTGCATGTTGTGCGTGACGATGATGATCGTGAACTTGTCCTTGAGCTGGAACATCAGGTCCTCGATGGCCAGCGTCGAGATCGGGTCGAGCGCGGAGCAGGGCTCGTCCATCAGCACGACCTGCGGCTCGACCGCGATGGTGCGGGCGATGCAGAGCCGCTGCTGCTGACCGCCGGAGAGGCCGGCGCCGGGCTTGCCGAGCCGGTCCTTCACCTCGTCCCACAGGTTCGCCGAGCGGAGCGCCCTCTCGGCCGCCTCGTCCAGGATCGACTTGCGGCGCACGCCGTTGAGGCGCAGGCCGGCCACGACGTTCTCGTAGATGCTCATGGTCGGGAACGGGTTGGGGCGCTGAAAGACCATGCCGATCATGCGGCGGACGGCGGTGACGTCCACGTCGCGGTCGTAGACGTCCTGGCCGTCGATGGTCAGGCTGCCCTCGACGCGGGCACCGGGGAGCACCTCGTGCATCCGGTTGATGGACCGCAGGAAGGTGGACTTGCCGCAGCCGGACGGCCCGATGAGGGCGGTGACCGTCTTCGGCTCGACGGTCAGGCTGATGTCCTCGATCGCCTTGAAACCGCCGTAGTACGCGGTGACCTTCGAGGCTTCGATGCGCTTCGCCATGGTGGTGGTACCTCCGGGGTTCATCGGCTGAGCCGGTTACGGCGGGCCAGCAGCTTCGCCGCGATCGTCAGGATCAGCACGAGGGCGACCAGGGTGAGTGCCGCGGTCCACGCCCGTGCCGGCGCGTACCGGGACGCGTCACCGGCCTGCTGGTAGACGAAGAGGGCCAGCGACGACTGGTTGTTCTCGAACGGGTTGAAGTTGATCGCCGCGCCGCCGCCGGCGACGAGCAGCACCGGGGCCGTCTCGCCGGCCGCGCGGGCGATGGCGAGCATGACGCCGGTGACGATGCCCGGCAGCGCGGTCGGCAGGACGATCCGCAGGATCGTCTTCCACTTCGGTACGCCCAGGGCGTACGCGCCCTCGCGCAGCGGCGCGGGGACCAGGCGCAGCATCTCCTCCGTGGAGCGGACCACGGTCGGCAGCATCAGCACGCTCAATGCCAACGCGGCGGCGAAGCCGGAGAATCCCGGCCGCCCGGTGGAGCTGAAGTACGGCGAGACGATCAGCACCCAGAACGCCAGGATGAACAGGCCGGCGACGATGGACGGGATGCCGGTCATGACGTCGACGAAGAACCGGATCGCGAAGGCGAACTTGCCACGGCCGTACTCGACCACGTAGATCGCGCAGAGGATGCCGAGCGGCACGGTGATCAGGGTGGCGATACCGACTTGGATCAGGGTGCCGACGATGGCGTGGTACGCGCCGCCCTCCGGGTCCCGCGCCCCGATGTTGTTCATCGAGGTGAGGAAGAAGTTGGCGTCGAACCGCTCCAGACCCTTGCTGACCAGCGTCCAGACCACCGAGGCCAGCGGCAGCACGGCCAGCACGAACGCCGAGTGGATCAGGGCGCTCCAGGCGCGGTTGCGGGCCGACCGGCGACCCTCGACGGCGTTCGCCGCGGCGAAGAGCCCGGCCAGGTACAGCAGCGCGCCGACCACGACCACGAGGACCGGGCCGCCGATGCCGGTGCCGTACACGAGCGCGGCCGAGACCAGCAGCGCGGCGAGTGCGATGACCGGTGCCGCGTACTTCGGCAGCCGGCGGGCGCGCAGCGTCGGCGGCTGGGCCGGCGGGCGGGTGCGGTGCGAGGTGACGGTGGTGGTCATGCGGCCGACTCCGTGAACTCCCGGCGGCGGTAGATGATCGCCCGCGCGGTGATGTTGACGATCAGCGTGATGGCGAAGAGGACCAGACCGGAGGCGATCAGCGCGCCCCGACCCGTCTCGTTCGCCTCGCCGAACGCGTTGGCGATGTTGGCGGCGATCGTGTTGCCGCCGTTCTCGATCAGGTTGAACGAGATGCCGAAGGTGATGCCGAGGGTCAACGCGAGGGCGATCGTCTCGCCCAGCGCGCGGCCGAGGCCGAGCATCACCGCGGCGATGATGCCGGGGCGGCCGTAGGGGAGCACTGCGGTGCGCAGCATCTCCCAGCGGGTGGCGCCCAACGCGAGGGCGGCCTCCTCGTTGGCCGTCGGCGTCTGAAGGAACACCTCGCGCGAGAGCGACGTGATGATCGGCAACACCATGATGGCCAGCACCAGGGCGCCGAGCAGGATCGACCGCCCGAACGGCCCGTCGCCCCCGAAGAGCGGGATCCAGCTGAAGTATTCGTTCAGCCAGACCGAGAAGTCGCGAACCGGGTTGATGAACACCTCGCGACCCCAGAGGCCGAAGACGACGCTGGGCACGGCCGCCAGCAGGTCGATCAGGAAGCCGAGGGTGGTGCCCACCCGGCGCGGCGCGTAGTGCGAGAGGTAGAGCGCGATGCCCAGGGCGATCGGCACCGCGATGAGCAGTGCGAGTGCGGAGCTGAGCACGGTGCCGAAGGCGAGCGCGCCGATGCCGAACTTCGGCTCGGGGTCGTTGGGGAACCAGCCCTCGAACGTCCAGAAGTTCTCGGTGTTCGCCTGCAGGGCCGGCACGGCCTTGGCGATCAGGAAGACCGCGATCGCCGCGATGATGACGAGCACGGCGGTCCCGGCGGCCACGGTGAGACCGCGGAAGGCCCGCTCGGCGCCGAACCTGCGGGCACGCGGCAAGGCGCCGCCGCCACCCAGCCCCGGCCCGTCCGGGGTGCGAAGTGGTGCCTCGGCCACACGCGCCGAGGCACCGGCGGACCACCCGTGAGTGGTTCCGCCGGTGCCGGCGTTGGCCGAGCGGGGAGGGATGTCACCCATCAGCTCGCTCGCTCCGATTGAGATACGTGGTGGTGTCGGTCAGGTCAGGAGAGGCTCTTGACCGCGGTCTCGACCTTGGTGCGGACGCTGTCCGGCAGCGGGGCGTAGCCCAGCTCGGTCAGCTCCGACTGGCCCTCGGTGCTGGCCGCGTAGCCGAGGAAGCCCTTGATCAGCGGGAGCTTGTCGGCGGCGTGGCCCTTCTCGCAGACGATCTCGTACGTCACCAGGACGATCGGGTACGCCCCGGCCTCCTTGGTGTTGTAGTCGATCTTCATCTTGAGGTCGTTGCCCTGGCCCTCGACCGCGGCGCCCTGGATGGTCTTGCCGGCCGCCTCCGCGGTCAGCTCGGCGAACTCGCCGGCGCCGTTACCGATCTTGGCGATGCCCAGGCTGGCGTTCTCGGCGAACGACCACTCCATGTAGCCGATGGCGCCGTCGGCCTGCTTGACCGCGCTGGCCACGCCGTCCGAGCCCTTGGCGCCGGTGCCGCCCGGGGCCTTCCACTCCTTGGCCTTGCCGAAGGTCCAGTCGGCCTCGGCGGTCTTGGAGAGGAAGTCGGTGAAGTTGTCGGTGGTGCCGGACGAGTCCGACCGGTGCACGGTCTGGATGGTGGTGGCCGGCAGCTTGGCGTCCGGGTTGTCCGCCTTGATGGCCGCGTCGTCCCACTTGGTGATCTTGCCAGCGAAGATCTTGGCCAGGGTGGCCGGCTTCAGCTGGAGGTTGTCCACACCGCTGACGTTGTGGGCGACGGCGACCGGGCCGATCACCATCGGCAGGTTGATCGCCTTGCCGGTGGCGCAGCGGGCGTCGGCCTTGGGCTGCTGGTCCTCCTTCAACGCCGAGTCCGAGCCGGCGAAGTCGGCGGTGCCGGCGATGAAGGCCTCGATCCCGGCGCCGGAGCCGGAGGGCTCGTAGTTGATCGTGGTGCCCTGGCACTTCTGCTGGTACGCCTTGATCCACTCGGACACGGCGTTCTTCTGCGCCGAGGAGCCCTGGGCGTTCAGCGTGCCGGTGGCGCAGTCGGCCGCGGCGGACGACCCGGAGGCCGACGGGTTGGCAGGCTCGTTGTTGTCCGAGCCGCATGCACTGAGAGCGAGCGTCGCGGTAAGAGCGAGGCAGGCGAGAGTGCCGTGCCGCTGGAGCTTCACCTGAGGGGTTTCCCTTCACGTCTGACTGGCTTGGCGGCCCCGGGTTGGGGGCCGGGGAGCCGGCACGCTGACCGGCATGGCCCAAAAGCTAGGAGTGCCAGGTGACTGGTTCGCCGGTCACAAGTGAACGGAAGGTGAACACGTGCGACCCTCGTGGTGGCCGGTCGCTGAGGGTGAGTTGTCCGTTTAGTGAACTGGGGTGCCGCTGTCGGAAGTATGGGTATTTCTCCGGCAGGTCGTTACCGCGCCGAGTCGTGACCGTTATCCGGCGGTGATGCGCTGCATAGCCCCGGCGGCCCCCCGATCTCAGGAGATGCGGGCGACCTCGGCGGCCACCCGTCGGCGCAGCGGCTCGGGCAGCGGTGCGTAGCCGATCTCCGCGATGAGCCGCTGACCCTCAGCGCTGGCCGCCCACCCCAGGAAGCCGCGGACCAGCGGCACCTCGTCCGCGGCGAGTCCCTGCTGACAGAGGACCTCGAAGGTCACCAGCACGATCGGGTACGCCCCCGGCGCCGGTGTGGCGCTGTCGGACTCGACCTCCAGGTCTGCCCCCGGCTCCGGAATCGCCTTCGCCGCCGCCTCGCCGGACGGCGCTACGAACGCGCCCGAGGTGTTACGGATCCGCGTCACCGACAGCCCCTCGTTACGGGCGAACGACAGCTCCAGGTAGCCGATCGTGCCGTCGGTGTCGCCGACCGCCTCGGCCAGCCGCTCCGACCCCTCGACGCCGATGCCGCCGGTCGCCGGCCACTCCCGGTCCGAGCCCAGCGTCCACTCCGCCCGAGCTGCCTCCGAGAGGTAGGTGGTGAAGGTCTCCGTGGTACCGGATTCGTCCGCCCGGTGGACCGGGCGGATCGGGGTCGGTGGCAGCGCCACGCCCGGATTGTCCGCCCGGATCGCCGGGTCGTCCCACTGCTTGATGGCACCCGCGAAGATCCGGGCGAGCGTGGCCGGAGTCAACCGCAGCTCCGGGACGCCGAGCTGGTAGGCGACGGCCACCGGGCCGATCACCATGGGGAGGCTGACGGTTCGGCCGCCCGAGCACTGCGCGTCGGCCTGGACCTTCTCCTTCGGCTCCAGCAGGGACTCACTGCCGGCGAAGTCCGCCATGCCGGCGACCAGCGCCTTGATGCCGGCACCCGAGCCGGAAGCCTCGTAGTTGATGGTGGAGCCGGGGCACGACTGCTGGTACGCGGTGATCCACCGCACCATGGCGTTGTACTGGGCGGACGATCCCTGCGCGTCCAGGGTGCCGGCGGCGCAGAGTTCCTGCGGCACCGGCCCGTCCGGGCGGTCGGGCGCGCACCCGGCGAGCAGGAGTGCGAGCCAGAGGCCCACCAGGGCGCGGTGCCACCGATCGTTCACCGCTCAGCCCAGGTGGTAGTTGACGTGCGCGGACCAGCGGGCGAAGCCGAGCCGCTCGTACAGGGCCACCGCCGCGGTGTTGGACTCGTCGACGTAGAGCATCACCCGGTCCAGGCCGCGCCGGTCCCGCAGGTACGCGAGGCCGGCCGCGGTCAGCGCCTTGCCGAGCCCGCCGCCGTGGGCGCCCGGGTCGACACCCAGCACGTACACCTCGCCGATCGGGGCCGAGCCGGGCCGCTCGTGGACCTTCGTCCAGTGGAAGCCGAGCAGCTCACCCGTCGGCTCGGCCACGGCGAGCAGGAAACCGGCCGGGTCGAACCACGGCTCGCCGAGGCGTACCCGCAGGTCGGCGGCGGTCCAACGGCCCTGCTCGGGGTGGTCGGCGAAGGCCCGCGCGTTGAGCGCCAGCCAGGCGTCGTCGTCGGCGCCCGGCCGGTACGCGCGCAGCGTCACCCCGTCGGGCAGGCGCGGCTCGGGAACCGGGGCGGTGAGCGGCCGGCGCAGTTGCCACAGCACCCGGGCCCGCGCGAAGCCCAGATCCACCGCGAGGGCGGCGGCCGAGGGGTGGTCGCCGTGCGCCCAGGCGCGCAGCGGCCCGGTCGCCGCCGTCACCGCGCCGCGGGCCAGGGCACGTCCGGTGCCACGCCGGCGGTAAGCGGGATGGACCGCCATCTCCACGCCGGTGCCCGCCGCCGGGTCGGTGATGTCCAGGTGTGCGTACCCGGTGAGGGTGCCGTCGTCGGCGCGGGCCGTGAGGTGCGCGGCCGGCGCCCGCCCGTCCCGGAGCCGGAGCAGGACGTGCTCGTCGAGCGGGTCCGCGCCGTCGGCGTCCCCGGCGGCGCGGGCGAGGGCCAGCACGTCGGCGATCTCCGTCGGGTCGAGTCGGTCGGTCCGGTACATCCGGTCGCGCGCGGGTTCGGGGCTGCTCACCGGGTCACCGTAGCCCGTCCCCCGGGCCGGCTCCGGCGGACCGGGCGGCATCCGCAGCCGTCGCGCCGCCGGGGTGGCCGCCGATTCCGGCCACGCGGTCCCGGCACCGTCGCCCGCGCTCGTGGGCAGCATCGTCATGTCGGGTCGGGGGGCAGGGCCGCCACCTGGAACCGGCTGGTGAGGTCCGGCAGGATCCGGTACAGCGCGTCCACTGTGCCCTGCCGGTCGCCGCCGGCGTCGTGCAGCAGCACGACCGCACCCGGCTCCACGCCGGTGGTCACCGTCGACGCGATGTGGCCCGCGCCGGGCACGCGCCAGTCGGCCGGGTCGACCGTCCAGTGCAGCGGGATCATGCCGAGTTCCTGTGCCACCGAGACCACCGGGTACGTCCAGGCGCCGCCGGGCTGCCGGTAGTAGGCGATCGGCGCGTCCGGCGCCGCCGCCCGGATCGCCTCGGTCGTCCGGAGCAGGTCGGCCCGGATCCGATCCGGCGACCGGGCACCGAGCGTGACGTCGTGGTTCCAGGTGTGGTTGCACAGCGTGTGGCCGTCGGCCACGATCGCCTGGATCAGGTCGGGGTGGTTGCTCGCGTTCTCGCCGACCACGCAGAACGTCGCGGTGACGTTGAAGTCCCGCAGGATCGCGAGGACCTGCGGGGTGTAGCGGGGGTCCGGCCCGTCGTCGAAGGTCAGCGCCACCGTCGACGTGCCGGTCGTGCTGCGGGCGCCGTACGTGCGGATGCCGTCGACGATCTCCGCTTCGCCGGTGTCCTTCCGCGGGCCGGCGGGGTCACCCGACCGCGACGGGCGGGTGCCGGGCTCCCCGGACGGGGGCGGCTGGTCGCCGTAGTGCGGACCGGTGGCGCTGGTGGTGACGCCGGATCCCAGTCCGTCCGGCACGAGGCTGCGGGCGATCGCGTACGCCGAACCGAGCAGCGCGGTCAGCACCAGCAGCACGATGCCGAGGCTGCGGGCGGCCGGGGAGAGCCGCATCAGTCAGCCCGCCTGTGACGAACCGTCGCCCCCGTGGTCATTTCGCGCACCGCCGCCCCCTCTGACTGGCCAAACCTGGCAGTCAGAATAAAGTGAGCGATCCGCGCAAAAGGGGCGAATGCTCGAATGGGGCTCAGACCGGCAGTGGCGCGTGCTCGCTCTCCGGCAGCGACCGCGACGGCGGGACGACGAACTTGTAACCGACCTGGCGGACCGTGCCGATCATCGACTCGTACTCCGAGCCGAGCTTGGCCCGCAGCCGACGGACGTGCACGTCCACCGTGCGGGTGCCGCCGAAGTAGTCGTAGCCCCAGACCTCGCGCAGCAGCTGGTCGCGCGTGAAGACCCGGCCCGGGTGCTGCGCCAGGAACTTCAGCAGCTCGAACTCCTTGTACGTGAGGTCGAGCGGCCGGCCCTTGAGCTTCGCGGCGTACGTGTCGGGGTCGATCGTGAGCTCGCCCGCCCGGATCGAGCCACCGGCGCCGGCGGTCGCGTTGCTCAGCCGGCCCACCGCCAGGCGCAGCCGGGCCTCGACCTCGGCCGGACCCGCCGCGGCGAGGATGACGTCGTCGACGCCCCAGTCCGCGTTGAGGGCGATCAGCCCGGCCTCGGTGACCACGGCGACCAGTGGCACGCCGAGCCCGGTGGCGTGCAGCATCCGGCAGGTGGCGCGGGCCTCGCTCAGCTCGGAGCGGGCGTCGACCAGCACCGCGTCGGGGCTGGGGCCGGCGACCAGCGTGCGGACGTCGCGCGGCGCGGTGCGGACCGAGTGGGGCAGCAGGTCGAGCGCCGGCAGCACAGCGGACGGTTCGCCTGCTCGCGCGGTCACCAGCAGCAGGATCTCCACGATCACCTCCGTCCCGGCGGCCCTCGGCCGCGCGCGACCAGCGGCACACTCCTCGCGGGTGGCGCTGAGAACTTGCGTGGTCCCGGCGTCGCTGACGGGCGGGGTAACGGCTTGAGCGTAACCGATCGCCCCGGCCGGACCTCCGCGCCATTTCCCGTTTGCCCGATGTGCCCTTGATCGCGCCACAGCTTTTAACCTCGCCGAAACCGTGACCCCCGTGGCCGGGGCCGGGTCTGGCACGATCGGTGGGTGTTTCCCTCCAGCACGCCGGACACCGGCCGTGACCCCTGGCCCGACCAGCCCCCGGGCGGCCCGCCGAACGCGCCGCGCGCGGGCGACGACCAGGAGCGGGCGGAACGCGGTGGCCCACGCCGGGCCCGGCGCGACGGGGAGCCGGCGCGCCGACCCGCCATCGAACCAGGGGACGAGAAGGCCGAGGAGGTCACTCCGCCCGTCGAGGTGCGGCGGCCGCTCGCGCTGAGCGTCGCCGGCTTCGCCGCCCTGCTCGGAGCCGGTCTGGTGCTGGCGGCGCAGACCTCGGGGCCCGGTCACCGGCTGCCGTTCACGATCGTCGTCCTCAGCGTCCAACTGCTCTCGGTGCTGGCCTGGACGATGGCGGCGCGGCCGCCCGCGCTGGCGGTGGTCGCCGCGGTCAGCGCCGTCGCGGCGGTCGCGGCCGACACGGTTGCCGTGCAGACCGACGTCGCCCGGCTCATGCCCCTGGTGCAGATCCTCCTGGCGGGGCTGGTGGCCGCCGTACTCGGCCAGCTCGTCCGCCGCGTCGACCGGGTGCGGGTCACCGACTCGCTCCGGGGCACCGCGCTGATCGTGGCCGGCGTTGTGGCGTTCGGCACGCTGATCGTGCTGAGCCGGATCCCGGCGGGGACCCAGGCCATCACGGTCTGCCTCACCGCCGCCGGCGTCGCGCTCACCGTCGCCCGGGCCACCGACGCGTTCGCCGCCTGGCCCCGGCTGGCCCCCCAGGTCCCCCGGGGCGCGGCCGGCGTGGTCGGCGGCGCCATGGTCGGCACGCTCGTCAGCGCGCTCCTCGGCAGCTACCTGGTCACCCCGTTCACCCCGACCCGGGCCGCGATCATGGGCCTGGTCGCGGCCGTCGCGGCCGTCCTCGCCGACCTGGCGGTCGGGTACGCGGAGGCGGGCCGCCTGATGGCCGGCGAGCAGCCCACCATGTGGGTGGCCCGGCACATGCAGGGCCCCCTCGCCGGCTTCGCCCTCGCCGCCCCGGCCGCGTACGCCCTGTGCAAGCTCGTGCTCTGACCGGAGATTGAGAATTCGACCGTTCGGGTACCACCGGGGCGCCGCGACGCGGCAACGGTGAGGACGACAGGAGGCGGCGTGACCGACGAGTACGCGTACCAGGAGCGGCCCCGGCGGCGGGGGCGCCGCGCACTCGTCGTCCTCCTCGTCCTGCTGTTGGTCCTGGCCGGCCTGCTGGTCGTGGCCGACCGGGTGGCGGCCGGGGTGGCCGAGCGCGCGATCGCCGACCAGGTGCGGCAGGAGATCGCCAAGCAGGACGCCCAGTCGTCCCCGCCGGAGGTCGAGATCGGCGGCTTCCCGTTCCTCACCCAGGTGCTCGACGGCCGGTACGAACGCATCTCCATCGGGCTGCGCGAGGTGCGCGGCTCGGTGCAGGGCGACGCGGTCGCGCTGCCGACGCTCGACGTGGACGCCCGCAACGTGGCCGCCTCGCTGGACACCATCCGGTCCGGGCAGGGTGACGTGGTCGCCGAGACCGTCAACGGCACCGGCATCATCAGCTACGACAGCCTGACGGCGCTGCTCGACCGTGACGGGCTGCGGCTGGGCGAGCAGGGCGGCCGGCTCGCGGTGACCGCCCCGGTGGACATCCTCGGGCAGCGGCTGACCGTCACCGGCACCGCCGACATCACGGTCAGCGAGCAGGGAGCGGTGGCCCTGCGGTTCGACAACCTGACCGCCGAGGGGCTGCCCAACGTGCCGTTGGCGCGCACGCTGCTCAACAACTACGCGCAGAGCATCTCGATCGACGTGCCCCTGCCGGAGTTGCCGTTCCAGCTCGCGGTCCGCGAGGTCCGTCCGCTGCCCGAGGGGCTCCAGGTGACCGCGGACGCGAGCAACGTGCCGATCAACGCGGTGGGCTGACCGTCCGGGTGCGTCCCGGATGCTGGTCCGTCCGCTGGCGTCACCGGGGATCGCTGGTAGGCTCCCTGGCCATGGGGACGCTCCTCACCAAACGGCGCGCGGTCGACCTGTGCCGCGTGGCCACCTGCCTGTGTCGCCCCGTCATCTGACGGCGGGGCTGTCCTCGGCTGCCTAGCGGCCAACGGCACGCAGGAGCTTCTTTCTTCTCCCGTGCTCACTTTCAACGCCCGGCAGCGGCGCCGTCGCACGAACCCGTGATCCGTCCATACGGTGGATTCCGCGCGCGGTGCGATCCTCACATCTTTCGATGCCTCGTGCTGGTTCACCGTCCATCTTCACCAGGGAGTGATCTGATGAGTCGCGACACCGCACTCGTCTCGGCCGACTGGGCCGAGAAGAACCTCGACGCCCCGGGCGTCGTCTTCGTCGAGGTCGACGAGGACACCTCGGCCTACGACACCGGCCACCTGCCCGGCGCGATCAAGCTCGACTGGAAGACCGACCTGCAGGACCCGGTCCGCCGGGACTTCGTCAACAGGTCCCAGTTCGAGGCGCTCCTCTCGGAGCGGGGCATCGCCAACGACGACACCGTCATCCTCTACGGCGGCAACAACAACTGGTTCGCCGCGTACGCGTACTGGTACTTCAAGCTCTACGGCCACGGGGACGTCAAGCTGCTCGACGGCGGCCGCAAGAAGTGGGAGCTGGACGCCCGCCCGCTGGTCAAGGACGCGGTGACCCGTCCGGCGACCCAGTACGCGGCCCAGGAGCCGGACAACAGCATCCGGGCCTTCCGCGACGAGGTGGTCGCCGCCATCGGCGCCAAGAACCTGGTCGACGTGCGCAGCCCCGACGAGTACGCGGGCCGTCTCCTCGCCCCCGCGCACCTGCCGCAGGAGCAGGCGCAGCGCGCCGGCCACGTCCCGACCGCGATCAGCGTTCCGTGGTCGAAGGCGGCCAACGAGGACGGCACCTTCAAGTCCGACGACGAGCTGCGCAGGATCTACGCCGAGGCGGGGCTGGACGACAGCAGGGAGACCATCGCGTACTGCCGGATCGGCGAGCGCTCCTCGCACACCTGGTTCGTGCTCCAGGAGCTGCTCGGCCACCACAACGTGAAGAACTACGACGGTTCCTGGACCGAGTACGGCTCGCTGGTCGGCGTGCCGGTCGCGCTCGGTGACGAGCCGGGGGAGGCCTGAGTCATGACCGCACCCACCGCCGCCGGTTGCGCCGCACCGGACCAGGCCGCCCCGCTGCCCGCCAGCCTCGACCTGGAGAAGGAGACCGTCATCACCGGCGTCGTCCGCTCCACCGAGGGCGAATCGGTGCCGGGCGCGTACGTCCGGCTGCTCGACTCCACCGGTGAGTTCACCGCCGAGGTGGTCACCTCACCGGCCGGGCAGTTCCGCTTCTTCGCCGCCCCCGGCACGTGGACGCTGCGGGCGCTCTCCCGTCACGGCAACGGCGACACCGCCGTGACCGCCGCCCGGGGCATCAACGAGGTGGCCGTCACGGTCGCCAACTGACCCACGCTCTGCATCGACTCGCGGCCCGCCACCCCGTACGGGGCGGCGGGCCGCAGCCGTTCCTGCGAGGACGTGGGCCGCAGCCGAGTCGGCCGCCCGGAGGGCCAGGTGGACGACAAAGGGCCGGGACCGCCAGCCGCGCAGCGCCCGCTTGAACCGAGGTGATCGATCGTCACCACGGCAAGGGCGTCTTGTGACCGATCCGAAGACGTGGCTCCGAAAGCCCTGAGGGGCTCACTCGCCGTCGGGGGCAGGCGGCGCAGCGTCAGCGACTGGAACCGGTAGCCGCGGGCCGTCGGTCGCAACGTACCGTCACCTAGAAGGACATGGCTCACGCCTGGCTCCCTTTGGAGCTGATCCACCTGTGTCGTCAAGCAGCAGACGGTTGACGGGGCACCGATGTTGATGCATTGACGGCATCAGCTCCAAAGGAGCGACCGGAGTGGTTCTTCCGGCTGGGGTCGGCCGGAGCCTCGGTACAACGAGGCGCTCACCTCAGATGCCGGTCGCTCTCGTGCAGGGCGAGGAGGGATCGAGGGCGAAGTCGAGCGTGCCGACGAAGCCGGCCCGGACCCGGGTGCGCCGTACCTCGGGGACCCAGCCGTCCTTGGCGACGATCACGTCGTAGCGGCCCTTGGGCAGCCACCACGCGTACCGGCCGGACGCGTCCGCGGTCAGGGTGTAGCCGGCGCTGCCGCCGACCAGGTTCACCCGGACCGTCGCCGGTACGCCGACCGTCACGCCACCGCAGGTCACCCCGGTGACCGTGCCCAGGAGCTTGCCCCAGCTCGCCGGCGGCGACACGTTCATCTCGACGATCACCGGTGGCACCGGGTACGGCACGTCGGCCGCGAACGCCAGCTCACCCGCGTACCGTCCGGGCTGCGCGACTCCGGCGGCGGCCGTCGCGGTGAGCGTGACGGTCATCGTGCGGGACGCTCCCGCCGCCAGCGTGAAGCTGGTGGGCGAAGTGCCGAGCCAGGGCAGGTCCGCCTCCTCCGCGCACAGCTCCAGGCCACCCAGCCGCTCGCTCTGCACCGACCCGACGAACGAGGTGGGCGAGCCGCCGATCCGGTACGCCCCGCACGCGGCGGCGCCCCGGTACCGGGCGAACCCGGTGTTCGGCAGGTCCCGCCAGCTGCCGGTCGCCGGGTCGTAGCCGACCGTCCGGTTCGTCACCACGCTGGACCCGCTGGTCACGCCGCCGGCCAGCACGAGCATCCCGCCGGCCGCCGCGTACTGCGAGGCCCACATCTCCAGCGGCAGGTCGGCGATCCGGGTCCAGCCGTCCGAGGCCGGGTCGTACCGGTACGCGTCGGTGTACTCGGTGCTGCCGGTGCCCCCGGCGCAGTACACCTGGGCGCCGATTCCGCCGCAGCCCAGCCAGGCGACCGGGTGCGGGTAGGGTGCGCCGGTGGTGAAGGTTCCGGTCTTCGGGTCGAACGCCACCAGCCGGTCGGTCTCGGCGCACGCCCCGTCCGTGCAGCCGCCCACGAGGTAGACCTTGCCGCCCGCGACCGCCGTCCCGGCGGCGGCGACCGGTGTCGGGTTGGCCGCCCCGGCCAGCGTGCTCCAGCTGCCGGTGCCCGGATCGAACACGTCGACCGACGCGACGGTGTTCTCGTCGGCACCCCAGCCACCGAACACGTAGAGCTTGCCGCCGACCGCCGCGACGGCCGGCTTGGCGCGGGCGGTCGGCAGGTCGGGCAGCGCCGTCCAGGCCGCCGTGCCCGGGTCGTACGCCCAGGCCAGGCGCTCGGTCCCGGTTCCGCTGCCACCGCCGACCGAGTAGACCCGCCCGTCGAGCCACGCGGCCGCGTTGTCGAAGACCGCCGCCGGCAGGTCGGCGATCCGGGTCCAGGCGTCGTCAGCTGACGGGGTGGCCTCCGGCGCCGCGCCGCCGTACGCGGTCCCGGTGCGTGCCTTGCTGATCCCCTTCACCGTGACCTCGCGCAGCGGGGCTCCCGCCCGGTTGAGCAGGTCGAACCGTCCGGCCCGCTCCAGCATCTCCACCGTCGCCGGGGCGGTGCCGGTGTTCGTCACCGTGAGCCGCGTGCTCCGGGTGCTGCCGTACCGCTGGTGGGACTCCACCTGCCCCGGGGTGACCGTGAGTCGGCCGGCGGCCAGCGCGAAGTCGACCCGCCGCACGTCGCCGGCGACGACCGTGACATCACGGGTGGCCGGTGCGTACGGCCTCAGCGTCGCGGTGAGGGGGTGGGTCCCGGTGCGGCCGGAGAAGAGCCAGTAGAAGCCGTCGGGCTGGGTCGGGTCCTCGGGTGTGGCGGCCGAGTCGCCCCGGTCGGCGGGGCGGTCCACGCTGGTCACGGAGACCCCGTTCACCGGGGTGCCGGTGTTGCGGTCGGTCGTCCTGCCGACCACCAGGCCGCCGGGCACCGGCGTGCAGTCCCGGTTGACGAGGGTGACGTCGTCGACCTGCCACCACCAGGCGAACGTGCCCGTGAAGCGGAACCGCACGCGGACGTCGGACGCGCCCCCGGCCCCGGTCAGCGGCACCTCCTCGATGCGGGGCCCGCGCCGGCTGGACGTCTGGTGCCAGACGTTGGTCCAGTTGGCGCCGCCGTCGGTGGAGACGTCCACGTCGGCGGCGTCGTTCACCCCCACCGCGCGCCAGTCGCTGCGGAAGCGCAGGACGGGCGCGGGCGCGCCGGACAGGTCCACCGGCGGGGTCACCAGGTCGGTGTCCTGGGTGTTGCCGGAGCCCAGCGTGTCGCTGTCGACGATCGCGAAGCCACCGCTGCCGCCGGTGAGGTTGCCGCGAGCCCCGGGGTCGTCGAAGACCCAGCCGCCCTTGTCGGTGCGGTTGGCCACCGACCACCCCTGCGGTGCGGTCGTGCCGTCGAAGCCCTGCGTGAGCTGCGACGGGCCGAAGTTGCCGGTGTAGCCGGCGGCGGTGCAGGCCGGGTCGACCGGCAGCGCGACGTCCGCCGTGGCGGCGCCGTCGCCGACCGGCACGTCCCGCGTCACGGTGCGGTAGCCCGGGTACCGGGCCGTGACGGTGATCCGGTACCCGGTGTTCCCGGCCACGGTGGCCGACCAGCGGCCGGTCGCCGGGTCGGTGAAGACCGGGCCGCCCGGACGGCCGGCCACGTCGACGCGGGCGTAGAGCGGCCAGCCGTGCCCGGAACCGTCGGTGACCCGGCCGCCCAGGGTGACCGTCGGGCTCGCCGCCAGCGCGAAGTCCCGGGTGACCGCAGCGCCCTCGGCGACCGTGACCGTGGCCGACTGCGTGGCGAAGCCGTACGCGGAGACCGTCACGGTCGTCTCGCCGGCCGGCACGGTCAGGGCGTACCGGCCGTCGGGGCCGGTGGTGACGGTGCGGGTGCCGTCGCCGACGGTCGCCCCGGCAACCGGGTCCCCGTCAGCGGCCGAGGTCACCGTGCCGGTGATCCGGCCGACCGCCCCGCGCGGGGCGCCGCGCACCGCCTCGTACGCGTCGAGGCGCCCTTCACCGAACACGTTGTTGTCGGCGGCGGACCCGCCGCAGGTGGTGGCGTCGACGTCCCGGGCGGTGCGGTCCAGCAACGCCTCGGTGGCGGCGACGTCCCCGCGCAGGCCGGGGGCGGCCGACCAGACCAGGGCCGCCGCTCCGGCGACGTGCGGTGCCGCCATCGACGTGCCGTTGAAGGCCGCGTAACCGCCGCCGGGCACGCTGGAGCGGACGGCCACCCCGGGGGCGGCGACGTTCGGCTTCAGCGGGTCGGTGCCGGAGCCGCGACCGGAGAAGTCGGCGATGGCGCCGTTCGACGCGTACGCCCCGACGGCGTACGCGGTCGGGTGGTCGCCGGGCGAGCCGGCGCTGCCACAGGCCGGACCGTCGTTGCCGGCGGAGAAGACCGGGAAGATGCCGGCGGCCCGCCAGGCGGCGACGGTCTGCTGGTACCAGGGATCGCCCCCGTCGCCGCCCCACGAGTTGTTCACGATGTCCGGACGCAGGTCAGGCCGCGGGTTCTGCCCGTCCGGGTCGGTCGGGGCGAGGATCCACTGGCCGGCGGCGAGCAGCGAGGCGTCCGAACACGTGTTCGCCTCGCATCCCTTCGCGGCCATCCACCGCGCGCCCGGGGCGACGCCGATCTGGTTGCCCGCCCCGTCGTCGCCGACCATCGTGCCCATCACGTGGGTGCCGTGGTCGTTGTTGTCGCAGGGCGCCGGGCCGGGGCACACCCCGGTCGGGTCGTACCAGTTGTAGGCGTGGTCGAAGCTGCCGCCGAGGTTGCCCCGGTAGGAGCGCACCAGGGCGGGATGGTCGTACTGCACGCCGCTGTCGATGTTCGCCACCACGACGCCCTCGCCGCGGTCGCCGAACTCGTCCCACACCCGCGGCGCGCCGATGTCGGTGAGACCCCACTCGACGGCGGCGGTCCGGGCGCGGCCGACCGTGGCCGGCGTCGGCCGGACCAGCGGGTAGCTGCGGGTGGGTTCGATCCGGGCGACTTCGGGCCGCCTCGCCAGTTCGTCGATCAGGGCCCGGTCGCCACGGACGCGGAGGGCGTTCGCGATCCAGTACGACGTGTGCTCCACCTTGCGCCCGTCCAGCAGTTCGCGGAGGTCGCGCTGGGTGCGTTCGGCGGTACCGGTCAGCAGCCGGTGCACGGCGCGGGCCCGGCCGTCCGCGTCCCGCAGCTTCGCCGTGTCGGCGAGCGGGGCGGTCTCCCGCAGGTACACCAGGAACGTCGTGCTACCGGTGGCGGTACGGCCGTCGAGCAGCCCCGGCGCGACGGTCGCCCGGGCCGGGGTACCGGGCGGCGGCGCGGCGAGCGCGGGCTGGGCGGTCAGCCCGAGCACCAGCGCGCCGAGCGCGACGGCCACCCGCCGCAGGCGGGACCGTGTGGATGGTCGTACGAACACTGTTCCCTCCCGACGTCCGCGGTCCGGGCGGTTCCGGCCCCACGGAAGTCATGCTCGTAGGCCGGCAGAGGGCGATCAATGGAATGTTTCGGTCAGTACCTGGTCAGTGACGGGGCGCGATTCTGGCCATACGCTGACCGCGGGCCCCGCCGGGACGCGTCGGCGGGTGGGAGCGTTTCACGTCAGCGCGGGCAGCCGGGAGGCAGCGTGTCCGGTGGGGGAGTCCCGATAGTTGTCTGTGTCAGCCCCGACGTGGCGGTGCGCGAGCACGTGCTGCGCCGGCTCGACGGGGTGGGGCCGGTCCTGAGCTGCGCCGATCTCGCCGAGCTGCGCGCGATGCTCTTTCCCGAGCCGCCCGCCGGGCCGACGCCGACGCCGGTGCCGGTGCCGGTGCCGGGGGAAAGTCCGGTGACCTGCGGTGACCTGGTCGTCGACGGGCCGGGGCACCTGGTCACCTGGCGGGGGTGCCCGCTGGCGCTGACCCGTATCGAACGGGAGCTGCTGGCGCGGCTGGTCAGCCCGCCGGTCGTGCTCTGGAGCTACGAGCGGCTCTTCGCCTGCGTCTGGCGCGGCGCGTACCTCGGCGACACGGCGATCCTGCACTCGGCGATGAAGCGGCTCCGGCACAAGCTGCGCCTGCTTCCCGACGGCCCACGGGTGCAGACCGTGCGCGGTGTCGGCTACCGCTTCGTCCCCGCACCGGGCGACCCCGACGGGTGACCGCGTGGCGATGTCGGCGGCGACGCCCGGCCGCGGGGCCGGCCCGGGGGCGGCGCGCAGCCGATCGCGTCGGTTCTCCACCAGCCCGGGCGGGCCGCCGGGGTGACGCCGTCGGCGGGCGACGTGCCGGCGCGTGACACGATGGCGCGGTGAGTGCCGTCCACCCCGGGTACGCCCCGCCGACCGGTTCCGCCCGCCCGCCGGGCCGCCGCCGCGCCGCGCGTTGGTTGCTCGTCGTCACCGTGGCGTGGGCGGTGCTGCTGGCGGCGCTCACGTGGTGGTCGGTCCGCACCGACCCGCCGACCGTGAAGGAGCAGCGCACCATCGGCCAGGCCGCGCCGGTGGTCGAACGCGCGGTGGGCCGCCTCGTCGCCGCGATCGGCCCCGCGGCGGCGTGGGTCATGACGCCGGATTCGGTCGAGAAGGGGTGCCGGGTCACCCCGGTCAGCAGCGGCGCCGACCTGACCCGCGGCGTCGACGTGCTGCTCGCCGAGGGCGGGGAACGGCCCCTGCTGGACCGGGTCGCCGACGCGCTTCCCGAGCCCTGGCGGGCCGGGGTGCGGGACAGCGTGGACGGCCCCCGCCTGCGTGCCGACGCGGGTGACTTCGTCCTGGTCGAGGGCGAGGTGGCCGGCCCCGGCCGGGTCCGGTTCACGGTGGCGACCGGCTGCCGCCCGGCCGACGTGGAGTTCGTGGACTCGCTGCCGCTGCCCGCCGCCGGCCCGGCTCTGGACGAGGCGTCACGCGCCCTGGGCCGGCCGGCGACCGACGCCTCGCGGGTGGTCGTGGCCCGCTGCCCCGACGGCGGGAAGGCCTGGACCCGCTGGATGGACGCCGGTTCCGAGCCGGTGTCGCTGGCCGCGCTGGCGCCGCTGGCCGCCGGCGCCGTCCTCGTCGACACCCCCGAGGCGTACGCCTACCGGCGCGGCCCGGACATCGTCCTCGCCGACGCCACCGGCGAGGAGCTTCGGCTCGCCGCCTCCACCGGCTGCGCCGGTTGACCGCGCCGCCGCCTCCACCGGCTGACCGCGCCGTCCGGGCGGAACACCGCCCGACGGGTCAGTGGCCTCGGCTGGAGTCGTGCGGGCCGCGGCTGCGGCCGAGGGCGTCCACCCGACCCCACCGGCCCGGGATGTCGAGCAGTTCGACCCGGCCCATGCCTTCCGGCACGTTCGGGTCGATGATGAGGTGATCCCCCTGCGGCTCCAGGCCGAGGATGATCCGCAGCAGCAGCAGCGGGGTGCCGGCCGACCAGGCCTGCGGGCTGCATGCGGTGGGGTACTGCACCGGGTAGTCGGTGAGGTCCCGGTCGTAGCCGGCGAACGCCTCCGGCAGCCGGCCGGCGAAGAACCGGGAGGCGGCGAGGATCCCCTCGCAGACGAGCCCCGCCTCCTCGTGGAAGCCGTATTTCCACAGCCCCCAGGCGATGATCGAGTTGTCGAACGGCCAGACCGTCCCGACGTGGTAGCCGATCGGGTTGTACCGGCCCTGGTCGTCGGCGAGCGTCCGCACGCCCCAGCCGGAGAAGAGCCGGGGACCGAGCAGGTGCTGGGCGAGCCGCCCGGCGCGCGACTCGTCCACGATGCCGCTCCACAGAAGGTGGCCGATGTTCGAGCTGAGCGCATCCACCTGGCGGCCGTCGGCGTCGAGCGCGAGCGCGTAGTACTCCTTCTCCGGGATCCAGAAGTCCCGGTTGAACCGCATCTTCAGTTCGGCGGCCTCCCGCTCCAGCCGGTCGGCGTACGCGGGGTCGTTGAAGAACCGGCGGGCCAGCCGGGCGCCCCGCATCTTCGCGTCGTAGGCGTACCCCTGGAGTTCGCAGGTGGCGCGGGGGAAGCCCGGCAGGCGGCCGTCCCGGTACGAGATCGAGTCCCAGGAGTCCTTCCAGCACTGGTTCGCGAGTCCGGTGTCCGGGTTGCGGGTCCGGTACCAGACGTAGCCGGTCCCGAGCAGGTCGCCGTACGTGTCGATCCAGGCGAGGGCGGCGCGGATGTTGGACTCCAGCTTGATGATCAACTCGGCGTCGCCGGTCCACCGTTCGTACTCGTCGAGCAGGATCACGAACAGCGGCGTCGAGTCGGCGGACCCGTAGTAGGGGGAGTGGGGCTGCTCCTCGAAGCCGGCGGTCTCGCCGTACCGCAGCTCGTGCAGGATCTTTCCTGGCTCTTCGTCCCGGAAGTCGTCCAACCGGTGCCCCTGGAGACCGGCGAGGAGCATGATCGTCGACGGGATCAGGTCGGGCAGGAAGGGCACCACCTGCAACGACGTGAAGATGCTGTCCCGCCCGAAGAGGGTCATGAACCAGGGCAGGCCGGCGGAGATCAGCCGGGCGCCGAGTGAGATGGACTCGTAGCGGAGGGCCGCCAGGTCGTTGAGGCTGCGCCGGTACGCCCCGGCGAGCGGCTCGCAGTCGCAGCCGAGCTTCGGCGCCCGCTCGATCAGCTCGTTCTGCTCGGCCTCGATCGCGGCTGGGTTGCGGATGCCCCCGTACATCGGCAGGTTTGTTCGGATGTCTTCGCCCCGGGCGCCGTAGATGATGGTGGCCACGTGCAGCCGGGTCGTCCACTCCCCGTGCGGCGCGATCCGGATCCGGAACGTCATCCCGGCCACGTCGATCTCGCCGGGCGCGCTGGTCGAGACCACCGTCTCCCGGTGGAAGGCCTCCCGCCGGTAGACGAGCCGCAGCTCGTTCTCGCCGACGGTGGCGGTGGTGTGGCCGTGCTTCTGGCGGACGTTCTTGATCTCGAAGAGGTCGCTGAAGTCGGCGCCGATGTCCATCCGGAGGCTGAACTCCATCTCCTCGCCGGAGTGGTTGAGGACGGTCAGCTCCTCGTCGATGCTGCCGCCGATGGCCCGGCTGCGGATCACCGACACCTTCGCGTCCACGTAGTGGGTCGGCGCGCCCGGCACCAGGAAGAACCGCGTCTGGTACGACGCCGCGTCATCCACCGACAAGGCGTGCAGGCGCTCCCCGTCGAGGGTGAGCAGCCAGGTGGACAGGAACCGGGTGTCGAACGAGAAGAGCCCGGTGGGAAAGTCCAGGGACGGTTCGATGTCCCCGCGCCGATCGCTGACCAGGAAGGTGTTGCCGTCCAGGATGCTGATGAGCTGCTTCACGGCAGCCGCCCGGCCTGCTCACGGGCCACCTCACGAGGGTCCCGCGTGCCCGGCGGGTTCGGGAAGAAGCGGCGGAAGGCGAGGAAGAGCACCACGTTCCCGCTGAACGTGCACTCGTTGCGCAGCACCGCGGAGATGCCCTGGGCGCGTCCGGTGACGAGCCGGTCGAACAGGTCCTCGCTGCTGTACCAGATCGCGTCGGCCGGCCCGCGGTGGCGGCTCACCTCGATCGCGCCGGGCTGCATCCGGACCCGCCAGTGCTCGGTGCGGTTACCGCTGCTGAGTTCGATCTGGAGCGTCCCGCTGACCAGGCCGCGCAGGATCTCCGGGGCGCGCGCCGGCAGTGATTCGAAGAATCGCTCCGTCGCCTCGGTCACATCCGAATCGTAGGCATTAGCCCGAGTTGTCGGGTCGGTTCCGCTGCGCGCGCTCGCCAGGTATCCGTCGCCCGGAGCCCGGCCCTAGTAGACGAGCGCCCGGGCGTCCTCGGCCATGGTCTCCTCGACGAAGACCGCCGCGCCCGCGATCCGGACGCCCGGCAGCACGTCGCCCGGGCCGATGTCGCGCCGCGCCGCACACTGGGTGCAGGCCGTCACCCGGCCGGTGGTCAGGATCACGTGCAGCAGCTCCGCCAGCGGCGCCGAGTGCGGCAGCTCGAACTCCTGTGCCCGCCCGGGCAGCGCGAACCAGGTCGCCTCACCGGTCAACCAGAGCGAGACGTCCACCCCGGCCGCGGCCGCGGTGGAGGCGACCGTGAACGCCTGCGCGCACCGCTCCGGGGCGTCGGCGCCCGCGGTGGCCTTGACGACGAGGGTACGGGCCATGACGCCAGCATAGGATGGTCGCCGATGGTCACCGAGATTGGGTTCGTCAGCCTGTTGGTCGCCGGCCTGGGCGCGCTCGCCGGTGGCCTGGTCTATCTTGCCGTACGCATATCGAGAGGCCGTTGGTGAAGTCTGCGCCGACGGGAAGGGCGGAGTGAACCGGTGAGCGACGAGAATCCCCTGCAGCCACCGCCGTGGCTGAACGCGCCGCCGGTCGACCCGTACCCCTACGAGGAGAGCCACGACCTGCGGGTCGGTCCGAAGCTGCACCCGACGCTGGACGGCCTGCTGCCGTACGTCGGGGTGTGGCGGGGGCGCGGTCGGGGCGGCTACCCCACGATCGAGGACTTCGACTTCGCGCAGGAGATCCGGATCAGCCACGACGGCCGGCCGTTCCTGTTCTACGAGTCCCGCGCCTGGCTCCTGGACGAGCAGAGCCGGCCGGACCGCCCCGGCGGGCGGGAGGTCGGCTGGTGGCGGCCGGTGCTCGCCGATGACCGGGCGACCGACGAGCTGGAAGCGCTGATGACCACGCCCACCGGCGTGATGGAGCTGCACATCGGCAAGCGCACGGGCACGCAGATCGAGTTCGTGACCGACGCCGTCGTCCGCACCTCCACCGCCAAGGAGGTCACCGCCGGCCACCGCCTGTTCGGCATCGTCGAGGGCGCCCTGCTGTACGCCCAGGAGATGGCCGCCGTCGGTCACGGCCTGTCCCCGCACCTCTCCGCCCGGCTGATCCGCGTCGGCGGCTGAGCACCGGCCGGGGTCCGGGCCACGGACCCCGGCTCAGGCCGGCGGCACGGGGAAACCCACCAGGGCCTGCAACCGCCTGGTGTACGCGGACCGGGGCCGGTCGACTCCGTCGATCGCGCGGACCTCGACCAGGCCCCGGACCGACGAGGTGAACCAGACGCCCTCGGCGGCGTCCAGGTCGGCCGGCGTCGCCATCCGTTCGTCGGCGCCCAGCCCCGCCTCGTCGGCGTGGGCCAGCAGCCAGGCGGCGGTGGTGCCCGGAAGGATGCCGGTGTCGGCGGCCGGCACCGTGCAGAGGACGTCCCCGGCCAGCCACACGACGTTCGCGATCGGGCCCTCCAGCGCGTACCCGTCGGAGGAGATCCAGAGCACGTCGTCGACGCCCGCCCGGGAGGCCCAGCGGCGGGCGGCGGTGCTCACCGCGTACGACGTCGACTTGACCCCGGCGGGCAGCCAGTCCAGGTCGGCCCGGGCCCGGGCCGGCACGCCCAGCGGCAGCGTCGCCACGGTGACGGCGTCCCGGCGGGCGTTCCGCGCCGACGCCGGCACCTCCGCCAGCGTCGCGTACACGGTGGGCGGCCCGCCGCCCTCCGGCCCCCGGGTGCAGACCAGCCGCAGCGCCCCCTCGACGTCGACGGGCCAGCCGGCGGCGACCTCGTCGAGCAGGGCGACCAGCGCCTCGGCCGGGGGCAGGGGCAGCTCCACCGCCTTCGCCGACCGGGCCATCCGCTCCAGGTGGGCCTCCCGCAGCCAGGGCCGCCCGGACCGCAGGTGCATCGTCTCGAAGAGCCCGTCGCCGCGCAGGACGCCGAGGTCGTCGCCGCGCAGCACCGGCTCCCCCGCCGGCACCCGGCCGCGCCCGAGCACCGCCATTCTCGCCGCCACCATGACCGCCGAGCATAGGGCCTGTGCGGTGGTGGCCGGGGTTCCGCGCGTGGGCGAACTATGATCGGACGGTGTCCGAAACCTCCCTCGCGGAACTGCTCCGGGCCCGTGGCCTGCGGCTGACGGCGCAGCGTCAGCTCGTCCTCCAGGCGGTGCTCGACCTGGGCCACGCCACACCGGAACAGGTCCACACGGCCGTCCGTGAGGTGGCCGCGGGGGTCAACATCACCACCATCTACCGCACGCTGGAGCTGCTGGAACGGCTCGGCCTGGTGACCCACACCCACCTCTCGCACGGCTCGCCGACGTACCACGCGGCCGGTGAGGACCAGCACGTGCACCTGGTCTGCCGCGAGTGCGGCGCGATCGACGAGATCGATCCGGACCTGCTGCGCCCGCTGGCCGACCAGCTTGCCGAGCAGCGGGGGTTCTGTGTGGACATCGGCCACGTGTCGCTCTTCGGTGTCTGCGGACGCTGCCGGAACGGGGACCGGGAATGATCGACATCGAGGGTGCGGTGGCCGTCGAGAGCATCGACGAGGCCAGCCGCGACCAGCCGGAGCCGGCGCACGCGGCGGCCGGCGTACGGGGGGTGGCCGCACACTACGGCGACCCGCTGCGCGAGCAGCGCACGCTGGAGACCGCCGTCGGCCTGGTCGACCGCTCCCACCGGGGCGTGATCGCGGTCCCCGGTGAGGAGCGGACCGGCTGGCTGCACACGCTCACCACCCAGCACCTCGGGCAACTGGCCGCCGGGCAGGGCACCGAGTTGCTGGTGCTCTCCCCGCACGGGCACGTGGAGCAGCACGCGATGGTCGCCGAGGACGGCGTCACCACCTGGCTGGACACCGAGCCCGGAGCCACCGGCGGGCTGCTCGCGTACCTGGAGCGGATGCGCTTCTTCAGCAAGGTCGACCCGCGGGACGTGACACCGGACCACGCGCTGCTCTCGCTGGTCGGCCCGGAGGCGCCGGCCGCCCTGACGACCCTGGGCGTGAGCGGCCTCGCCGCGCCCGACGTGCTGGCGGTGCCGGGCCCCAAGTTCCACGCCGGCTCGGTGCCGCCCCGGCCCACCGTGCTCTACGACGTCCGCCCGCTGCCCGTGGGCGGATGGGCGCGCCGGGTGCCGTCGGGTGTCGACCTGCTGGTGCCCCGGGCCGCGGCGGCGCAGGTGGTGGCCGAGCTGCGCGGCGCGGGGGTGCCGGTGGCGGGCCTCTGGGCGTACGAGGCGGTGCGGGTGGCGGCCCGCCGCGCCCGGGTGGGCGTGGACACCGACCACCGCACCATCCCCGCCGAGGTGGATCTGGTCGCGCCGGCCGTGCACCTGGAGAAGGGCTGCTACCGGGGGCAGGAGACGGTGGCCCGGGTGCACAACATGGGCCGGCCGCCACGCCGGCTCGTCCTCCTGCACCTCGACGGGGTGACCACCGACCGGCCGCCGGCCGCGGGGACGCCGGTGACCCTCGACGGCCGGGCGGTCGGTTTCGTCGGCACCGCCGTGCTGCACCACGAGCTCGGCCAGGTCGCCCTGGCGGTGGTCAAGCGCAACGTCCCCGACGACGCCCGACTGCTCATCGGCGAAACCGCCGCCGCGATAGACCCGATGTAAGGAAGGGCCCCTTCTCAACGCCTCCGGTAGAGGAAGGGTCCCTTCTTAACGCTCGTTACGCCGGAAAACTTCCTGTCGACCGGCGCCGGGGCTGCCGTCTAGGATCCGGGCATGACGACAGGTACGTTGATCACGGTTGCCCCGACCGGCGCGGAGTCGGCCAAGGCGGAGGTGCCGGCGCTGCCGGTGACCCTCGACGAGCTGCTGCTGACCGCCAAGGAGTGCGAGGCGCTCGGCGCCGCCGTGATCCACGTCCACATCCGGGACGACGCGGCGAAGCCGACCCTCGACCAGGGCCGACTGCGTGACACCGTGGCGGCTCTGCGGGACGGCACCGATCTCGTCGTGCAGCTCTCCTCCGGGGGTGCGGTGACCGACCCGGAGGCCGACCGGCTCGCCGTCCTCGACGCCGGTCCGGACATGGCCTCCTGCACGATGGGCACGGTCAACTTCGGCGACGACGTCTTCCTGAACCGGTGGGAGTTCATCGTCGAACTGCACACCCGGATGCAGGAGCGGCGGATCGTCCCCGAGTACGAGATCTTCGACCTCGGGCACCTCACCGCCCTCCAGCGCCTGCTCGGGAAGTACGGCCTGCCGGCCGGCGGGCACGTGCACGTCGACTTCGTCATGGGCGTCCCCGGTGGCATGCCGGGCACCACGGCCACGCTGGTCGCCGCCCAGCAGATGCTGCGCGACCTGCCGGAGGGGACGACGTTCTCGGCGACCGGCATCGGTCGCAGCACGATCCCGGTGCTGCTGGCCTCGCTGTCGGCCGGCGGGCACCTGCGGGTCGGTATGGAGGACACGGTAACGTACGCCAAGGGCCAGCCGGTGGAGTCCAACATGCAGCTCGTCGCGCGCGCGGTCGGCTTCGCCCAGCTTGCCCAGCGCCCGCCGCTCACCACCGCCGAGGCCCGCGGGCTGCTCGGTGTGACCGCGGCCGGCCGGTAAGCGGCGGCGGGACGAGCATCCCTGTACGCCCCCGCGTCGCGTACCTGGTCACCCGCCCGGCGACCGTGATCGGCGGGCGGTACCGTCCACGTCGTGGGAAAGACGTACGAGGGCGGCGTGCCGCTCGCCGAGGTGGTCCGGTCCGGGTTCGTGGAGGGCGTGCACCGGGGGTCGGTGGTGGTGCTGGACGCCGCCGGGGGGCCGGTGGCCGCCGCCGGGGACGTGACCTCACCGGTGTTCCCCCGCTCGTCGAACAAGCCGATGCAGGCGGTCGGCATGGTCCGCGCCGGTCTGCCGTTGACCGACCCGGCCGACCTGGCCCTCGTCTCGGCCAGTCACGCGGGCGAGGAGTTCCACCTCGCCCGGGTCGGCGCGCTGCTGGCGCGGGCCGGGCTCGACGAGTCGGCACTGCACTGCCCGCCGGACCTGCCGGTCGGCGACGACGCCCGTGCCGCCGTGCTGCGGGCCGGCGGTGGCCCCACGCGTACGCAGATGAACTGCTCCGGCAAGCACAGCGGGATGCTGTTGACCTGCCGGGCCGCGGGGTGGCCGCTGGAGGGCTACTGGCGGCCTGAGCACCCGCTCCAGCAGCGCCTTCGGGAGGCGGTCGAGGAGTTCACCGGCGAGCCGGTGGCGGCGACCGGTGTGGACGGGTGCGGCGCCCCGGTGCTCGCCGTGTCGTTGACCGGCCTCGCGACGGCGTACCTCCGGCTGGTCTGCGCCGAGCCCGGGTCGGTGCCCCGCGTGGTGGCCGATGCGATGCGGACCCACCCCGAGATCGTGGGCGGTACGCAGGCCGACGACACCCGGCTGATGCGCGGGGTGCCGGGGCTGCTCGCCAAGGTCGGTGCCGAGGGCGTCATCGCGGCGGCGGTGCCCGGCGTCGGGGCGGTGGCACTCAAGATCGACGACGGTGCCGGCCGCGCCCGGATGCCCGTGCTCGTCTCCGCGCTGCGCCGGCTCGGGGTCGCCGCGCCGGTACTGGAGGAGTTCGCCGAGGTACCCCTGTTCGGCGGCGGCCTCCCAATCGGCTCCACCCGCCCCGTCTGGTAACCCCCCCCGCCCCCGCCCCCGCCCCCGCCGGCCCCCGCGTCGATCATGAAGGTGGCGGGTGGTCTGGCGATCAACTCACCCGTCAGCTTCATGATCAACAGGCGATGGCGACGGGTGGTGGGTGGCCCGGGGTGGTCAGGGGAGGAAGTCGAGCAGGGCGGCCGTCACCGGGGTCGGGCGCTCGAGCGGGAGCAGGTGGGCGGCGTCCGGCACGTCCGGTAGGCGGATCGCCCGGGGTGCCTCGGCGGCGATCCGGTCGGCCAGTCGGCTGATGTCCGGGACGTCGGCCGCCCCGGCGGTGACCAGGACGGGCATCCGCAGTTCGGCGAGGCGGCCGATGGCGGGCGGGTCGAGGTCGGCGGCGTCCACCGCGCTGAGCGCCTGCTCGGCGGCGAGCGCCCGCAGGTTCATCTCCTGTGCGAAGGCGAGCAGGTCCGGGTCGACGTCCTCCGGGCGGCGGCCGGGGCCGACCACCCAGAACCGCACCTCGGCGGCGGCGTTGGCGGGGAGGTCGTCGTCGTCCAGGTCGCCGATCAGGATGTCCCACAGGTCGTCTGCCTCGGCGGACCACTCGTTGCCGGAGACCGCCGTCCCGAGCAGGGCCAACGCCGTCACCCGGTCCAGGTGGGCGAGGGCGGTGTCGATCGCCACCGCGCCACCGAACGAGCAGCCCACCAGGGCGGCGCGCTCGACGCCCAGTGCGTCCAGCAGCCCCACGACGTCGTCGTGGTGGGCGAAGGGCGCGGGCGGCAGTTCCGACTCGCCGTAACCGCGCAGGTCGAGTGCGATCACCCGATGCCGGGACGCCAGCGCGTCGACCTGCGCCCGCCACATCCGGCGGTCGGCGATTCCGGCGTGCAACAGGACGACGGGCGTGCCATCGCCGGCGTCGTCGTACGCGAGTCGTGCCCCGTTAACCATGATCTCAGCCATCGCGGGCACGGTAGGGATCCGGACGGCGGGGGCGCAAGGGGATTGCTGAGACGCTGCTAACTCTGGCTAGCGTTCCGCTTGCAGGAGCTAGCGCCGGGAGATAGCGTCGAGGTATGGCTACTGGTAAAGACCTTCCCGACGTCGGCGGGTTCATTCGTGACCTGCGCCGGAACGCGAAGATCTCGCTCCGGCAGCTCGCCGAGCAGGCGGGGGTCAGCAACCCGTACCTGAGTCAGATC
This sequence comes from Micromonospora sp. NPDC047707, assembly GCF_040704235.1. Classification (NCBI taxonomy): domain Bacteria; kingdom Bacillati; phylum Actinomycetota; class Actinomycetes; order Micromonosporales; family Micromonosporaceae; genus Micromonospora; species Micromonospora sp. NPDC047707. Next base: position 107,823 of record NZ_JBEYSU010000002.1, read on the forward strand.
GAGCGTGGGCTGCGCAAGCCCAGCGCCGAGGTGCTCCAGCAGCTCGCCAGCGCGTTGCGGGTGTCGACGCCGGCGATGTACCTGCGGGCCGGGCTGCTGGACGACAAGGAGGGGCAGGGGGTCCTGGCGGCGATCGCCGTCGACCCGGACCTCACCATGGCGCAGAAGCAGTCGCTCACGCAGATCTACGAGACGTTCCGCCGGGAGAACGCGCGGCTCGCCGAGGCGACCGCGGCCGCCGGCGGCGCGACACCGACCACCACCGAGGAGGTGGCGGGCCCCGCGACGCCGCCCGGATCGGCTCCGGACCTGGCCAACGCCGCCGCCACCGGGCCGACGACACCGGAGGGCACGCCCACCGAGGCGGTCATCGAATCGGTCGCCGTCACGGAGTCCGGCTCCGCACCCGCCCCGACTCCCGCGAAGAAGGCCGTCCGCCGGGCGGCCCCGAAGGCCGCCGGTGCGGCCGAGGAGGAGAAGTCATGACCACCCAGCCGAAGACCAACCGCATCCCGGCCCCGCTCTACGCCGCCGCCGGCGCGGGCGAGCTGGCGTACCAGCAGCTGCGCAAGCTTCCCGCCGTGGTGGGCGGCCTGGGCACCCGGGTCGTCGCCGACCTCGGCGGCAAGGCCGTCGTCACCGGCGTCGAGCTGCGGCAGAAGGCCGACGAGACGCTGCGTACCGCGACGGTGACCGCCGAGGGCCTGCGCCAGAAGGCCACCACCGACCTGGACCTCAGCCGGCTCCGCGAGGCCGCCGACCTCAAGCGCGTCCGCGAGGCGGCCGACCTCAACCGGCTCCGTGAGGTGGCCGACCTGGACAAGCTGCGCGAGGTCGCCGTCCGCAACGCCGCCGTCGTGGTCGCCGGCGCGCACGCCGCGCAGGAGCGGGCGCTCGCCGCGTACGGTGCGCTGGTCGCCCGTGGTGAGCGGGTCGTCGGCGCCGGCGTGCTGGAGGCCGCCGAGACCGTGAACGCCGACATCGACGCCACCGAGGGCGCGACCGCCGCGCCGGCCGCCGCCGAGGTGCCGACCCCGGCCGAGGTCGCCGAGGTGGCCGAGGCCAAGCCGGCCGCCGTGAAGAAGCGGGCCACCAGGGCCACCGCCAAGCCGGCCACCCCGTCGGCGAAGCTGCCGCGCGCCACGAAGCGGACCCGCCCGGCCGCCGAGTGACCTGCCGGAGAAGTGACCCCGGGTACGTCCTGTCGGACGTACCCGGGGTCACCGGCATAAGCTTGCCGTCATGGCCACTGCCACGCCGATCTTCGCCTTCGCCGTCCGTGACGTGATCGAGCTGATCCTGCTCGTCTTCGCGCTGATCGTCCAGGGTGTAGCCCTGGTGCACGCCATCACACAACGGTCCGACGGGTTCACCACGATCGGCACCCTGCCCAAGGGTGGCTGGGTCGCGATCCTCGCTGTCTGCCTCGTGCTGACCCTGCTCGGCTTCGGCCCCATCAGCCTCTTCGGACTGATCGGCATCGCCGCCGGGCTCATCTACCTGCTCGACGTTCGGGTCGGCCTGCGCGACCTCAGCGACGGCCGAGGGTCCTGGTGAGGGGTTTCCGCTGGCCCCCACCGCCGGACGGCGGTCCCCGCACCTGGGGCCCCGGCCCGGGAGCTCCCCGCACCGGCCGTCCGGCGCTGCCCGAGCCGGAGACGGACCTGGTCACCACCCCGCACGGCGTACGCCTGGAACAGCTGGTCACCGGCGCGGGTGACCCGGTCACGGTGTTCGCGCACGGGCTGGGCAACGGCATCGCGACCACCCGGCCGTTCGGCAGCGGCGTGGCCGGCCGCAAGATCTTCTTCCAGTTCCGCGGTCACGGCCGCTCCGACGCGCCGGCCGGCCCGTGGAGCTACACCGACCTCGCCCGCGACCTGCGCGCGGTCGCCGACCTCGGCGGCGCCACCCGGGCGTTCGGCGCGAGTCTGGGCGCCGGTGCGCTCAGCCGCCTGCTCATCGAGAGCCCGCACCGGTTCGAGCGGCTGGTCTTCTTCCTGCCGGCGGTGCTCGACCGGCCGCGCGGCGAGGTGGCCCGGGAGCGGCTCACCGCGCTGCTCGACGCGGTCGAGAGCGGGGACGCCGCCATCCTCGCCGAGGTCGTCCAGGTGGAGCTGCCTCCGGCCGTGCGGAACACGCCCGCCGGCTGGGCGTACCTGCGGCAGCGCCTCGACCAGCTGCTGCGGGACGGTCTCGCGCCGGGCCTGGCCAGCCTGCCCGACTCGGTGCCGCTGCGGGACGCCGGGGCGCTGGCCTCGGTGACCGCGCCGGCCCTGGTGATCGGGTGCGCGGGCGACGACCTGCACCCGGTCGAGGTCGCCGAGCAGCTCGCGGCGGCGCTTCCCCGGGCCACCCTGCACGTGTACGACCGGCCGGGTGTCCTCTGGACCGACCGCGCCGACCTGCGGGAGCGCGTGTCGGGCTTCCTCAACGAGTAGCCTGCGATGGCATGGGCGTCACACATCACGGTCGTACGCACCGCCTCGACCTCGCCGACCCGACCCTGCGGGAGTGGGAGTGCACGGTGCTGCTCGCCGACCCGGAGCAGGGCATCGTGCTGGACCGCTCGGCCTTCTACCCGGGCGGTGGCGGGCAGCCGCCGGACCACGGGGTCCTGCTCTGGCAGGGCGTGCAGACCCGGATCGTCGGCACCCGCAAGGGCGACGACCTCTACCTGATCCCGGCCGAGGGTGACCCGCTGCCGCCGCCGGGCACGACCGTCACCGGCGCGGTCGAGGACGCGCGGCGCACCCGGCTGATGCGCACCCACTCCGGCCTGCACGTGCTCTGCGGGGTGGTCTTCCGGGACTTCGGCGCGCTGGTCACCGGCGGCAACATGGAACCCGGCGAGGCGCGGATGGACTTCAACCTCCCCGAGGTGCCGCCGGACTTCAAGACCCGCATCGAGGAACTGGTCAACGCCGAGGTCGCCGCGGACCGGGCGGTGGCCGTCCGGGTGCTGCCCCGGGCCGAGGCCCTCGTCCTGCCGGACATCATCCGCACCCAGTCCAACCTGATCCCGCCGGACGAGCAGGAGGTGCGGATCGTCGACATCGTCGGGCTGGACGTGCAGGCCGACGGCGGCACCCACGTGGCCTCGACCGCGCAGATCGGCAAGGTCCAGGTGGTCAAGGTGGAGAGCAAGGGCCGCGCGAACCGCCGGGTCCGCGTCCGGCTGGTCGACTGAGGACGTACGCGTAATGGCGATCTTGTCGAAAGGTTGCCATCAGGTGAACAGGTGGCGAGGATCTCCGAAGGATCGGTCCCCGGCCTCGCCGGCCGGGGCCCCGGCGACAAAGGAGTCCCCCGATGCCTGATCTTGACCGGCGTACGTTGCTGCGCGGCGCGGCCGCCGCGGCGGGCGGCGCCGTCCTCGGCGGTCCGTTCCTCGGGTTCGTGGCGCGTGGCGAGGCCGGCGCGGTCGGCCGGCGTCCGGCACCCGACCCGGTTCTCGGGCCGGTGCCGGACCTGCGCGACGGCACGGTCCGCCTGCACCTGCCCCAGGGCTTCCAGTACCGGTCGTTCCACGACACCGAGTTCCCGGTGGTCCTCGACGACGGCACCCGGCTGCCGGGCCGCCACGACGGCATGGGCGCGTTCCGCGGCCGTGGCGGCACGGTCCGGCTGGTCCGCAACCACGAGGTGAACAACCCCGGCCCCGCCTTCGGCGACGCGTCCACCGCGTACGACCCGATGGCGCAGGGCGGCACCACCACGACCGAGGTGACCCGGTACGGCGAGGTCCGCCGCTCCTGGACCAGCCTGAACGGCACGATGATGAACTGCTCCGGCGGCGTCATGCCCTGGGGCAGTTGGATCACCTGCGAGGAGACGGTCAACGGGCCGGACGTCGGCCCGGACTTCACCGGCACCTCCAACGTGCCGCTCACCCAACCGCACGGCTTCATCTACGAGGTACCCGTCGACGGGCGGTCGGACGGACAGCCGATCACCGCCGCCGGCCGGTTCGCCCACGAGTCGGTGGCGTACGACCCGCGGGGCGGGCACCTGTACCTCACCGAGGACAACTTCGGCTTCCCCTCCGGCTTCTACCGCTACACCCCGCCCCGGCACCCGAGGTCGTGCGGGCGGCTGATGGACGGTGGCCGCCTCCAGATGCTCGCGGTGCGCGGTCGACCCAACCTGGACCTCGCCGCGGCGCAGCCGCGGCACGCCGCGTACCGGGTGGAGTGGGTCGACGTCGACGACCCGGCACCCCGGTTCCCGTACACGCCGGGCGAGGTCGCGCCCACCACCAACGAGCAGGCGCTGACGTACGTCTCCCGGCAGGGCTGGGAACGGGGCGCCGCCTACTTCTCCCGGCTGGAGGGGTCGGCGTACGACGACGGCGTCGTGTACTTCACCGCCACCCAGGGCGGTGGCCCCGCCGAGACCTCGACCGGCCCGATCGCCGACGGGTACGGCGACGGGCACGGCCAGGTGTGGGCGTACCACTGCCGGTCGCAGGTGCTGCGGCTGGTGTACGAGTCGCCCGGGCCGGACGTGCTGGACTTCCCGGACAACGTGACCACCAGCCCGCGCGGCACGCTGGTGGTCTGCGAGGACAACGTGAACGACAACTACCTGCGCGGGCTGACGCCTCGTGGCGAGTTGTTCGACATCGCGCTGAACCGGCTGGTCAGCAGCACCGGCGCAGACCGGTCCAACGACGAGTTCGCCGGCTCCACGTTCAGCCCGGACGGGCACACCCTGTTCGTCAACATCCAGGCGAGCCGGGGCATGACGTTCGCGATCTGGGGCCCCTGGCGCCGGATCGGCGTCTGAACCACCGGTCGTGGGGGTGGCGGTTCCACCCCCACGACCGGGTCAGCCGCGCGGTTCGGCGGGCAGGTGGGCGGCGCGGACGTCGAGCAGCCACCGCTCGACGACAGCCTCGTCCGGGCGGTCCGGCAGCGGCGTCCGGATGCCGTCGAAGTCGCGCTCCGCCTCCGCCAGCAGCGCCCGGGCCGCCTCGATGTCACCGCCGGCCACCCGCTCGCCGAAGGCCCGGTACCACTGGGGATCCGCGAGCCGGATCTCCAGTACCCCGGTGGCGTAGAGGTGCCGGCCCTGGTGCACCAGCCGGGCCAGGTGCCGGGCGTGCTTCGCGGTCCGTCGCCGCACGTCGGACGAGAACGTCCCGTCGCCGCGCGACTCCAGCTTGCGGAACTGCCGGGACGCGTACCCGAGGAAGGCGTCGCGGACCCGGGGCGCGGACAGGAACGCCGACCGGATCGCGATGAGCCGCTCGCCGAACTCCGTCCGCTTCTCGTAGCAGTCGTCGGGCAGCCACATCAGCTCGGTGGCGGTCGGGTTGCCGCTGAGCGCCAACTTTGCGTACTTCCCGCATTCGTGCAGGGTGACGTCCGGGTCGGTGGTGACCACGGACTCCTTCGGCGGGTGCAGGCCGTGGAACGCGACGGTGGGCGCGGCGAACACGCCGATCCGGTCGACGTCCGAACCGGGGCCGGCCAGCCCGTACGCGACCGAGCCGACGATCCCGGAGAGCAGCAGGTGCATCCGGCGAGCATGCCGCACGGCACCCGGTCACGAAACCGGACTTCGGATGTCAGGTTTTCCTGACAGGGTCGGACGCATGACGACGAAACCGCTGACAGGGAAGGTCGCGCTGGTCGCCGGCGCGACCCGGGGCGCCGGCCGGCAGATCGCCGTGCAGCTCGGCGCCGCCGGCGCGACCGTGTACGCCACCGGCCGCAGCAGCCGCACCACCGGCCGCTCGGAGATGGACCGGCCGGAGACCATCGAGGAGACCGCCGACCTGGTGACCGCGGCCGGCGGCACCGGCATCGGCGTACGGGTGGACCACCTGGTCCCCGACGAGGTCCGCGCGCTGGTCGAGCGGATCGACGCCGAACAGGGCCGGCTGGACGTGCTGGTCAACGACGTCTGGGGCGCCGACCCGCTGATCAGCTGGGAGAAGCCGGTCTGGGAGCAGCCGCTCGACGACGGCTTCCGGGCCCTGCGGCTCGCCGTCGACACGCACATCATCACCAGCCACTTCGCGCTCCCGCTGCTGATCCGCCGCCCGGGCGGGCTGGTCGTCGAGATGGGTGACGGCACGAAGGCGTTCAACGAGGACCGGTACCGGCTGTCGGTCTTCTACGACCTGGCCAAGGTCTCGGTGACCCGGCTGGCGTTCGCCTGGGGGCACGAGCTGAAGCCGCACGGCGGCACGGCCGTCGCACTGACCCCGGGGTGGATCCGGTCCGAGGCGATGCTCGAGCACTTCGAGGTCACCGAGGAGAACTGGCGGGACGGCGCCGCCAAGGACCCGCACTTCCTCATCTCGGAGACCCCGGCCTTCGTCGGGCGCGCGGTCGCCGCGCTGGCCGCCGACGAGGACCGGGCCCGCTGGAACCAGGCCTCCGTCTCGGCCGGGGAGCTGGCTCAGGTGTACGGGTTCACCGACGTCGACGGCAGCCGGCCGGACGCCTACCGCTACATCGCCGAGGTGGTCGAGAAGGACCGGCCGGCGGACGTGACCGGCTACCGCTGACCGGTGCGTGCGGGCGGCCCGGCGTCACCCCGGGCCGCCCGCGTCGCCGATTTCGTCCGCGTAGAGCGCCGCGCTGCGCCGGGCGGCCTCGGCCAGCCACGCCCGCAGCTCGGGCGGATCGAGCACCTCCACCTCCGGTCCCATCCCGAGCAACTGGGTGTACGCGACCTGGGGCGACTCGACGGGCAGCCGGGTCACCACCCACCCCTGCCCGTCGGGCTCGCCGGCGGCGGCGAGCGCCTCGTCGTACCCGAAGGGAGCGTCGGCGAGGAAGCGGAGCCGGCGCAGGCCGGCGGGGCTCAACCGGATCGTCACCTCGGCCCGGAGCATGCTCCGCAGGAACGCCTCGGCCTGCTCCCGCCAGTACGCGGCCAGGTCGAAGCCGGCGTCCCGGTCGAAGGTCCCCGCGCCCACCTCGACGTGGGTGACCCGGTCCACCCGGTACGTGCGGTACGCGTCGCCGACCCGGCCGACCAGATACCAGACGCCGCTCTTGAGGACCAGCCCGTACGGGTGCGCCTCCCGCTCGACCTCCCGGTCGCCGCGCCGGTAGCGCAGCCGGACCGCCCGGTCCCGCCAGACCGCGCCGGCCAGCTCGCTCAACCAGGGCGGCGGCCCGGCCTCGCGGAACCAGCCCGGCACGTCCAGGTGGAACCGCTGCCCGGTGCGGACCGGCGCGTCGCGCAGGCTCGGCGGCAGCGCGGCGAGCACCTTCAGCTCGGCGGACGCCACCGCGTCGGCCAGCCCCATGTCGCCGGCCGGTCCCGGCAGCCCGGCCAGGAAGAGCGCCTCCGCCTCGTCCCGGGTCAGCCCGGTCAGCCGGGTGCGGTAGCCGCCCAGCAGCCGGTAGCCGCCGGCGCGACCCCGGTCGGCGTAGACCGGCACCCCGGCGGCGGACAACGCCAGCACGTCGCGGTAGACGGTGCGCTCGGAGACCTCCAGCTCGCGCGCCAGCTCCGCCGCCGTCATCGTCTCCCGCGACTGCAGCAGCAACACCAACGAGATCAACCGCGCCGCCCGCACCCGCCCATTGTGTAAGGAAGGGCACCCTGTTAACGCCTCCGGTAGAGGAAGGGACCCCTGTTAACAGGTGGACGGCTTCCGTGCGCCGGCGGGCGCTAGGCTCGGCGACCGTGAGCACACCCCGTGATCTCGGCGCCCCCGTGACCGGGGCCGCCGGTCGGTTCCTCGCCGGCGTCGGGCTGTTCCTGCGCGGGCTCGGCCTGTACGTCCGCAGCCCCGGCCTGATGCTGCTCGGCGTCGTACCAGCGCTGATCTCCGGGGCGCTCTTCGTCACCGCGTTCGCCACGCTGGTGTACTTCGTGGACGACCTGGCGGCGCTCATCACGCCGTTCGCCGACGGCTGGTCGACCACCTGGCGCAGCCTGGTCCGGGTGGCGGCCGGCGTGGCCCTGCTCGGGTTGGGTGGCCTGCTCGCGGTGGTCGCCTTCACCGCCGTCACCCTGGTCATCGGCGACCCGTTCTACGAGAAGATCTCCGAGCGCGTGGAGGAGCGCCTCGGCGGCACGCCGAACGCCGTCGACGTGCCGTTCTGGTCGTCGCTGCGCCGCAGCGTCGTCGACTCGCTGCGGCTGGTCGGGCTGTCGGTGCTGTTCGGCGTACCCCTGTTCGCCGCCGGCTTCATCCCGGTGGTCGGCCAGACCGTGGTGCCGGTGCTCGGCGCGGCCGTCGGCGGCTGGCTGCTCGCGATGGAGCTGACCGGCGCGCCGTTCTACCGCCGAGGGCTGCGCCTGCCGGACCGGCGGGCGGCGCTCAAGACCGACCGGCCGACCGCCCTCGGCTTCGGGACGGCGGTCTTCGTCTGCTTCCTGATCCCGCTCGGCGCGGTGCTGCTCATGCCGGCCGCCGTCGCCGGCGCCACGCTGCTGGCCCGACGTGTGCTCGGCCAGCCGACGGAGGGCTGACATGGAGATAACCCTGGTCGAGGGCGATATCACCGCCCAGCGGGTCGACGTCGTCGTCAACGCCGCCAACTCGTCGCTGCTGGGCGGTGGGGGAGTGGACGGTGCGATCCATCGCCGGGGCGGCCCGGCGATCCTGGCCGAGTGCCGGCAACTGCGGGCCACCCGGTACGGGCGCGGGCTGCCGACCGGGCAGGCGGTCGCCGCCGACCTGGCGCTGTTCCGCCTGCGGTATCGCCTGGCCCTGCTCACCCGCGAAGCTGCGCCTCCTCGGCGAGTACCGGAGATCGCACCGCCCTGCTGATCTACCTCGCCACCCTGAAGGCAGAGGCCGCCGAACATCTCATCGGATTGGGTGGCACCCTGCCGAACAACCTGGCCGACCGCTTCATCTACTGGGCCCGCGCTCGGTAGATCAGGCCGTCTCGCGGAGGCAGCTCCACTGGGAGGCGACCGGGCGGTAGCCGAGGCGCTCGTTGATCGCCAGCATCGGGGCGTTCGCCTCGTCGTTGCCGGTGTACGCGACGGTCACCCCGTTCGCCGCGGCCCGGTGCAGGGCGGCGATCTTCGCGGCGCTGGCCAGCCCGCGTCCCCGGTGTGCCGGGACGGTGCCGGTGTAGTCCGACCACATCCGCGCGCCGTCCCGCTTGACCAGGCTGATCGCGGCCAGCACGCCGTCGACCTCCGCGCCCGTGCTCGCCTCGCGGTCCAGCCCCAGGTTGTCCCACACGTCGGCCCGCCAGTGCTCGTACGTCATGGCGTCGGAGTCGACGTCGTTCGGCTCGTCGGCGCTCGCGGTCAGCTCCACCTCGTACACCTGATGCGGGTCGACCTCGGACAGGGACACCAGCCGGACGCCGGCGGGAGTGGCGGGCAGCGGCGGCAGGGACGCCAGATCCAGCGCGGAGAAGCGTTCCTCCCGGCTCGGCGTGAAACCCCGTCGCTGCGCGTACGGAAGCGACTCGGGCAGCGCCCGACCGCGCAGGCGCGGAAGCCGGAGCGGGGCGAGGTGGTCCAGCGCTGCGGCCAGAAGCCCGCTGCCGATGCCGCGTCCCCGATGCTCGGGGTGGACGTGCAGGAGCGAGATCTCGCCGACCGGTCGGGTCGACGCGGCGTTGCGGAACGCCGACACCCAGCCGACGACCTCGCCGTCGACCTCGGCCACGAACGCCGTCCAGAGCTGGTCTCTCGGTGGTTGGGCGATCATCTGCCGGGTCGACGGGACACCGCGCACCAGGTGCGGCAGGACGTGGGTGCGCAGCGCGACGACGGCGGGCGCGTCGTCCGGGACGGCGGGGCGGACGCGCACTCAGCCCTCCGCCGGTACGGCGGCGACGGCCTCGACCTCGACGAGCTGGTCCGGGTAGCCGAGGACGGCCACGCCGAGCAGGGTGCTGGGCGGGTCGTGGTCGCCGAAGGCGTCCCGGACGACCTGCCAGACCGCCACCAGGTCGGGGCGGTGCCCCGACGCGACGTACACCGTGGTCTTGACGACGTCGGCGAGGCCGGCGCCGGCCGCGGCGAGCGCGGTCTCCAGGTTGGCCATCACCTGCCGCGCCTGGGCGACGTGGTCACCGGGGGCGACGGCACGGCCGTCGGTGTCCAGCGGGCACGCGCCGGCGGTGAAGACGAGACGCGCCGGCGGCTCGACCGTGGCGACGTAGGCGTACTCGGCACCGGCGAGCGCGGGAACGTGAAGGAGATGGGGCACGGCCCGACGCTAGCCCCGCCCCGGCGGACGCTCGACCCAATTTCGAGGTGTTAACAGGGGGCCCTTCCTCTACCGGAGGCGTTAAGAAGGGGCCCTTCCTTTCACGCGGACTCGCGGAGGATCAGCTCCGTGGGGAGGATTACCGCGGGGTCGATCGGGTCGCCGGCGGCCAGGCGCAGCAGTTGCCGGGTCATCTGCCGCCCGATCTCCTGGATCGGCTGACGGACGGTGGTGAGCGGCGGCTCGGTGTACGCGGCGGTCTCGATGTCGTCGAAGCCGATCACCGCGACGTCGTCCGGCACCCGCCGCCCCGTCTCGCGCAGCGCCCGCATGGCGGCGTGGGCCATCAGGTCGGACGCGGCGAAGACCGCGTCCACATCCGGCTGCTCGGCGAGGAGCTGCCGCATCGCGGCCGCCCCGGACTCGCGGGTGAAGTCACCGAGGGCGATCATCTCGGGTAGGCCGGCGGCGGCCACCGTCTCGCGGTAGCCGGTGAGCCGCTCGATACCGGCCACCATGTCCTGCGGGCCGGCGATGGTGGCGATCCGCCGCCGTCCGCCGTCGATCAGGTGCCGCACCGCCCGGCTCACCCCGCCGACGTGGTCGACGTCCACGTACGGCACGTCCTCGTCGCCGAGCGGACGGCCGCTGCACACCACGGGGATGCCCAGCCGGGCCAGCCGGCCGGGCAGCGGGTCGGCACCGTGCAGGGAGGCGAACAGCACCCCGTCCACGTGCCGGCCGGTGGTGTACCGCTCCACCCGCTCGTGCCCGGCCGGCGAGCCGGCCAGCATCAGCACCAGCTGCTTGTCGGCCGCCTCCAGTTCCTGGGCCGCCCCCCGGATGATGCCGGGGAAGACCTGGTCGTCGGAGAAGACCCGGGTCGCCGCCTCGGGCATGACCAGCGCGATGGAGTCGGTCCGCTGGGTGACCAGGCTGCGCGCGGCCAGGTTCGGCACGTACCCCAGTTCGGCGACCGCGCGGCGTACGGCCTCGCGGATCGGCTCGGCGACGGTGGTGGAGCCGTTCACCACCCGGGAGACGGTGGCCCGGGAGACACCCGCCCGGCGGGCCACCGCCTCGAGCGTCGGTCGTTGCGCCGTCGTCATCGCCGTACCCCCGCTCGTCACAGCCCGTTCCGGGAGATCACCTCCTGGTACCAGCGGGCGCTCGCCTTCAGTGTGCGCCGCTGGGTCAGGTAGTCGACGTGGACGATCCCGAACCGCTTCCGGTACCCCTCGGCCCACTCGAAGTTGTCCAGCAACGACCATACGAGATAGCCGCGCAGGTCCACCCCCCGGGCGATGGCCTCGTGCGCGGCGCGCAGGTGCCCGTCCAGGTACGCGATCCGGTCGGTGTCGACGATCTCCCCGGCCGGGTCGCTCCCGGTCTTGTCCGGGTACGCCGCGCCGTTCTCGGTGACGAGCAGCGGCACTCCCGGATAGTCGGCGGCGAGGCGTTCCAGCAGCCGGGTGAGCCCGGCCGGCTCGATCATCCAGCCCATGTCGGTGAGCGGGCCGGCGGGCGGCAGGAACTCGACCGCGCCGTCGGTGCCCGGGTACGCCTCGTTCCCGGCGCCGTCCGGCCGCCCGGCGACGTAGGTGGGCGAGTAGTAGTTCACCCCGAGCAGGTCGATCGGCGCCGCGATCAGTTTCTCGTCCCCGTCCCGGAGGAACGTCGGCTCGACGATCCGTGCGACGTGGTCCAGCACGTCGTCCGGGTAGGCGGCGCGCAGCAGCGGGTCCAGGAAGATCCGGTTCTGCAGGCCGTCGACCAGGCGCACCGCGGCGGCGTCCGCCGCGCGGTCCGGGTCGGCCGGGCGGATGTCGCCGGTGTTCAGCGTGATCCCCACGGTCTCCGCGCCCGCCGCCCGCAGGGCCCGGGCCGCGAGGCCGTGCCCGAGCAGCAGATGGTGTACGGCGGTGAAGGCCGCGCCCGCGTCCCGCACCCCGGGTGCGTGCACCCCGTTGCCGTATCCCAGATAGGCCGAGCACCACGGCTCGTTGAGCGTCGTCCAGGTGCGCACCCGGTCGCCGAGCCGGGCGTGCACGACGGTGGCGTACGTGGCGAAGTGTTCGGCGGTTTCCCGCGCGGTCCAGCCGCCCCGGTCCTCCAGCGCCTGCGGCAGGTCCCAGTGGTAGAGCGTGACCAGCGGGTCGATGCCCCGGGCGAGCAGCGCGTCCACCAGCCGGTCGTAGAAGTCCAGGCCGCGCGGGTTGACCGGGCCGGTGCCGTCGGGCTGGATCCGGGGCCAGGCCACCGAGAAGCGGTACGTCCGCAGCCCGAGTTCCGCCATCAGGGCCACGTCGTCGGCGTACCGGTGGTAGTGGTCGCAGGCGACGTCACCGGTGTGGCCCTGGTGGACCTTGCCCGGCGTACGGCTGAAGGTGTCCCAGATCGACGGGCCGCGGCCGTCGTCGCGGACCGCGCCCTCGATCTGGTACGCCGCGGTGGCGGCGCCCCAGCGGAAGCCCTCGGGAAATCGCAGCTCACTCACGCCTTGACCGCACCTTCCATGATCCCGCCGATGATCTGGCGGCCGAACAGGACGAAGGCCAGCAGCAGGGGCAGCGTCGCGATGGCCGTGCCGGTGAACACCTGCGACATGTCCTGGTAGTACCCGTCGGACAGGGCCCGCAACGACAGTTGCACGGTCGGGTTCTCCGGGTCGTTGAGCACCGCGTACGGCCAGAGGAAGTCGTTCCAGGTGGTCATGAACGTCAGCAGGCCGAGGACCGCGGCGGCCGGGCGGAGCGCCGGCAGCACCACGTTCCAGTAGATGCGGGCCGTGCCGCAGCCGTCGACCCGGGCGGCCTCGATCAGCTCGGTGCTGACCGCCTGCGCCGCGTACTGGCGCATCATGAACACCCCGAACCCGGTGACCAGCGCGGGGACGATCACGGCCGGCAGCCGGTCGTTCCAGTTCAACTTGGTCATCAGCAGGTACAACGGGATGACGCCGAGCTGGGTGGGCACCATCATCGTCGCGATGATGACCATGAGTAGGGCGTTGCGCCCCCGGAACCGCAGCTTCGCGAAGGCGAACCCGGCCAGGGTGGAGAAGAAGACCACCGACACGGTGACGGTGGTCGCCACGATCGCCGAGTTGATCAGTCCGGTGAGGAAGTACGCGTCGGTGTTGGCGAACAGCCGGGAGATGTTCGCGCCCAGGTTGCCGCCGGGGGTGACCGGTGGCGGGAGTTGGCCCATCGCGTCGCTGGACCGGCTCGCCACGACGAACATCCACCAGATCGGGAAGATCGACGAGAACGCGGCGACCACCAGGGCGCCGTACGTGAGCGGGCTGGCCCGCCAGAGCCGGCTCATCCCCGGCCTCCCTTCCGGCCGCCCGTGCGGGGTCCCGCGCCGGTGCCGAGCCGGCGGATGATCAGCACGTTCACCACCGCCACGACGGCGATGAGCGCGAACAGCAGCCACGCCACGGCGGAGCCGTACCCGAAGTTGTAGTACGGGGCGAACGCGTTCTCGAACATGTACATCGTCACCGTCTGCGACTCCCGGGACGGCCCGCCTCGGATCGCGTTGGTCCCGGCGTGGAAGAGGCGGGGCTCGGTGAAGAGTTGGAGCCCGCCGATGGTGGAGATGATGACCGCGAAGATGATCGTCGGGCGGAGCAGCGGGACGGTGATCGACCAGAACTGTCGGGCCCGGCTCGCCCCGTCGATCGCCGCCGACTCGTACAGGTCGCGGGGGATGGCCTGCATGGCGGCGAGGAAGATCAGCGCGTTGTAGCCGGTCCACCGCCAGTCCACCATCGTGGAGATGGCGACCCAGGAGGCGACGCGGTTGGCCTTCCAGTTGATCGCGTCGACGCCGACCAGGTCGAGCAGCCAGTTGACCATGCCGAACTCGCGGCCGAACAGCACCCCGAAGACGATCGCCACCGCGGCCGTGGAGGTGACGTTGGGGACCAGCACGGCCATCCGCCAGCCGGTCCGGGCGCGGAGCTGCCGGTTGAGCAGGTTGGCCAGCCAGAGCGCGGCGAGCAGCTGCGGGATGGTGGAGATGACGAAGATGCCCAGCGTGTTGACGACCGCGTGCCAGAAGTCCGGGTCGGCCAGCAGCCGGGTGTAGTTCTCCGCGCCGACGAAGGTCGGCTCGGTGCCGAGCAGGTCCCACTCGTGCAGGGAGACCCAGAGCGTGTACGCCAGCGGGTACGCCCCGAAGACCGCGAAGAGCAGGAAGAACGGGGCGATGTAGAGGTAGGGCGACCACCGCGCGTCGAACCGGCTGAGCCGGTAGGAGCGGGTGGGCTGCTCGGGTGGTGCCGCCGCCACGGGCGGCCGGGCGTCAAGCTGAACGCTCATGCCCGGGTACTCCTTTCCACGCCGCCCGCTCCCCACCGGCCCGGCGCGACGGTTCGGGGGCCGGTGGGGCAGCGGGGAGCGGTTACTTGGCGGCGGCCTTCTTCGCGTTCGTCACCGCGTCGGTCCAGCCCTGTTCCGGGCTGCGCTGGCCCAGCTCAACGGTGCGGACGGCGTTCTCCACCTCGGTGCGGACGGCCTGGTTCTTCGGGCCCATGTAGACCGGCTTCAGGCTCTTGGCGCCGGCGGCGAAGATCTGGCCCACCGGGGCGTCGGAGAAGTACGCGTTGGTGGCCCCGGCGATGGCCGGGTCGTCGAGCGCCTGCGGCGAGGACGGCAGCGGTCCCTTGGCCTTGAACGCGCCGATCTGGCCCTTGGCGCTGGTCAGGAACGTGGCCAGCTTGACCGCCTCGTCCCGGTGCTTGCTCTGCTTCGGTACGGCGAGGTAGGAGCCGCCCCAGTTGCCGCCGTTACCGGGGACGCGGGCGATGTCCCACCTGCCCTTGGCCGCCGGGCCGGCGTGGCCCTCGATGACGCCGGTCATCCAGGCCGGGCAGGCGATGGTGGCGAACTTGGCCTGCTTGAACGCGGAGACCCACTCCTCGGACCACGCGCCGTACTTGCCGGACAGGCCGGAGTCGATGATGTCCATGGTGGTGTCCCAGGCCTGCTTCACCGCCGGGTTGGTGTCGACCACCAGGTTGTCGCCGGTGTCGTAGTAGTGGTAGCCCGAGCTGTTGCCGGCGGTCTGGAGCACGATCGTGTTGAACGTGTTGGTGGCGGCGTCCAGGAACGACGCCCCGGTCTTCGCCGCGGTGAACCGCTCGCCGACGCGGACGTAGTCCTGCCAGGTCGGCCAGAGCGCCGACACGGCGTCCCGCTCGGTCGGCAGGCCGGCCTTGGCGAACAGGTCCTTGCGGTAGCACATCGCCATGCCGCCGACGTCGGTGCCGAGGCCGATGAGCTGCTTGCCGTCGGCGGTGAGGCCGGCGTTCCACTTCCAGTCGAGGAAGTTGCCCTTCAGTTCGGCCGCGCCGTGGTCGAGCAGGTTGACGAAGTTGCCCGGGTTGGCCTTGTACTCGACGAGCAGGCCCTCCTCGATGGCGACCACGTCACCGGCGCCCTTTCCGGCGGCGAGCCACTGGGTGAGCTTCGGCGAGTACTCGTCGAGGTTGCCGCCGGTGCCCCGCTCGACGATCTTCACGCCGGGGTTGGCGGCCATGTACTCCTTGTACAGCTCGTCGTAGCCGAACTGGCCGAACACGTCGACGGTCAGCGTGACCGTGCCGTCACCGGCGTCGTCGCCGTTCCCGCCGCAGGCGGTGGTGGCGAGCAGGGTGGTGGCGGTGAGAAAGGCGACCGCCGCGAGGCGGCGGCGCGAGGTGGCACCCATGTCTCGGACCCCTCTCAGGTCGGGTGGGTGGTGGTCGGTGGAACTGAGAGAGCGCTCTCTCACAGCCTCGCCCGACGCTGCGCCCACTGTCAAGAGAGCGCTCTCTCAACCCCGTGGCCCCACGCCGCAGGAAGCGGTACACGGCGAAAGAGTGGCTGTTCCGCGCGGAACAGCCACTCTTTCGGAGAAGGTCGCGCCCTACCGGACGGCGGAGGGTCAGCCCACGCGGAGGCCGTCCAGGAGGTGCCGGTCACCGGTGGCGGTCAGGGTGTCGAAGCTGACCCGGCCCCACAACGCCAGCAGCAGATCGCTCGCCGTGCCGACGACGTGGACGCGGGCGTGGTGGTCGTCGTGGTCGAAGATGGTCGCCGTGTCCAGCAGGGCGACGCCCTCGCCGCGCAGCCGCAGGAACCACTCCTGCGCCGCGTCCGGAGCCGACAGGTGCACCACCCCGTGCCAGGGCCCGCCCGGCCGGCGCCGCCCGGCGGGCAGCCACGTGTCCAGCACCTCGCTCACCCCGTCGGCCGCGAGCTTCGCCTCGATCGGCTCACCGGCGGCGATGGCGAGCTGGGCGTCCCAGCGGTGCACGGCCGTCTCGTGCGCCATCCGACGCGGCCAGAACCCGGCCTTCTTCGGCTGGGGAGCCCAGTTCCACGCCGGCGCCTCCGGGTCCAGCGTGTCGAAGCGGGCCATGAGCTGGTCGTACGCCTGCTGCCAGAGCTGGAGCGGAGTCTCGCCCGGCCCCGCCTCGACCGGCCGGGGACGATCGGCCGGCGCGGTGGTGCCGGGCGT
Organism: Micromonospora sp. NPDC047707; assembly: GCF_040704235.1. Lineage (NCBI taxonomy): Bacteria > Bacillati > Actinomycetota > Actinomycetes > Micromonosporales > Micromonosporaceae > Micromonospora > Micromonospora sp. NPDC047707. The sequence continues at coordinate 124,486 of NZ_JBEYSU010000002.1, forward strand.
CCCCGCGACGCCGTGCACCCAGCGGTAGATCCCGGCGAGGTGCAGCGTCAGGTCGGCCACCGTCCACCCGGGGCAGGACAGCACCGGCGTCTCGGGCGGCGCCTCCGCGACCGCCGCGGCGAACGCCCCGCCCTCCGCCCGGAGTGCCCCGATCCAGAAGTCCTTCGTGCCGTGCAGTCTGCTCATCGCCATCCTCCCGGGGGTGACCCGGCTACCAGTGGGTGCCGCGGCTACCCCTCAGCCTAGGGTGAGGGGCGTGTCAGACGTCCATACCCAGCCGACAACTGGCGCCGAACCGGACGCCGGGTTCCACCTGGCGCCGTACACGACACTGCGCCTGGGCGGCCTGGCCACCCGCGTGGTCACGGCCACCACCGCCGACGAGATCATCCACGCCGTCCGGGAAGCGGGGGAGCGGGACGAGAAGATCCTGATCCTCGCCGGAGGCAGCAACGTGGTGATCGGGGACGCCGGCTTCCCCGGAACCGTGGTGCTGGTCCGCTCCCGGGGCGTCCAGGTCGTCGCGGAGGACGCCGACACGGTGACCGTACGCGTCGAGGCCGGCGAGCCGTGGGACGACTTCGTCGCCACCACGGTGGCCAACGGCTGGTCCGGCCTCGAGTGCCTCTCCGGGATCCCCGGCTCCACCGGCGCCACCCCGATCCAGAACGTCGGCGCGTACGGGCAGGAAGTCGCCGAGACCGTCACCGGCGTGCAGGCCTACGACCGGGTCGCCGGCACCACCGACCGGATCGCCGCCGCCGACTGCGGTTTCATGTACCGGTCCAGCATCTTCAAGTACAGCGACCGGTGGGTGGTGCTGTCGGTCGACTTCCGGCTCGCGCGGTCGCCGCTGTCCGGCCCGGTCCGGTACGCCGAACTGGCCCGGGCGCTCGGCGTCGACGTCGGTGACCGCGTTCCGCTGGCCGACGCGCGGGCCACGGTGCTGCGGTTGCGGGCCGGCAAGGGCATGGTGCTCGACGCCGCCGACCCGGACACCTGGTCGGTCGGGTCGTTCTTCACCAACCCTGTGCTCGACCGGGCCGCGTACCAGCGCCTGCGGGAACGGGCCGCCGACATCGGGGAACCACCGTCCTGGCCCGGCGCGGGGGACACGGTGAAGGTCAGCGCGGCGTGGCTGATCGACAAGGCCGGCTACGGCAAGGGCCACCCCGGCCCGGACGGCGCCGTCACCATCTCCACCAAGCACACGCTGGCCCTGACCCACCGCAGCGGCACCGCCCGGACCGCGGACCTGGTGGCGCTGGCCCGCGAGATCCGCGCCGGCGTGGAGTCCCGCTTCGGCGTGACCCTGCACCCGGAACCCATCCTGGTGAACTGCGCCCTGTAACCCGTCAGCGCGGCGCTACGGCGTCCCAGGGCAGAGTCAACCGGCCGTGGCGCCAGTCGGCTGGCCGGTCGAGGACCGGCCAGCCGGCCTCGCGGACGGCGGTGACGGTCCTGAGCCAGCGTTGGCGGGGGCCGTAGGGGGCGTACGGGGCCGCCGACCGCCAGGCGGCCCCCAGGGCCGTGAGCAGGGCGTGCACGGGTTCGCCGGGCACGTTGCGGTGGATCAGCGCCTTCGGCAGGCGTTCGGCGAACTGGGCGGGACCCTCCAGGGTGGCTAGCTTCGCGGCCAGGGTCAGCGAACGCGGGCCGCCCGCGTCGAGCAGCACCCACGCGCCGAGCCGGCCCAGCTCGTCGCAGGTCCCCTCGACCAGCCGGCCACCCGGGGCGAGCGCCCCGGTCATCGTCGCCCAGGCGCCGGCGACCTCGCCCTCGTCGTACTGGCGCAGCACGTTGAACGCGCGGACCAGGGCGGGACGGAGCCCGGCCAGCTCGAATCCGCCCCGGGCGAAGGCGAGCCACGGCGGGTCGGCGGCGGGCTGGGCGGCGGCCACGCGTACCGGATCGATCTCCAGCCCGACCACCCGCACGTCGGCGCGGACCGCGGCGGCCAGCCGGGCCCGCAGTTCGACGGCCGTGACCGGGGTGGCGCCGTAGCCGAGGTCCACGACCAGCGGGTCCTCGGCGGTCCGGAGAGCGCCCCCGCAGGCGTCGACGATCCAGTTGTCCACCCGGCGCAGCCGGTTGGGGTTGGTCGTCCCCCGGGTGACGACGCCCTGCGGCCGCCGCGCCGACCCTGCCATCAACCCACCCGGTGCACCTTGTGCTGGGCCGCCTGCGCCAGCGGGCGGACCACCAGCCGGTCCACGTTGACGTGGTGCGGGCGGGTGGCGCACCAGGCGATGCAGTCGGCCACGTCGTCGGCGACCAGCGGGTCGGGCACCCCGGCGTAGACGGCGGCCGCCCGGTCGGTGTCCCCGTCGAAGCGGACCAGCGAGAACTCGTCCGTCCGCACCATCCCGGGGTCGATCTCGACGACCCGGACCGGCCGGCCGCACAACTCCAGCCGCAGCGTGCCGGCGACGGCGGTCTGCGCGTGCTTGGCGGCCGCGTAGCCGCCCCCGCCCTCGTACACGGTGAAACCGGCGGTCGACGACACGACGACGATCGTCCCGGCGCCGGAGGACTCCAGGGCGGGCAGCAGCGCCTGGGTCACCCGCAGGGTGCCCAGCACGTTCACGTCGTACATCCACTGCCAGTCACCGACCGAGCCGCTCGCCACCGGGTCCAGGCCGCGCGCACCGCCGGCGTTGTTCACCAGCAGGGTGACCGGCCCGGGCGCCGCCGCGGCCGCCGCGGCGAGCCCGGCCACCGACTCGTCGGAGGTGACGTCGCAGGCCACCGCGGTGGCCGAGCCCCCGGCGGCCGCGATCTCCGCGACCAGGTCGGCGAGCCGGTCGGTACGGCGCGCGGCGGCCAGCACGTGGAAACCCTCGGCGGCGAGGCGGCGGGCCGTTGCCGCACCGATCCCGCTGGACGCTCCGGTGACGACGGCGACTGAGGTCATCCGCTCATTCTCACCCCCGGCCGGGGCCGGTGGCGTGATGAGGTCCGTCACGCCCGGGGCCGCCGGGAGGCATTACCGATCCCCGATCGGGAAGATGACATCCGGCGTCGGGGTTGACCGAGAAGCGCCGGTCGTGCGGAACGGCAACAACCGTGACAGAGGGAGCGGGACGTGGCGGAACAGCACACCGGTGTCGGTCGTCAGCGGGGTGCCCGCCCGTGGCCGCGGCCCCGCCGCATCGCCACCCTCTCCGTGCACACCTCACCGCTGCATCAGCCGGGCACCGGCGACGCCGGTGGGATGAACGTCTACATCGTCGAGGTCGCCCGGCGGCTGGCCGAGGCGGACGTCGAAGTGGAGATCTTCACCCGGGCGACCGCCGGCGACCTGCCCCCCGTGGTCGAGATGGTGCCCGGCGTCCACGTCCGGCACATCACCTCCGGTCCCCTGGAGGGGCTGACCAAGGAGGAGTTGCCCGGCCAGCTCTGCGCGTTCACCGCCGGGGTGCTGCGCGCCGAGGCCTCCCGCCCACCGGGCCACTACGACCTGATCCACTCGCACTACTGGCTCTCCGGTCAGGTCGGCTGGCTCGCCAAGGAACGCTGGGGCGTGCCGCTCGTGCACAGCGCGCACACCCTCGCCAAGGTGAAGAACGCGCAGCTCGCGGTCGGGGACCGGCCGGAGCCCAAGGCCCGCGTCATCGGCGAGGAGCAGGTCGTCGCCGAGGCCGACCGCCTGGTCGCCAACACGAAGGTGGAGGCCGGCGACCTCATCGACCGGTACGACGCCGACCCGACCCGCGTCGCCGTCGTGGAGCCCGGCGTGGACCTGGCCCGCTTCCGGCCCGCCGCCGGTGACCGGGAGCGGGCCCGCGCGGACGCCCGCCGCCGGCTCGGCCTGCCCGCCGACGGGTACGTGGTGGCGTTCGTCGGCCGGATCCAGCCGCTCAAGGCACCCGACGTGCTGATCCGCGCGGTGGCCGCCCTGCGGGAGCGGGACCCGGCGCTCGCCGACGAGGTGACCGTGGTGATCTGCGGCGGCCCCAGCGGCAGCGGGCTCGACCGGCCGACCGCACTGATCGAGCTGGCCGCCTCGCTCGCCGTCACCGACCGGGTGCGCTTCCTGCCGCCGCGGACCGGTGACGCCCTGCCCGCCCTGTACCGGGCCGCCGACCTGGTGGCGGTGCCGTCGTACAACGAGAGCTTCGGGCTGGTGGCGCTGGAGGCGCAGGCCTGCGGCACGCCCGTCGTGGCGGCCGCGGTCGGCGGCCTGGTCACCGCCGTCCGCGACCAGGTGAGCGGCGTCCTCGTGAGCAGCCACGACCCGGTCGACTGGGCCCGTACGCTGGCGCGGCTGCTGCCGGACGCGGGCCGCCGGACGGAGCTGGCCCGGGCCGCGGAACGGCATGCCCGCAACTTCTCCTGGGACCGCACCGTCGCCGGCCTGCTCGACGTCTACGGCGAGGCGATGTCCGAGCAGCGCGCCCGCCTGACGTCCGAGCTGGTCACCTGCTCCTGGTGAACCGGTGCCGCGCGGGGCGGTCGGGGCGACCGTAGAGTGGGTGCGATGAGCGGGAAGAGCGATCTCGGGGCGTTGATCGAGTCGGTCTGCGACGAGCGGGACCTGGCCTGGGAGTCCACCGGCCCGAACTCGTACGCGGTCACCCTGCCCGGCACCCACAAGCTCAAGACCGTCTGCAACCTGATCGTCGGCGAGCACGCCCTGCGGGTCGAAGCGTTCGTCATGCGCCAGCCGGACGAGCGCCGCGAGGAGCTCTGGGCGTGGCTGCTCCAGCGCAACGCCCGCATGTACGCGGTCTCCTTCTCCATCGACGCCGTCGGCGACGTCTACCTGACCGGCCGGGTCAACCCGGCGGGCGTCGACGCCGACGAGCTTGACCGGCTGCTCGGAGCGGTGCTGACGTACGCCGACGAGTCCTTCGACACGATGCTGGAGATCGGCTTCGGCACCTCGATCCGCAGGGAATGGGAGTGGCGGGTCAAGCGCGGCGAATCGACCGCGAACCTCGCCGCGTTCGCGCACCTCTTCGAACCCTCCGCCGCGAGCACCGGCCCGGTTGCCGCAGACAACGGCCCGGCCGCCGGAGGTTCGGACCGGTCCTGACGGGTATGCCGCACCGCGCGGTGCGGCACTTGGGACCCGCCGCGTGCCGAGGACGGACTGTCGAGGAGCGTGAGCGTCCCATGGCTCAGCGAAGCAGCTCAGGTCGCGGTGGGACTGCGACCCGGACCGGACGGCAGGCGGGGAACCAGACCCCGAACACACCGGACATCTCCGAGACCGCGATCTCCCGCATGAAGGTGGACGAGATCCGCGGGCAGTTGCGCCGGCACGGCGTGTCCGGCGTCTCCGCACTGCGCAAGCCGGAACTGGTGAAGACCCTGGCGAAGGCGTTGCGGTCGGCGCGGCGCGGTGGCGGGGCGGCCCGGACGGGCACCGGCCCCGCCGGCCGGGCGGCCGGCACGAAGGCGTCGGCGGGCCGCGCGGCGGCGACGAAGAAGGCGGCCGGGCGTACCGCGAAGGCGGCACCGGCCCGCGCGAAGGCCGTGCCCGCCAACAAGGCCGCGCCCGCGAAGAAGGCCGCGGTGAAGAGGGCCGCGGCTCGCAAGGCGGCGCCGGCGAAGAAGACGACGGCGGTGAAGAGGGCGGCACCGGCGAGGAAGGCGGCACCGGCGAAGAAGGCGGCGGCCGCGAGGAAGGCGGCACCGGCGAAGAAGGCGCCACCGGCGAGGAAGACGGCGGCGGCGAAGAAGGCGGCGCCGGCCAGGAAGACGACGGCGGCGAAGAAGGCGCCACCGGCGAGGAAGACGACGGCGGCGAAGAAGACGGCGCCCGCGAGGAAGACGGCGGCGGCGAAGAAGGCGGCACCGGCGAGGAAGACCACGGCGGCGAAGAAGACGGCGCCCGCGAGGAAGACCGCGGCGGCGAGGACCGCGCCCGCGACGAAGGCGGCAGCGGCCCCGTCCGGCCGGGGTACGGGGGTGCGGACCGGGCGGACCACGTCCCGGTCGGTCCTGTCCTCGCAGGTCATCTCCTCGCCGGCCGATCGGCCCGAGCGGCCCGGCCGCAGCCTGGTCACCACCAACCACGCCGTCATCCGACAGTGGGCCCAGCAGCGCAACGCGAGACCGGCCACGATCGCGGGCACCGAACGGGAGGGCCGCGCCGGCGTGCTGACGTTCAACATGCCGGGTTACCGCGAGAGCAGCCGGGTACGGGAGATCACGTGGGACGAGTGGTTCCAGACCTTCGACCAGCGGAAGCTGAACCTGATCTACCAGGAGCAGATGCGGGACGGCCGGCAGAGCAACTTCTTCCGGACCGAGTCACCCGATCGGGAGGACGCCTGAGGTGTTTGCGGGAATGAGTCACGGGTATGCGCTGTTGGCCACAGCAGGACCCGTGACAGCGGACACCCCGGGTGGGACACCGGTGCTGTGACCGGCGAGACAGCCGGTTCAGGTTGAATCCGCAATCCGGGCGAACTAACTTTATTGCACCGCGCTGCGCTCGGTTCCGTTCGGGGGAGCGGAGGATCGATCAGATCCGTGCAACGAGCGAGGCGCGGGGGACGGGTGGACCAGCACCGTTGGGGGACGGTGGCCACCTGTTTGGACCGGCGGCGCGAGCGGGTGCCGCTTACGGGGGTGAGTGCCGCCCGCCGCCGCCGGTCATACGCGCGAAACGCCCATCACGATGTCGTCGTGGTGGGCGTTTCGCGCGCGCGGCAGCCGCGACGATCACCCCCTCGCGCCTGCCAAGATCCGGACAACTTCGGGAAAGAGTGCCCTGCCAGCGCGTCGAGGCCACTCTTTCCCCGAAGTTGCGCCGCCAGGTCAGGGCGGCGGCGCGGGAGGGGCGGTCAGCGGTCCGTCGCCAGGGCGGGCTCGCGGCGGGTCGCCAGGGTCCGGCGCAGGGCGGCGACGCGGCGCTCGCGCGGTGGGCCGGCGAGCAGGTGACAGCCCGCGGCGAGCAGGCCCAGGGCGCCGACGATCAGCCAGTGCCGCTCGCCGAGGTACTGGAGGCTCACGCCGCCGAGGGTGGGCGCGACGAACGACGCCGCCGGGAACGCGAGGTAGAAGACCGACTGGTACCGGGCCCGCAGCTCGGGCGGGGCCAGGTCGGCGTTGATCTGCGCGTTGGGCGGGGCGGCAAGCATCTGGCCCACCGTCCAGACCACCGCCGCGGCCAGGTAGACCCAGAGCTCGTCGGCGACGGCGAGGGCCGCGAAACCCGCCGCCAGCAGCGCCGTCGAGACGGCCAGCACGTGGTCCTTGCGGTGTCGGTCGATCAGCCGGGGTACGAAGAGCTGCCCCACCACGATGAGCACCCCGCCGAGCGCCACCACGGCGCCGTACGCCGAGGGGCGCAGCCCGTCCGCCCGCATGGCGAGCGGCATGATCGTGGAGGTCTGCATGGTCAGCACGGCCAGCACGAAGGTCAGCCCGACGAAGGCCAGGAACACCCGGTCGGTCAGCGCCGTGTGCAGCCCCGGCCGCCGTACCCGCCCGGGCCGGTCCGCCCGCCCGGCCTGATCCGCCCGCCTGAGCTGGTCCGCCCGCCCGAGATGATCCACCGGCCGGCGCGCGCGGCGGGCGTCCGGCAGCGTCTCGGGCACCTTCGCGGCGATCACCAGTGCCGCGATCAGGGTCGCCCCGGCGTCGACCAGGAAGAGCGCGAGGAAGCTCGCCTCGGCGAGGACGCCGGCGAGCAGCGACGCGACCGCCATGCCGAGGTTGAATGCCCAGAACTGGAGGTTGAAGGCCCGCGACCGGCGCTCCTCGGGCACCACGTCGACGATGGCGGCGACGAAGGCGGGGCCGGGCATCGAGTGGGCCACCCCGACCAGGGCGCTGAGCACCGCGATGACCAGCAGGTGCCGGCTGAACGCGAGCGCGACCATCAGCGCTGTCGTCGCCAGGTGGGCGGCGAGCAGGGTGGCCCGCCGCCCCCAGCGGTCGGCGAGCACCCCGCCGAGCAGGACGCCGGCCGCTCCACCCAGCCCGTACGCCCCGACCACCGCTCCGGCCAGGCTCTCGCTCGCCCCGCGTGCCGCGGTGAGGTAGAGCGAGAGGAAGAGCATGGCGAAGGCGCCGGCGCGGTTGATCAGAAGGCCGGCCCAGAGGTACCAGAAGGTGGCGGGAAGCCCGCCGACGGTGTCGTGCAGCCAGCGGCGCAGCACGTGCCCTCCGAACAGTCTTGTCTCCTGAGCGAACCGTTCCCGACCGTAGGAAGGTCAACCCGCCCGCGCCAGCGTGTCGCGCGTCACGCCTTAACCGGTGGTGACCGTGCTGGTGCGCGTACCCCCGTCGGCCGCGCCCGGGAGCGGAGCGGCCGGTGCGGTCGCCGCCGCCTCCGCCGCCTCCGGTGCGGGCGGGCGGAGCGCGACGGCCGGGACCACCGGCGCCGCCGTGCGGAGGGCGGTGGCGCGACGCTCACGGGCCGGCCCGGAGATCAGGTGCGCCACCGCCATCAGCCCACCGATCACGGCGCAGCCCAGCCACAGCGCGGTGTTGCCCGCCTGCTCCCGGACCAGGCCGCCGAGGATCGGCGCGACGGCGCCGGCCACCTGCCAGGACAGCGAGAAGACGCCCTGGTAGCGGCCCCGCAGTTCGGTGGGGGAGAGTTCGGCGATCAGGGTGGCGTTGGACGGCGAGTTGAGCATCTCGCCGACGGTCCAGATCAGCACGGTCAGGCCGTAGAACCAGGCGGTCCCGGCGAACGCGGTCAGGCCGAACCCGACGCCCATCACCACCGCCGCCAGGGCGAGCACGTGCGAGCGGCTACGCCCCTTGATCAGCCGCGGGACGAAGAGTTGACCCACCACGATCAGCACCCCGTTCAGGGCGATCACCGAGCCGAACGTGGCCGGGCTGAGACCCGAGTCGCCCATGGCGATCGGCAGCATCGAGATGTGCTGGAGGAACACCAGGGCACTGAAGAGGTTCAACGCCACGAAACCGAGGTAGACGCGGTCGCCCAGGATGGTGCGCAGCGCCCCGACCGGTGCCGCCGGCCGTCCGGCGAGGGCCACCACCGGCCGGCGGGTCTCCCCAACCTTGAGGAAGATGATCAGCGCGGTGACCAGGGTGGTGGCGGCGTCGACCACGAAGAGCAGCAGGTAGCCCGCCTCGGCCGCGACGCCGGCGAGCACGGCGGCGCAGGCGAAGCCGAGGTTGATCGCCCAGTAGTTCAGGGAGAAGGCGCGCAGCCGGTCCTTCTCCGCGACGACGTCGATCATCATCGCGCCGAACGCGGGACGCGCCGCCTCGGCGAAGAGGCCGAGCAGGAGGGCGCCGAGCCCGACCGCCCACAGGTCCCGGGCGAAGCCGAGACCCAGCATCATGGTCGCGGCGCCGAGGTGGGCGGTGAGCAGGGTCGGGCGGCGGCCCCAGCGGTCGGTCAGGGTGCCGCCGACGGTGCTGCCGACCGCGCCGCCGACGCCCCAGAGGCCCAGCACCAGGCCGGCCTGGGAGGCGGAGAAGCCCCGCTCCTGCGTCAGGTAGATGGCGAGGAAGACCAGGACGAACGAGCCGAGCCGGTTGATCAGGGTGCCGGCCCACAGGTACCAGAAGGTCCGGGGCAGTCCGCCGGCCGTGTCCTGTAACCAACCCCGCATCGTCCGCACGTCGGCGCCCCCGTATTCGTAATGACCGGTGTCATGACAGCGCCTTACAACCTAGTGTCGCCGCCGGGCGGTGGTCACCGGAATTTCCACGTGGTGGTCGTCACGACCCTTCGCGCGCGGGCCGGACGCCGGTGCGGCAGGATGATCGGCATGACTGCTAGCGATGGGCCCACCGTCGGGACGCTGGTCCTGCTGCGGCACGGCGAGAGCGACTGGAACGCGAAGAACCTCTTCACCGGCTGGGTCGACGTCGACCTGACCGCCAAGGGCGAGGCGGAGGCGCGCCGCGGCGGTGAGCTGCTGCGCGAGCACGACCTGCTGCCGGACGTGGTGCACACCAGCCTGCTGCGGCGGGCGATCCGCACCGCCGAGCTGGCGCTGAACACGGCCGACCGGCAGTGGATCGCCGTACGCCGCTCGTGGCGGCTCAACGAGCGCCACTACGGCGCCCTGCAGGGCAAGAACAAGAAGCAGACCCTCGACGAGTACGGCGAGGACCAGTTCATGCTGTGGCGCCGCTCGTACGACACGCCGCCGCCGCCCATCGCGGACGACGACGAGTGGTCGCAGGTCGGAGACCCGCGCTACAAGCTGCTGCCGCACGAGCTGATGCCGCGCACCGAGTGCCTGAAGGACGTCGTCGAGCGGATGCTGCCGTACTGGTACGACTCGATCGTGCCGGACATCCTGGCCGGTCGGACGGTGCTGGTGGCGGCACACGGCAACTCGCTGCGCGCCCTGGTCAAGCACCTCGACCAGATCAGCGACGAGGAGATCGCCAAGGTGAACATCCCGACCGGGATCCCGCTGCGGTACGACCTCGACTCCGAGCTGCGACCGCACAAGCTGGGCGGCACCTACCTCGACCCGGAGGCGGCGAAGGCGGCCGCCGCCGCGGTGGCCAACCAGGGCCGCTGACGCGTTCGAGTGTTAACAAGGGCCCCCTCCACAACGGCAGGCGTTGAGAGGGGGCCCTTCCTTGCGCCTCAGGCGGAGGGTGTCGGCTCGCCGGTGATCAGGTAGACGACGTGCTCGCCGGCGTTCACCGCGTGGTCGGCGAAGCGCTCGTAGAAGCGCCCCAGGAGGGTCGCGTCGATCGCGGTCTCCACCCCGTACGGCCAGTCGTCGCCGAGCAGCACGCCGAACAGGCCCTTGTGCAGGTCGTCCATGGCGTCGTCGTCGCGGTCCAGTTCGGCCGCCAGGTCGGCGTCGGGCTTGGCCAGCACGGTGGCGATCTTCGCGCCCATCCGGTCCGCGATGCCGGCCATGTCGGTGAAGATCGGCCGCAGCTCCGCCGGTACGGCCGGCGACGGGTGCCGCCGCAGCGCCGTCTTCGCCACGTGGTCGGCCAGGTCGCCCATGCGCTCGAGGTCGGCGGCGACGTGCAGCGCGGTGATCATCATCCGCAGGTCGGACGCGACCGGCGCCTGCCGGGCGAGCAGGTCGCACACCCGCTCCTCGACGTGGCGGTAGAGGTCGTCGATCTCCGCGTCCCCTTGGATCACCGTCTCCGCAGCCGCCCGGTCGGCGGTGAGCAGGGCCCGGGTGGCCTGCCGCATCGCGGCGCGGACCCCCTCCGCCATGTCCACCAGCAGCTGGCTGACGAGCTGCAGATCGGCCCGGAACTCCTCGCGCATGATCACGTCCTGTGGTCGGTGCCGCCGGCCGGCGCCGGCGGGGTGGCAGTCAGGTGCGCGGCCCACGGTAGGTCGGACGGGCGGACCGCAGATGAACCCAGGTGAACGACGCCGGACGCATCGGTGAACTTTCCCGGAAGCGAGGGGGGTTCGTCCCGTTCTGGGAGGTCGCCAGGTTAACAATGACCCTACGATCGCCGCGTGGAGTGGGCGGTGACGGTCGCGGTGGCCGTGGGCGTGGTGGCCGGGCTGGCGGCCGGGGTGCTGCTGTCCCGGCTCGTCCCGGCGCTGGGCGTCCGTGCCGCCTCGACGGGGAGCCGCTGGTCCGGCTTCCTCTGGAGCAGGGGGAGGCGCGCGATCGCCGAGGATCCGCAGTCCGGCCTCGGCCGCCGGACGATCGACTCCCTCCGGGCCGGTGTCGTCGTGCTCGACCCCGACGACGTGCCCGTCCTGGTCAACCCGGCGGCCCGCGCGATGGGGCTGCTCCGTACGGGCGCCTCGCCGGGTTCGATCGCCGCCCACCCGTTGATCCGTACGCTCGCCGGTCAGGTCCGGCGCACCGGCGTACGGCGCGAGATCGAGCTGGACCTGCCCCGGGGGCGCGACAACGCGGGGGAGAACCCGCTGGGCGTGCACCTGCGGGCGATGGGGCTCGGTGCCGGTTACATCGCGGTCGAGGCCGCCGACGTGACCGAGTCGCACCGCGTCGCCCGGGTCCGGCGCGACTTCGTGGCCAACGTGAGTCACGAGCTGAAGACCCCCATCGGTGCCCTGCAACTGCTGGCCGAGGCGCTTCTGGACGCCACCGAGCCCGGCGGCGAGGGGCAACCGGACCTCTCCGAGGACCTGGTCGCGGCGCGCCGGTTCGCCGAGCGCATCCAGCACGAGTCGACCCGGCTGGGGCGGCTGGTGCAGGAGTTGCTGGAGCTGACCCGGCTCCAGGGCGCCGAGCCGCAGCCGGCTCCCGAGCCGGTCGCGGTGGACTGGGTGGTCGCCGAGGTCATCGACCGTACGCGGACCAGCGCCAGCTCCCGTCGGATCGACGTGGTGGTCGACGGCGAGCGGGGCCTGACCGTCTACGGCAGCGACACCCAACTCGCCACGGCGGTGTCGAACCTGGTCGAGAACGCCATCAACTACTCGGGAGAGGACACCACCGTCCGCATCACCGCCCGGGCGGACGACGACCATGTCACGATCGCCGTCGCCGACCAGGGCATCGGCATCGCCCCGACCGACGTCGACCGGATCTTCGAGCGGTTCTACCGCGCCGACCAGGCCCGGTCCCGTGCCACCGGCGGCACGGGTCTCGGGCTCGCCATAGTCAAGCACATCGCCAGCAACCATGGCGGAAGGGTCGAGGTGTCGAGCACTCTTGGTGGGGGGTCGACGTTCACCCTCCGGCTGCCCGCCCGTCCACCGGACGACCTCCTGGCGACACTGCCCTCCGCTGGGATCGAGGCCGGTCCGGCCGAGCTCCGGCAGGTCCGACAGCAATGAAAGGAAACATCCGTTGAGCCGCGTTCTGGTGGTGGAGGACGAGGAGTCGTTCTCGGACGCCCTGTCGTACATGCTCCGTAAGGAGGGCTTCGAGGTCTCCGTCGCCGCGACCGGCCCCTCCGCCCTCACCGAGTTCGACCGGACCGGCGCCGACATCGTGCTGCTCGACCTGATGCTGCCCGAGATGTCGGGCACCGAGGTGTGCCGCCAGCTCCGGCAGCGCTCGCACGTGCCGATCATCATGGTCACGGCCCGGGACAGCGAGATCGACAAGGTGGTCGGCCTGGAGATCGGCGCCGACGACTACGTCACCAAGCCGTACTCGCCGCGGGAGTTGGTCGCCCGCATTCGGGCGGTGCTGCGCCGGCAGAGCGCCGAGGCCACCGAGTCGGGGGCGCCGACGCTGGCCGCCGGCCCGGTCCGGATGGACATCGAGCGGCACGTGGTGACCGTCGACGGCGGTACCGTGCAGCTGCCGCTCAAGGAGTTCGAGCTGCTGGAGCTGCTGCTGCGCAACGCCGGCCGGGTGCTCACCCGGGGCCAGCTCATCGACCGGGTCTGGGGAGCCGACTACGTCGGCGACACGAAGACCCTGGACGTGCACGTCAAGCGGCTGCGCTCCAAGATCGAGCCGGAGCCGTCCGCTCCGCGCTACATCGTCACGGTCCGCGGCCTGGGCTACAAGTTCGAGCCGTGACCTGACGGACCCGGAACGGGGGCCCGCGCCGATCGCGCGGGCCCCCGTTCCGTCAGCGGACGGTCTCACCTCGAAGACCGAGTGCCCAGCGCCGGTCAGAACAGTTTGCGCAGGGCGGCGGCGATGTCGTCGACCTCCGTCAGTCGACTTTCCGTGACGCTGATGACCAGGTCGTATGCCACGTCCTGGTCAACCCCGTCCAGTTGGGCGACGGCCACGACGCGGTTCTGGAGCAGGAAGGTGATCGCCACGATCCAGCCGATCCGCTTGTTGCCGTCCAGGAACGGGTGGTTGTTGACCAGCGAGTGCAGCAGCGACGCCGCCTTGGTCCAGAGGTCGGGGTAGGCGTCGGCGCCGAACACGCTCGTCTGTGGTCGCGCGACGGCCGATTCGACGAGGCCCACGTCCCGGACGCCGACACCCAGCTTTCGAGCTATCCCGGCAACGTCGGCGAGAGTGGGGTAGTACGTCTCCGTCATCACTCGGCCAGGCGGGCCAGGAGAGTGGCGTGGCGCTCGATGACCTCGTCGGCGAGGTCGCTGAACTGTCGAGCGTTCCGCCGGGCGAGGTAGTCGTCGATCGCGGTCACGACGACGGCGTGCATCGACCGATCCTCCTCGTCGGCTACGAGACGGAGTTGACGTTCGCGATCGTCGTCCAGCCGGAGCGTCATGGCCATGACCAAGATGGTAGCAACAGTGCTACCAAGATCACGTCGCCTGGGTCAGGTCGGGTCGGCCGGGTGGGGGGCGACGAGGCCCTGGCGCAGCCGGGCCGCGCACAGCTCGGCGAGCCTGGCGTACGCGGCGGCGCCGATCAGGGCGGTCAGCTCCGGACCGTACGAGACGTACATCGGCTCGGTGCCGACGTGCGCGTCGGTCGACGAGGTGCACCACCAGTCCAGGTCGTGCCCGCCGGCGCCCCAGCCCCGGCGGTCGAACTCCCCCAGCGTCGACACCAGCACCTTGGTGTTGTCCGTCCGCTTGACCCACTCCTGGTCCCGGCGGATCGGCAGCTGCCAGCAGACGTCCGGCTTGTACTCCAGCGGGTGCACCCCGTCCCGCAGCGCCTGCGCGTGCAGGGCGCAGCCGCCCCCAGCCGGGAAGTCGGCGTCGTTGAGGAAGACGCACGGGCCGTCCGCGTCCCGGGTGGCCGTCCGGCGGGCCGGCGTCTTGCCGTCGACGGTGTCGTCGGCGGTCCAGTTCTTGAAGCCCCTCCGGTGGTGCTGCCAGGTCTCCGGCGTCAGCCGCTTCACCGCGGCGCGGACCCGCTTCTCGTCGTCCGAGTCGGTGAAGAACGCGCCGTGCGAGCAGCAGCCGTCCGCGGCCCGGCCGGCGATGATGCCGTGGCAGCCGCGACCGAAGACGCACGTCCAGCGGGACAGCAGCCACGTCAGGTCGGCCCGGACCACGTGCTTCTCGTCGGCCGGGTCGACGAACTCGATCCACTCGCGGGGGAAGTCCAGCGCGACCTCGCGGCTGCGGGGGTCGGCCGGGTCGTCCACCAGCACGTGGAGCTCGATCTGCCCTGTCACCCGGCCCAGCGTACGCGCGGAGTCGCGGCCGGGCCGGCGAGCCGGGCGAACGTGTTGGCCCTAGTGTTCTCATCATGCGACTGGGTGTCCTCGACGTCGGGTCCAACACGGTGCACCTCCTGGTGGTCGACGCCCACCGGGGCGCCCACCCCTGGCCGGCGCACTCCGAGAAGGCGGTGCTGCGCCTGGCCGAGCAGATCGGCCCGGACGGCGCGCTCACCGACGCCGGCGCGGACGCCCTGGTGAAGGCGGTCGCCACGGCGAAGGAGGCCGCGGCGGGGCTGGACGCCGACGACCTGATGGCATTCGCCACCTCAGCGGTCCGCGACGCCACCAACTCCTCCGAGGTGCTGGCCCGGGTCCGCGACGAGGCCGGCGTACGCCTGGAGGTCCTCTCCGGTGCGGACGAGGCCCGGATGACCTTCCTCGCGGTGCGGCGCTGGTTCGGCTGGTCCGCGGGGCGCCTGCTGGTGCTGGACATCGGCGGCGGTTCGCTGGAGATCGCGGCCGGCATCGACGAGGAGCCGGACGCCGCCGTCTCGCTGCCGCTGGGGGCCGGCCGGCTCACCCGCGACCGCCTGCGGGTCTCCCCGGACAGCGCCGCGCCGCCGTCGGCCGAGCTGGTGGAGGAGCTGCGGGCGTACGTGGACGGCCGGCTCGACAAGGTGGTCGAGCAGCTGACCGAGGTGGGCTGGGATCGGCCGGTCGCCACCTCCAAGACCTTCCGTACGCTGGCCCGGCTCGCCGGGGCGGCCCCCTCCGGAGCGGGATTGTGGGTCCGCCGCCAACTGACCCGCTCCGGGTTGCGGCAGGTGCTCGGCTTCATCCGGCACATCCCCCCGGCGCAGCTCGTCGAGCTGGAGGGGGTCAGTGTGGGCCGCGCCCACCAGCTCCTCGCCGGCGCGGTCGTCGCCGAGGCGGTGATGCGCCGCCTCGACGTCGACGCCTTGGACGTCTGCCCCTGGGCGCTGCGGGAGGGCGTCATCCTGCGCCGGCTGGATCAGCTCGCGCCGATGTGACGTGCGCGGAGGCGCTGCGGAGTTTGCGGACACTCGTCCTGAAGGTCCCATCGACGCCCGCTACCCTCGACGGTGTGACTTCCCGCGTCCCGGTGCTCCTGTCCACGTCGTCGGTCTTCCCCGAGCGGACGGCGGCGGCGTTCCAGCTCGCCGCGGCGCTCGGCTACGACGGCGTCGAGGTCATGGTCTGGACGGACGCCGTGAGCCAGGACGCCGGGGCGCTCGCCGGGCTCGCCAAGCACTACGGCGTGCCGGTGCTCTCCGTCCACGCCCCGTGCCTGCTGGTCACCCAGCGCGTGTGGAGCGCCGACCCGTGGGAGCGGCTGCGACGCTCCGGTGAGCTGGCCGAGACCCTCGGCGCCCCGACGGTGGTGGTGCACCCGCCGTTCACCTGGCAGCGGGAGTACGCGCGCACCTTCGCCGAGGGCCTGCACGAGGTGACCGAGCGGTTCGGCGGGCTGCGGTTCCCGGTGGAGAACATGTACCCGGTCCGGATGGCCGGCCGGCAGTTCGTCCCGTACGTGCCCGGCTGGGACCCGACCGAGACCGGCTACCCGTCGTACACCCTCGACCTGTCCCACTGCGCCGCCTCGCACACCGACTCGCTGGAGATGGCGGACCGGATGGGCGCTGGCCTGGCGCACGTCCACCTGGGCGACGGCACCGGCGAGGGACGCGACGAGCACCTGGTGCCGGGCCGGGGCACCCAGCCGTGCGCCGAGCTGCTGCGGTCCCTGGCCGGCCGGAACTTCACCGGCTCGGTGGCGGTGGAGGTGTCGACCCGGGGGGCGAAGAGCCGCGCCGACCGCGAGGCCGACCTGCGGGCCGCGCTCGAGTTCGCCCGGCAGCACCTCGGCACCCCGTCCCCGGTCGACGCCTGAGCGTCGGCCAGTCCGGCCGGCGGTTGCCGGCCGGACGGGACGTCGAGGTCAGCTGACCGGCGTCAGGGAGTCGGCCGGGGCGGTGGGCTGGGCCGCCACCGGGACCTGCTCGCCGACCGCCGCCCGCTTCCGGGCGCGGTGCGCGGCCACGTGGGAGCGGGTGGCGCAGCGCTCGGAGCAGAACCGCCGGCAGCAGTTCGACGAGGTGTCCAGGTAGACGTTGCCGCAGCGCTCGTCGGCGCACACCCCGAACCGGGCGCTGCCGTACTCGCAGAGCCAGACCGACAGGCCCCAGACGGCACCGGCCAGGAACTCCGCGCTCACCGAGGCACCGCGGCTGGTGACGTGCATGTGCCAGTCGCTGGAGTCGTGGCCGGAGATGCGGGGCTGCACCGGGTACGCCTCGAGGAGCGTGTTCAGTTCGGCCACCGCCTGGGCGTCCCGCCCGGAGGTGCCGTACTCGAAGACGTCGCGCAGACGCTTCTGCGCCCGCCGGAAGATCGCGAGGTCCCGCTCCGACACCTCGTCGCGCATCCACGCGTTGTCGTCGGGGAAGAGGGCCCGCAGGGCGTCGAGGTCGTCCAGCCGCGCGTTGACGAGATCAACGCCGGTCCGGGCGTACGCGTCGAAGTTCACCCCACCAACGGTAGACGACTCACGAGCCGCGTGGCGCGTCGATGTAGCGCGGCAAGAACCACACGTAGCCGTCGGTGATCAGACTGGCAGGTGCAAGGAAGGGCCGCCTCTTATCGCTTTGTGAGGGTGGAAGGGACCCTTGTTAACGCCGCCGTGGGTGCCCCGCCACACCCCCGGCCGCCGACCGGCGCGGCTCGCCGTGCTGGCGTTACGCTCAGCTCATGCTCCGTTCCGTCATCCTCGCCGCTTCCCGGTCATCCCAGGTCGAGCGGCTCGTCGCGACGGCCCCGTTCACCCGGGACGTCGTACGCCGGTTCGTCGCCGGCGCCAAGACCGACGACGCGTTGCGCGCGACCCGCGTACTCGTCGACGACGGTCTCGCGGTCACCCTCGACAACCTCGGCGAGGACACCGTCACCCCCGAGCAGGCGAACGCCACCCGGGACGAGTACCTGAAGCTGCTGGGGATGCTCTCCGCCGCCGGCCTCACCCCGGCCGCCGAGGTGAGCGTCAAGCTCTCCGCGCTGGGCCAGATGTTCGACGAGCAGCTCGCGTACGACAACGCGCGGGCGATCTGCGCGGCGGCCGACGCGGCGGGCACCACGGTCACCCTGGACATGGAGGACCACACCACCACCGACTCGACGCTGGACATCCTCGCCAAGCTGCGCAAGGACTACCCGTCGACCGGGGCGGTGCTCCAGGCGTACCTGCGGCGCACCGAGTCGGACTGCCGCGAGCTGGCCGGCGCCGGCTCCCGGGTGCGGCTGTGCAAGGGCGCGTACAAGGAGCCCGAGTCGGTGGCCTACCAGTCCGTTCGCGAGGTGGACAAGTCGTACGTCCGCTGCCTGAACATCCTGATGTCCGGTGACGGGTACCCGATGCTCGCCACCCACGATCCCCGGCTGATCGCGATCGGTGAGGACCGGGCCCGTTGGTTCGACCGCGGCCCGGAGCGGTTCGAGTTCCAGATGCTGTACGGCATCCGGCCCGAGGAGCAGAAGCGTCTCGTCGGCGAGGGCTACACCGTGCGCACCTACGTCCCCTACGGCGACGAGTGGTACGGCTACCTCATGCGCCGTCTCGCCGAGCGCCCCGCCAACCTGGCGTTCTTCGCCCGCGCCCTGGCGTCGAAGAAGTAGCGTCGCGACACCGTCGACGGGCCGGTGGTGACCTCCTGGTCGCCACCGGCCCGTCCGTCTTTTCCGGGGGTCGCTTGACGGGCGGTGGTTAATGGCATCAGCCTTCCAGCTATGACTGTTAGCTTTGTGGGGCGCCCGGGCGGACGGATCGCGTACGAGGTGCACGGGCAGGGCCCGCTGGTCGTGCTCTCGCACGGCATGGGGGAGAATCGCGGCGCGTTCCGGCACCTCGTGCCGCTGCTGGTCGAGGCGGGCTACCGGGTGGCGGCCGTGGACGTGCGCGGGCACGGCGCGTCCAGCGCCGGATGGCCCACGTACGCCCCGGCCGAGGTCGGCGCCGACCTCCTCGCGGTCGTCCGCGACCTCGGCGGCGGACCGGCCACCCTGGTCGGCAGCTCGTCCAGCGCGGCGGCCGTGGTCTTCGCCGCCACCGACGCCCCGGAGCTGGTCAACGGCATCGTGCAGATCGGCGCGTTCGTCGGTGAGGCCAAGCTGAACCCGGTGCTGCGGCTGGCTCTGTTCGCGGTGCTGCGCAGCCCGCGGCTGTTCGGCGCGTTCCACCGCACGCTCTTCCCCGTGCGCCGGCCGGCCGACGACACCGCGTACCGGAAGGCGATGGTGGCCACGCTTCGCGAGTCCGGCCGGATGGCCGCGACCCGGGGCGTCATCGTGCCCGTCGAGCCGCACTGGACCGCCCGGGCGCCGCAGGTCAGGCAACCCGTGCTGGTGCTGATGGGGACCAGGGACCCCGACTTCCCCGACCCGGGCGCGGAGGCGCGCGCCGCCCGCCGGCTCTTCGCCACCGCCGAGGCGCGGATGATCGACGACGCCGGCCACTACCCGCACGCCGACAGCCCGCAGGCGACCGCCGCCCCGCTCGTCGAGTTCCTGGCGGTGACCGCCGGTGCCTAGGGCCGGCCTCACCCCGGACACCGTCGTGCGGGAGGCGGCCCGGCTCGCCGACGAAGTAGGCCACGACCGGCTGACCCTCGCCGCCCTGGCCACCCGGCTCGGCGTCGCGCTGCCGAGCCTCTACAAGCACGTCCGGGGCGCCGACGCGCTCGCCCAGCGCCTCTCCGCGCTGGCCACCGCCGAACTCGCCGACGAGATGACCGCGGCCGCCGCCGGGCACGCCGGCGCCGACGCGCTCCGCGCGGTCGCCACCGCCTACCGCGCGTACGCCCGCCGGCACCCCGGCCGCTATCCGGCGGCCCAGCGGGTGCCCGACCCGGCGGATCCGGAGCACCGGGCCGCGGGGGAGCGCGCGGTCGGCGTCGTCTACGCCGTCCTCCGGGGGTACGGGGTGACCGGCGAGCCGGCCGTCGACGCCGTACGCATGTTCCGCAGCGCCGTGCACGGCTTCGTGTCCCTGGACGCGGCGGGCGGGTTCGGGCTGCCGCAGGACGTGGACCGCTCGTTCGAGCGGTTGCTCGACGGTCTCGACGCCGCGTTCCGTTCCTGGCCGACGCGCTGACCCGTCTCGCGCTGCCCCCGGTGGGAGCCGGTGGCCGGTGTGGGGCGTCCTCGGCGTCACACCTTCTGCCCGTTCCCTTTGCTCTGCTTCAACCAACGCAATGGAATCCGCCGGAATCTGTTGCGCGGGTTGAAGCAGAGCAAAGGCGGCGAGGGAGGGTCGCCCGGGCGGGGGTGAGACGTGCTCGCGGGGCCGGCTGACGGGGCCGTACCCTTCGGCGGTGACTGAGGGCACACCCGTGACCGACGGTGCGGCGGCGGCCGTGCCGGATGCGGCATGCCAAGGCAACGCCGGGTCGGGAGAACCCGACCCGCCGCAACCCGCCTTCCGGGTGCCGGCCCCGCCCGGCGAGACCCCGGTCGGGGAGGGCGCGGTCGGGGAGGGCGCGGTCGGGGACGGCGCGGAGCGGGCGCCGGTGGCCGTACCCCTGACGTCACCGCGCCGGTCGCGCCGCTGGGCGCTGTGGACGGCGCTGGCGGCCGTGGTGGTGCTGCTGGCCTGCGGCCTGCCGGTGGCGCTGGTGGCCGATGGGCGGGGCAGCAACGTGCCCGCCGTGGCGGCCGTCGATCCGGCGACCGTCGTCGCCCGCCAGTTCGCCGAGCGGGTCGACGCGCAGCTCGACCGCCAGTCGGCCGCCCTGCTCCGCGGCGACCGGGCGGGTTGGCTGGCCGTCGCCGAGCCGGCCGTCCAGGCCGAGTTGCGGCGTCGCTTCACCGCGCTGCGGGCGCTGCGGGTCACCGGTTGGCAGGCCCGGCCGGACGGCCTGCCGACGCCGGTCGAGGGCCGGCCGGGCGAGTGGCGGGTGATGGTCGAGTTCCGGTACTGCTTCGCCGTGCCGGACTGCCGGACCAGCCCGGTGCTCGCCGCCACCCGCTGGCGGGACGCCGCACAACCCCGGCTGCTCGCCGTCGAGCCCTCCGCGTCGAGGTCGGCCGGCACTCGGCCGTGGGAGGTCAGCGACCTGGTCGTGGCGGTCGGCGAGCGTACCGTCGTCGCCACCACGCCGGCGCAGCGTGAGCGGCTGCCCGACCTGTTGGCGCGGGCCGAAGCAGCCGCCCGGATCGCCGACACCTACGCAGTCGACGGGCGGACGCCGGACCGGTACCGGATCTTCCACGCGGGGCGCGCCGAGTGGAAGCGCTGGTACGGCGGCGGTCGGGCCGGTTGGACGGCGGGGTACGCGGTCACCGTCGGTGGCGGCCACCACGAGGTCGTGCTGAACGCCGACAGCGTCACCGAGACCGGACTCGACGACCTGCTCCGCCACGAGCTGACCCACGCCGCCACCATGCCCGAGGCCGGCTATCCGGGCGCGCGGACGTGGTGGCTGGTCGAGGGGGTGGCCGAGTACGCGGGCGTCGACGGCCGGCCGGTCGACCGGTACGACGGACTGGCGGACGTCCGGCGGCTGGTCACCGGAGACTGGTCCGGGCGGCTCGACCGCCTCGCGCCGGCTCACAACGCACCGGCCGACCGGGTCTCCGGCAGCTACGGGCTCGCCTACCTGGCGGTCCAGCACCTGGTGGACCGGTTCGGCGTCGAGCGGTTGCTCGCATTCTTCCGGGTGGTGGCGCACGAGGGACGGTCGCTCGACGAGGCCGCCGACGAGGTGTTCGACACCCCCTGGAGCGTCCTGCACGACGAGTGCGTCGGGTACGCCCGCTCCGTCACCTGAGTCGCATCGTCGTCCGTCGACGTGCCCTCGTAGCATGGGGCTCGTGCGCCGCCCCGACCCGCCGCGGCTGCCCGCAGCCACGCGCTTCCGCCCCCGCCTGTTCACCGCTCTCCTCGCGGTCGTCGTCCTGACCGGCGCCACCGCCGCCTCGTGCGGTGGGGAGGAGTCACCGGTCGCCCTGGCGGCCGCCGGCCGGGCCGCCGTCGCCGAGGTCGTCGACGCGCCGGCCACCGTGACCGCCCGCGCCGCCGCCACCCTCACCGCCGCCGCCGACGGGACGCTGGCGAGCCTCCGCGTGCAGCCCGGCCAGCGGGTCCGGCGCGGGCAGGTGCTCGCCGTCATCGACTCACCGCAGGCCGAGGAGCGGCTCCGCCAGGCCCGCGAGGCGCTCGCCGCCGCGAGGCGGGCCGGGCGCGGTGGTGGCGGGGGTGGCCTGACCGGGGGGCTGCGGGGCACCGACCGCGCCGCCGACGAGACGTACGCGGCGGCCCGCGCCGCGGCGGCGAAGATCGGTGACCCGCAGCTGCGGGAGGCGCTGCTGCTCCAGGTCCGGGACGCCCAGCAGCGGTACGAGAACGCCGCGCGCGCCGCCGACCGCGCCGTGCGCGCGGTGCAGCGCGGCGTGAGCAACCTCAACGCGGCCGTCGGCGCGCTCGCCACCGCCCAGCGGCTCCAGGCCCAGCAGGCGTACGACCTGGCGAAGGCGACCGTCGACGCGCTGACGCTGCGCGCCCCGATCGGCGGTGTCGTCCAGGCGGGCGGCACGACCACCGGGGGCGGTGTCCCGCCGGACGCGCTGGCCGGGCTGCTCGGCGGGGGTGCGGCGACCGGCCTGGACCCGTCGGCGCTCCGGCCCGTGCCGGCCGGCCCGCCGCCCGGTGTGGACGTCGCCGTCCCGGTGGGCGGTCTGGTCACCGCCGGCACGCCGGTGCTGACCATCGTCGACACCGGCCAGCTCGGGCTGCTCGCCGAGGTGGACGAGACCGACGTCCTGCTGGTCAAGGCTGGGCTGGCCGCGACCGTCGAGTTGGACGCGGTCCCCGGCGCCACGTACGAGGCGACGGTCCGCTCGGTCGACGTCCTGCCCACCACGTCGGCCCGTGGTGGGGTGGGTTACCGGGTGCGGCTGGCCCTCGGCGCGGGCCGGTTCGGCGAGGGCGAGCCGGCGCCGATCCCGCGACCCGGCATGAACGCGGTGGTCCGCCTCCAGGTACGGGAGGCCACCGACGCGGTCACCGTGCCGGCGTCGGCCGTCTTCTCCGCCGACGGGCGGGACGTGGTGTGGGTGGTACGCGACGGCCGGGCCGAGCGGGCGGCGGTGACGGTGGGGGTCCAGGGCCAGGACCTGGTGCAGATCGTCCGCGGGGTGCAGGCCGGCGATCGGGTCGTGGTCCGGGGCGCCGACCAGGTCCGCGACGGCCAGGAGCTGGGATGACCGCCCCGGCGATCGAGGCCGTGGACGTGTCGCGCACGTACCAGCTCGACGGCGTCTCGGTGCCGGCGCTGCGCGGCGTGTCGCTGACCGTCGCGCCGGGCGACTACGTGGCGCTGGTCGGGCCGTCCGGTTCCGGCAAGTCCACCCTCATGCACCTGCTCGGCGGGCTGGACCGGCCGACCGCCGGCCGCCTGGCGATCGGCGGCCGGGAGGTGGGCCGCCTCTCCGCCGGGGACCTCGCCGCGCTGCGCAACGAGACCATCGGCTTCGTCTTCCAGGCGTTCCATCTGCTGCCCCGTACCTCCGCGGTGGACAACGTGGCCCTGCCCCTGGTCTACCGCGGGGTGGGCGCCCGGCAGCGGCGGGAGCGGGCCGCCGCCATGCTCGGCCGGGTCGGCCTCGGGCACCGCCTCGACCACCGACCGAACCAGCTCTCCGGTGGCGAGCAGCAGCGGGTGGCGATCGCCCGCGCCCTGGTCACCGATCCGACTGTGCTGCTGGCCGACGAGCCGACCGGCAACCTCGACAGCGTCACCGGCGCGGCCGTTCTGGGGCTGCTGGAACGGCTCAACGCCGAGTCCGGCGTGGCACTCGTGATGGTCACCCACGACAACGAGGTGGCCGCGCGGGCCCGCCGGCGGATCGCGATGCGCGACGGGGTGGTCGTGGCGGACAGCGCCGACGAGCGTCATGATCCACCGGTGTCGGGAGACGCCGGGGCGCCTGACACACTGGTGCCCGCTCCCAGCGCGGAGTCCCGGTCCGCGTCCGGAAGCGGTCCGGGGCACCCGTCCGGTGGCACCGGTGGCGCCGCCGGCGCCGCCGGGCGCCGCGCGGGTGCGGCGCCGGCGGGTGGGGGGCCCGGTGTGCCGGCCGGCGAGGGGGCCGCCCGGTGAGGCTGGCCGAGGCCTGGCGGGTGGCGCTGGACGCGCTGCGCGCCAACCGTCTGCGCAGCGTCCTCACCATGCTCGGTGTGATCATCGGCGTCGCCTCGGTGGTGATCCTCGTGGCCATCGGCACCGGGACCAAGCAGACGGTCGAGCAGCAGGTCGAGGGGCTGGGCTCGAACCTGCTGCTGGTCGTACCCGGCCGGATCGACGTGGGCTCCGCGCCCGCGCTCTCCCCGCTGACCCTGGACGACGTCGACGCGGTGTCCCGGGTGGTCGGTGACCCCGACCGGGTGGCCGTCACCGTGGCCTCCGGCGCCACCGTCCGGGCGGGCGCCCGGTCGGACTTCAGCACGGTCCAGGGCGTCCTGGAGACCACCCCGTCCGTGTTCACCCGCGAGCTGGCCCGGGGCCGCTACCTGACCGGGTCCGACGTGGACACCAGCCGCCGGGTGGCGGTGCTGGGCGCGTCGGTGGCGCGGGCGCTCTTCCCCGACCGCGATCCGGTCGGGCAGCAGGTCACCGTCTCCGGGGTCCGGTTCCGGGTGATCGGGGTCTTCGCCCCGCTCGGCCAGAGCCTCGGCGTGGACCGGGACGACGAGGTCCACGTGCCGGTCACCGCGGCGCAGCGGCTCTACGGCACGCAGCGGGTCGACGGCATCGCGGTGAAGGCGCCGGACCGCGAGCGGATCGACGAGTTGGGCGCGCGGATCGTCGCCGAGTTGAGCCGCCGGCATCCGGGGACCGAGTTCAGCGCGGTCACCCAGGAGCAGATCCTCGGTGTCCTCGGTGACATCCTGGGCATCCTCACCGGGGTGCTGACCGCGATCGCCGGCATCTCGCTGCTGGTCGGCGGCGTCGGTGTCTCCAACATCATGCTGGTCTCGGTCCGCGAGCGGACGAGGGAGATCGGGCTGCGGAAGGCGGTCGGCGCCCGGCCGCGCGACATCGGCGTGCAGTTCCTGCTGGAGGCGGTGCTGCTCACCTCGATCGGCGGTCTGACCGGCATGGCCCTCGGGGTCGGTACGGCCCTGACCGTGGCCGCCGTGTCGCCGATCCCGGCCGCGGTGACGTGGTGGTCGCTGGCGCTGGCGTTCGGCGTCTCGGCGGCGGTGGGGATCGTGTTCGGCGTGGTGCCGGCCCAACGCGCCGGGCGGCTCGATCCCGTGGTGGCCCTGCGCTCAGAGTGACTCCGCGACCCGGACAAGGTGCCGCGATCCGGCACGAGTGGCCCGCGAAGTCGGTAAACGATGTAACAGGCGGTCGGACACCCGTGCGAATTATGATCAGTTGTACGAAGGGATCGCGCCGGTCACAGCGGCCCCGCTACCGTACTGGTAACACGCGCGTCGCCGGTCCGGTCGGAGGCTCCCCGTCGGATGGGGCGCGCCGGGCATGGGATGGGTCGGTGAGCCATGGCCGGGTCGCAGTCCGACGGTCGGCTGTCGGAGGTCAAGTTCCTGACCGTCGCCGAGGTGGCGACGGTCATGCGGGTGTCGAAGATGACGGTCTACCGCCTGGTGCACAGCGGTGAACTCACCGCGGTCCGGGTCGGCCGGTCGTTCCGCGTCCCCGAGCACGCCGTGCACGAATACCTGCGCGGTGCCTTTCAGGAAACCGCCTGAGCCGCCGCCGGCGCAGGCGGACCAGCCGGCGTGACGGGCATCGAGGGGCCGCGTTGGTCCTGCTGAGCCTCTCCGGCTACCCTGGACCCCGACCGTGACCGCAGGTGCGCTCCGCCGCCTCTCCCGCTGGTCCGGTCCGTTGTCCGCAAGCGGTCGCCGGTGTCACCCGTGGCGTCATCCGGTCCGCCCCGCACGTTGCATCGAAAGGCTGTCGTATGGGCTCGGTGGTCAAGAAGCGCCGCAAGCGCATGGCTAAGAAGAAGCACCGCAAGCTGCTGCGCAAGACCCGCGTCCAGCGTCGCCGTCTCGGCAAGTGACCGGTGCCGGGCCCGGCCCGGCACCGTCGTCACCCGCCAACTGTCGACCCTCGGAGGCTCAGGTGATCAGGCCGTGGACGTCCCGGCTCGATCCCGCCTGCCGGGGGAGGTGCGAGACATGACCCCCGGTGGCACCCCTGGTGCTCCGGGGGTCGTCGTCGTGACCGGGGTGAGCCGCTACCTCGGTGCCCACGTCGCGGCCCGGCTCGCCGCCGACCCGCGGATCGAACGCGTCATCGGCGTCGACCCGCCCGAGCCCGGCACGGACCTGGCCGACCTGCTCGACCGCGTCGAGCGTGTCCGCGTGGACGCCGGCTCGATCGGTGGCCTGCTCACCGACCTCGACGTGGACGCCGTCGTGCACCTCGCGCTGGTCAGCGCCCCGGACCCGCAGCACGGCGGCCGGGCGGCCATGAAGGAGCAGAACGTCATCGGCACGATGCAGCTGCTCGCCGCCGCCCAGCGCGCTCCCCGGCTGCGCAAGCTCGTCGTCCGCTCGTCGACCGCCGCGTACGGGGCCTCGTTCCGTGACCCGGCCGTCTTCACCGAGGAGACCGAGCCGCGCGAGGTTCCGCGCGGTGGTTTCGGCCGCGACATCCTGGACATCGAGGGGTACGTGCGAGGTTTCCGCCGCCGCCGGCCCGACGTGACCGCCACCGTCCTGCGCTTCGCGCCGTTCATCGGCTCGACCGCCGACACCACGCTGACCCGCTACTTCTCGCAGCCGGTGGTGCCCACTGTCTTCGGCCGCGACCCGCGCCTGCAGTTCCTGCACTTCGACGACGCGCTGGAGGTGCTGCACCGGTCGATCGTCGAGGACCATCCCGGGACGTACAACGTCGCCGGTCCCGGCGTGCTGGCCCTCTCCCAGGCGATCCGGCGGGCCGGCCGCGTCGCGATGCCGGTCCTCGAACCGGGCCTGTCCGGGGCGGCGGCGCTCGCGCGCAGCTTCGGCTTCGGTCGCATCGGGCTCGACCAGGTCGACCTCTTCGTGCACGGCCGGGTCGTCGACACCGGCCGGCTGGAGCGGGAGTACGGCTTCACGCCGCGCTCCACCGCCGCCGCGTTCGACGACTTCATCCGGGCGCACCGGGGCGGGGTCGTGGTGACCCGGGACCAGCTCGCCGCCGCCGAGCGGCTGGTGCTGGACGGGATCCGGCAGGTCCGGGCCGCCGCCCGGGAGCGGTCGTGACCGGCCGGCCCCGGCGCGAGCCCGCCGGCGGCGACGGCCGGTACGACGTACCACTGGCCGTGCCGGACCCGGCGGCGGAGCCGGCGCGGACCAACGGCCACCGGCCCGTCGCGGCGACCGGGTCGATGGCCATGCCCGACGAGCTGGACCCGGCCGCGACCGACGAGCCCCTGGTGACGCCGGATGAGCCGCTGGCGACGGACGAGCCGGCGGCGGTGCCGGACGAGCTGGACACGGCGGCGACCGACGAGCCGGCCGTGACCGCGGCCGGCGACCCGGCCGGTGCCGGGAGCACCGGTGCCGACGAGCGCGCCGCCGCGGTGCCGGGTGGGCCGGCGGTACCGGACCGCCCGGGCGACCACTGGGACCGCAAGGTGGCCAACGGGCTGGCGTTCCTGCGCCGGCGGCTCGCCGGGGAGTACGAGGTCGACGAGTTCGGCTTCGACCCGCAGATCACCGAGGCGGTGTTCCACCCGCTGCTGCGACTGCTCTACCGGGACTGGTTCCGTACCGAGGTCAGCGGCCTGGAGAACGTGCCCGCCGACGGCGCCGGCCTGGTCGTGGGCAACCACTCCGGCACCGTCGCCCTCGACGCGCTGATCCTCTCGGCCGTGCTGCACGACCGGCACCCGGCGCACCGGTTCCTCCGCCTGCTCGGGGCGGACCTGGTCTTCCGGATGCCGGTGGTGTCGGAGATCGCCCGCAAGACGGGTGGCACGGTGGCCTGCAATCCGGACGCCGAGCGCCTGCTCGGCACCGGGGAGCTGGTCGGCGTCTTCCCCGAGGGCTTCAAGGGCATCGGCAAGCTGTACGCGGAGCGCTACAAGCTGCAACGCTTCGGCCGGGGCGGCTTCGTGTCGGCGGCGCTGCGCACCGGCACGCCCATCGTGCCGGTGGCGATCGTCGGGGGCGAGGAGATCTACCCGATGCTCGCCGATGTCAAGCCGCTCGCGCGGCTGCTCAAGCTCCCGTACTTCCCGATCACCCCGACCTTCCCGTGGCTCGGCCCGCTGGGCATGGTGCCGCTGCCCAGCAAGTGGCTGATCGAGTTCTGCCCGCCGATCCCCACCGCGCACCTGACCGACTCGGCCGACGATCCGCTGGTCGTGTTCAACCTCGCCGACCAGGTGCGGGAGACCATCCAGCAGACCCTGCACAAGCTGCTGGAACGCCGGCCCGATCCGTTCGGCCCGTAGGAGACGGGGGACACCCCGCCGGTAATGCGGGTGCGCCACCACCTCCGGGCGTCGTACGGTCCTGGGTTTGTGAGCAGGGTGGTCGAGGCCGTCGTACCGGCCCGGTTGGGGCGCGGTTTCCGCTGGTTGCTGGCGTCGTCGTGGGCGACGAACCTCGGCGACGGGGTGGCGGTGGCGGCCGGGCCGCTGCTGATCGCGTCGTTGACCGACAACCCGTTCCTGGTCTCGCTGGCGGCGCTGCTGCGGTGGGCCCCGCCGATGCTGTTCGGCCTGTACGCGGGCGTGCTCTCCGACCGGCTCGACCGGCGCCGGATCGTGATCGTGGCGAACGCCGTCCGGGTCGGCGTCCTGGGCGTGCTGACCCTGGCCCTGGTCACCGACCGGCTCTCGGTGTTCGGGGCGCTGCTGGCGCTGGCGCTGCTCGCCACCGGCGAGGTCTTCGCCGACAACACCACCGGAACGCTGACGCCCATGCTGGTACGCCGGGAGGACCTGGCGATCGCCAACGCCCGCGTTCTCGCCGGGTTCATCACGCTCAACCAGATGGCCGGCCCGGCGGTCGGTGCGGCGCTCTTCGCGGCCGGCCGGGCCTGGCCGTTCGCCGCCGAGGCCCTCCTCGCGGCCGCCGGACTGCTGCTGGTGTCCCGGGTGTCGTTGCCACCCCGCGACGCGGCCCCGACGGAGGAAACCCGCAGCGTGCGGCGGGACATCGTCGAGGGACTCCGCTGGACCGTCCGCCACCCGGCCGTCCGGACGCTCTGCCTCACCATCCTGGTCTTCAACATCACGTACGGCGCGGCCTGGTCGGTCCTGGTGCTCTACGCGAGCGACCGCCTCGACCTGGGCGCCGTCGGCTTCGGCCTGCTCAGCACGGTGACGGCGGTCGGCGGGCTGCTCGGGACCGTCGGGTACGGGTGGCTGACCCGCCGGGTGAGCCTGGGCCAGATCATGCGGATCGGGCTGATCATCGAGACCCTCACCCACCTCGGTCTCGCCGTCACGACGTCGTCGTGGGTCGCCTCGGCGATCCTCTTCGTCTTCGGCGCGCACGCCTTCGTCTGGGGGACCACCTCGCTGACCGTCCGGCAGCGGGCCGTCCCCGCCCAGCTCCAGGGGCGGGTCAACAGCATCAACACCATGAGCACGTACGGCGGTCTGGTCGTCGGTTCGGCGGTGGGCGGCCTGCTGGTGACCCCCTTCGGGGTGACCGCGCCGTTCTGGTTCGCGTTCGCCGGCTCGGCGGTCCTCGTCGCCCTGCTGTGGCGGGAGTTCACCCGCATCGCGCACGAGGACGAGCCGGCTCCGGCGCCGGCCGTGGTGACCGGCTGACAGCCGCCGGGCGTCAGGAGCCGCGGTGGCGGCGTCGGTGCAGCGCCAGCCCGGCGGTGACGGCACCGGCGACGAGCCCGGCGGCGGCCGTCGACGGTACGGCGATCTTCACCGTCCGGCGACCGGTGCGGAAGTCCCGCACCTCCCAGCCGCGCTGGCGGGCTTCCCGCAGCAGCACGCTGTCCGGGTTGACCGCGACCCCCCGACCGACCGTGCTGAGCATGGGCAGGTCGTTGGACGAGTCGCTGTACGCCGTGCAGCGGGACAGGTCCAGGCCCTCCACCGCGGCGAGCTGGGTGACCGCCTCGGCCTTCGCCGGCCCGTGCATCAGGTCGCCCATCAGCCGTCCCGTGTACGCCCCGTCGACCACCTCGGCAACGGTGCCGATGGCGCCGGACAGCCCGAGCCGGGCGGCGATGATCCGGCCGATCTCCACGGGTGCCGCGCTGACCAGCCAGACCCGCTCGCCGGCGTCGAGGTGGCCCTGGGCGAGGCGGCGGGTGCCGGCCCAGATCCGCGGGGCCATCAGCTCGTCGAAGATCTCCTCCGCGAGCCGCTCCACGTCGTCCACCCGCCAGCCCTCGATGAACGCGAGGGCGGTCTCCTTGGCCTGGGACATGTCACCCGCGTGCTCGGTGGCCAGCACCCGGAACCGGAGTTGCTGCCAGGCGAACCGGAGCAGGTCCCCGGTCGTGAAGTAGTTGCGCGCGGCCAGCCCACGGGCGAACCAGTAGATCGAGGCGCCCTGCATCATCGTGTTGTCCACGTCGAAGAAGGCGGCGGCCGTCGGATCCGGCGCCGGGGGCGCGGCGTCCGTCTCGGCCCAGCCGGACGTGTGACCGTGGGTGTCGGTGCTGACCGTCACCTTACGGCTGCGGGCCACCCGTCCTCCCTCCGCTCGATCGGCGCGCGGTGCGCCACCTCGCGAGGGTAGCCGGGAGCGTGGCCGGTCCGGGCGTACCTCGGGTCAGCTGTGGCGTGTACGGCTCTCACGCACCGTGGCTCCTAGCGGTCGGCGGGGCAGGTGGCCGGGGCCGGGCCGAGGGCGTCACTGCCGAGCGGGGCGGGCAGGCCGCAGGTGATCGCGGCGCGCAGCGCGTCCGAGCGCTTGCGGACGGCGTCCAGCAGGGCGAGCGAGCGGCGGGTGCGGTCCCGCTCGGCGCGTGTCCCTTCGTCGAGCAGGGCGCTGACCGCCCGCTGCTGCGCGGTGACGAAGGTGTTGACCGCGTCCAGCGGCGCCGGGTCGGAGCGCTGCGCGGCGGCTCCGGTCAGCAGGCGTACGCCCTGGCGGGTGTCGGCGTCCATGTCGTCCAGGACGCCGCTGTACCCGGCCCGGTCGCCCCGGAGTTCCGCCGCCTCGCTCAGCCGGGTGCGGGCGAAGCCCAGGAAGAGCTGCCCGCGGCTCACGTCCGAGCTGGTGAGCGCGAGCTGGGCGCGCTCGGTCGAGCGCTTCATGCCGTACAGCGCGTCGCCCGGTACGGCGTTCTCGCTGGCGGCCGAGATGCCGGAGAGGGCCACGGCCCCGGCCGCGATGCCGACGAGGATGGCGCCCCGGGCGCGGGCCCGTCGGGCGGTGACCGGCGGCAGTAGTGACGGGCGGAACGCCCTGGTGCGGCGCGTCGTCGGGCCGGTCGCGGTGTCGGCGGCGGGTGCGCCGATGCCCTCGCGTTCGGCGGTGGCCAGCAGCATCGCCCGCAGGCCGGTACGGAACTCCGGGTCCACGTCGACGGCCGGGGGGCCGGCGCTGAGCCGCTGTCCGACCGCGACGAGGGCGATGAGTTCGTCGTCCAGACGGGACCGCTTGTGGTGCCGCCGGCCGCCGTTGGCCTCGTCGAGAAGCTGAGCGAAGCGTTCGGCGCGCCGACGGGAGAAGAGGTCGCTGTCCACCGTTGGGCACCTCCTCTCGCTGGTCACGGCCGGTCGGCCGCGGTCGTCACCGGCGACCGGTGACGGCGGCACACCACAGGGAGGCTCGCGGCCGGCGGGAATGCCGGATCTGAGGAGCCCGGGGGGACGCCGGGACTGCCAACGGTCGCACCCGGAGAAACGCGCCGCGCAGGGTAAGGGTTACGGGGCGGCCGGGGGAGAAATCACGGAAAGTGATGGTTCTCACCGGGCGGTTACCGCCGCCGAGCTGCGCCGACGTTGCTCGGGACGCCCGGGGGTCACGGTTGGAAGCCGTCGGGCAGCAGCCGCGCCAGCGCGCGTACCGCTCGGTACTGCAAGGCCTTGATCGCGCCCTCGTTCTTGCCCATCGCCCGGGCCGTCTCCGCGACCGAGAAGCCCTGGAGAAAGCGGAGCACGATGCACTCCTGCTGCTCGGGGTTGAGCTGCTTGACGGCGCTGAGCAGGGCGACGTTCGTGATGTGCTCGACCACCGCCGCCTCCGGGCTGCCTTCCGGCCCCCGGTCCTCACGGTCGGCGTCGAGGACGTCCCCGGTGGTCACCTCCAGCCGGTACCGGCCGGACTTGAAGTGGTCCGCGACGAGGTTGCGGGCGATGGTCACCAGCCACGCCCCGAGGTCCCGGCCCTGCCAGGTGAAGCTGCCGATCCGTTTCAGCGCGCGCAGGAAGGTGTCGGACGTCAGGTCCTCCGCCAACTGGCGGTTGCCGACCCGGAAGTAGACGAACCGGAAGACCGTGTCGACGTACCGGTCGTAGATCAGACCGAAGGCCTCGGCCTCACCGGCCTGCGCCCGCTCGACCAGCGCCCAGACCTCGGTGGCCGGGTCGGACGGGTCGGGGCGGCTGGGGAAGCCGGTCGTGGTGCCCGGCGTGGCGGCGGACACCGCCGGCAGCACCGCGGTCTCGGTGGTGGACGGGTCGGCCGTGGCCGGCGGGTCGGCGGCCCGTCGGCCCTGCACCGGCATCGTCGGTCGGGCCGGTGTCGCGACCCGGCCCCCGATCGGCTTGGCGTTCCCGCCCGGTGTGGCCGGTCTCGCCGGCGCCTCGTTGTGGTGTGGTCGGTTGCGCACGCGGCTCGACGCCCCGTCGCCACGCGTGGTGAGGTTTCCGGTGTCCTCCACCGGGCCGCGGGCGACCGGCCGTTCGTTCATCACGGGGCGCGGGGCCGGACCGGTCAGACCGAGCGGGCGGTCCGCGTAGCCGAAGGTCGTCATCGGGCCACCTCCGTCCCGCCGGTCACGCGCCGCGTGCCGGGTGCGACCGGTACGCGGGGGTCGGGCAGGGCGGGTCGGGGGTGTGCCGACGGGCGGCAGATCCCCTTGAGGTGCTGGTCCAATGCGCTCACGGGCACGGGGGCCTCCTCGGGCTGAGGGGTGTCGACTCACGGCAAATGGGGTGAGCCGACCCGAGTGATGATAGGGCCAACGTCACCCGCGCGTG
This sequence comes from Micromonospora sp. NPDC047707, assembly GCF_040704235.1. Classification (NCBI taxonomy): domain Bacteria; kingdom Bacillati; phylum Actinomycetota; class Actinomycetes; order Micromonosporales; family Micromonosporaceae; genus Micromonospora; species Micromonospora sp. NPDC047707. Next base: position 157,570 of record NZ_JBEYSU010000002.1, read on the forward strand.
GCAAGTCCGTTACACAGGGCCAAAGTATTTCCCGCTGTGTCGCACGGATGGCGGACCGGTTGTCCGTCGTGTGCGGTTGACTTTCGGATTTGCCGGTGGTCCGCAGTGGATTCCCAGGTGGAGAGGGTTGCGGCGAGCCGACTCGGCGGTCCGCTCGACCCGGTCGGCCGAGGGTGGGTCGGTGTGTCGGCCGGTCTGGTGTTGTCCTGTGGACGGGACCGGGGGACGTCACAGGTGGTGTGAAGCATCGGTCCCGTCGGCGGGACCGGGCCGGGGTGGCCGTCGAGGACGGTCGATGGCGACTGTCCGACGGGCCGACCCGGCGTGGCTGGCCGTCGTGGCATGGCCGGCCGACCCCGGCTGTGCCAGACTCAGCGACCGTGCAGGACGCAGCAGGAAACACCGTGTCGACCCTCGCCGACCGGCTCCGCCGGGCGGCCACCACCCGCGGCGACCGTCCCGCGCTGCACTGGCGCGACGAGACCCTGACCTGGTCCGAACTGGACGCCGCCGTGACCGCCGTCGCGCACGCGCTGGCCACCCAGGCGGTCGCCGCCGACCGGCACCCGCCCCGGGTCGCGATCGCGCTCGGCAACACGCCGGACTTCGTGGTCAGCTACCTGGCCACGCTCCGCGCCGGCCTGGTCGCGGTGCCGGTCAACCCCGCCTTCACCGCCCGCGAACTGACCCACGTCCTGGCTGACTCCGGTGCGTCCGTGCTGATCGGCACCCCGCCGGTCCGCGACCGGGTCGCCGACGTGGCCGGTGAGCTGCCGGCCCTCGCCGCCGTGCACACCGCGCCCCCGACGGGGGACGGCGACGGCGGCTTTCCCGCCCGGGGCGGTGACGACCTCGCCGTGCTGCTCTACACCTCCGGCACCGAGGGGCGGCCGAAGGGGGCGATGCTGTCGCACCGCGCCCTGGCGGCCAACCACGAGCAGGTCGACCGCATCGAGCCGCCCGTCGTGGGCCCGGACGACACGCTGCTGCTCGCCTTGCCGCTGTTCCACGCGTACGGGCTCAACTCCGGGCTCGGTGCGGTCGTCCACCATGGCGCCACCGGTGTGCTCGTCGACGACCTCGGCGGCGACGCGGGGCTGGCGGAGATCGCCCGGCACCGGGTGACCGTGCTGGTCGGCGTACCGTCCATGGTCGCGGCCTGGTCCACGGCGGACGCCGGGACCGCCACGGCGGCGCTGGCGTCGGTGCGGGTCGCGGTCTGCGGCGCGGCGCCGCTGGAGCCGGCCGCCGCGGCACGCTTCAGCGAGGTCACCGGGCTGCCGGTGCACGTCGGGTACGGGCTGACCGAGACCGCTCCGGTGCTCACCTCCACCCTCGTGGGTGGGGAGCCGAAGCCCGGCTCGATCGGCCGTCCGCTGCCCGGCGTCGACCTGCGCCTGGTCGCCCCGGACGGCACCGACCTGTGGCGGGACGGTGTGGCGGTGCCCGACGACGACACCGACGAGCTGGACATCGCCGACACCGCACCCGGCACCGACCCGGGCCAGATCGTGGTGCGCGGGGCCAACCTGTTCTCCGGTTACTGGCCGGACGGGCGGGGCGGGCCCGACGCCGAGGGCTGGTGGGCGACCGGGGACGTGGCGTACGCCGACGACGACGGCGACCTGTTCCTGGTCGACCGGATCGGCGAGCTGATCCTGGTCAACGGCTTCAACGTCTACCCGCACGAGGTCGAGCTGGTGCTCGCCGCGCACCCGGGCGTGGCGGAGTCGGCGGTACTGGGTGTGCCGCACCCGCGGACCGGCGAGACTGTCCAGGCGTACGTGGTGCCGGAGCCGGGGCGGGCGGTGACGGTGCAGGACGTGCTCGCCCACTGCGCCCGCAACCTCGCCCGCTTCAAGTGCCCGACCGCCGTCGAGTTCGTCGACGAGTTGCCGTACTCGGCGATCGGGAAGGTCCGCAAGACGCTGCTCCGGCCACCGGCCGGGGCGACGCCCGCGCCGCCGGCCCCGACGGCGCCGGCCAGCCACCCGCCGGTCCGGACCGGCGCGACGGAGGAGACCGATGCGTGAACCCCGCCTCACCCTGATCACCCGGCCGGACTGCCACCTCTGCGAGGACGCGAAGGCCGCGCTGGACCGGGTGGTGTCGGTCACCGGGGACCGGTGGATCGAGAAGGACGTGACCGGCGACATCGAGCTGGAGCGGGAGTACGGCGACCGGTTGCCGGTGGTGCTGCTCGACGGCAAGGAGCACGGCTACTGGCGCGTCGAGGAGGAGCGCCTGCTGCGCGACCTCACCACCCCGCAGCTCTGACCGCCGGCGCGCGGTAGCGAACCCGCGCCGGCCGTGGCCGGGTCGATAGGGTTCGGTCCATGACCCCTGCGCACCCCCACCTGGTATGGGACTGGAACGGCACCCTGCTCAACGACCTGGACCTGGTCGTGGCGTCCACCAACGCGGCGTTCGCCAGCGTCGGCGGGCCGGCGGTCACCGCCGACGAGCACCGGGTCCGGTTCCGCCGGCCGATCGCGGACTACTACGCGGAGGTGCTCGGGCAGGCGGTCGACGAGGACGCGTTCGGCCGGCTCGACAGGATCTTCCACGACGCGTACCGGGACGGGCTGACCACCTGCGCGCTGGCCCACGACGCGGTCGAGGCGATGTCGTCCTGGCCGGGCGGGCAGTCGCTGCTGTCCATGTGGTTCCACGACGAGCTGGTGCCGGCCGTCCACACGTACGGGTTGACCGGCCGCTTCCTGCGGGTCGACGGGCTGCGGGCGACGGTCGGCGGTGACCGCAAGGCCGAGTCGCTGGGCCGGCACCTTGCCGGGCTGGGAATCGACGGCCGGGACGTGGTGCTGGTCGGCGACTCCCTGGACGACGCCGACGCCGCCCTGTCCGTGGGTGGCCGCGCGGTCCTCTACACCGGCGGCTTCACCGATCCGGCCCGGCTGAGGTCCTCCGGCCACCCGGTGGCCGACACCCTCACCGAAGCGGTGACCCTGGCCCGCACCCTGTAACCCGCCCGCGGGGGGCGTCAGGTCCGGAGGTAGGTCAGGACGGCCCGGACCCGGCGGTGCTGTTCCGTGTCGGGCGGCAGGTCGAGCTTGGTGAAGATGTTGCGGACGTGCTTCTCCACCGCACCGTCCGTCACCACCAGGGCGCGGGCGATGGCGGTGTTGGAGTGGCCCTCGGCCATCAGGGCGAGCACCTCCCGCTCCCGCGGCGTCAGGCCGCGCAGCGGGTCGTCGCGGCGGCGCCGGGCGAAGAGCTGGCCGATCACCTCGGGGTCGAGCACGGTGCCGCCCCGGGAGACCCGCTCCAGCGCGTCGAGGAACTCACCGATCGCGGCCACCCGGTCCTTGAGCAGGTAACCGATCCCGGCCCCGGTGGCGAGCAGGTCGTCGGCGTACGACACCTCGACGTACTGGGACAGCACCAGGATCGGGGTCCGGGGCACCAGCCGGCGGGCCTGCACCGCCGCCCGCAACCCCTCGTCGGTGTGCGACGGGGGCATCCGGACGTCGACGATCGACACGTCCGGGCGGTGCGCCACCACCGCCGCCACCAGGGCGTCACCGTCGCCGACGGCGGACACCACCTGGTGTGCGCGTTCGGTGAGCAGCCGGACCAGCCCCTCCCGGAGCAGGACGGCGTCGTCGGCGATCACGATCCGCATGGACCTGTTGTCTACCACGTCGGTGCCGGACCCGGCCGGCTCGTCGTCCGCCGGTCGCCGCCGCGGCTCACCGCGGGAGGTCCGCGCGTACCTCGGTGGGGCCGCCGGGCGGGCTGGTCACGGTGAACCGGCCCCCGGCCGCCCGGACGCGGTCGGCGATCCCGGCCAGCCCGTGGCCCTTGGCCAGGTGCGCGCCGCCGTCGCCGTCGTCCGCCACCGCGACCCGCAGCAGCGGCCCGTCCCGTTCCACGGTGACGCGGCACTCGGTGGCCCGGCTGTGCTTCGCCACGTTGGTCAGGGCCTCCGCGACGACGAAGTACGCCGTGCTCTCGACCGCCGGGTCGAGCCGACCGCCGGACGCGCCGAGCGCCGGGTCGACCCGCAGCTCGATCGGGATCAGCCCGCGCCCGGCGAGCGCGGCGAGGGCGCTGGGCAAGCCCCGGTCGACCAGGATGGGCGGCGCGATGCCCCGGGACAGGGCGCGCAGTTCGGCGAGGGTCTCGCGGGTCTGGCCGACCGCCTCGTCCAGCGTCCGGCGGGCCGCCTCCGGATCGGAGGCGAGCTGCTCGCGGGCCCGGCTGAGGTCCATGGCGAGGCGGACCAGGCGCTGCTGCGGCCCGTCGTGGATGTCGCGTTCCAACCGGCGCAGCGCGCTCGCCTCGGCGGACACCGCGGCGCGCTTCTGCTCCTCGAGCGTGGTGATCCGGTTGCGCATCTCGGCGACGCCGGTCAGCAGGGAACGGGCCAGGCCGGCCTGGAGCCGGGCGCAGGCGCGGGCGACCAGTGGCAACGTGAACAGGAAGAACACGCCGATGGCGGTGTTCAGGAAGATCCGTGCGGCGGTGCCGTCGCCCATCCCGAGGAGCTGGCTGAGGTCCTGGTCGTCCGGGCCCCGCGGGATCGCCCAGTCGTACGCCCCGTAGAGCGTGCCGGCGACGCCGACCGCCCACCAGACGATCAGCACGACCACGGTCGGCAGCGCCACCAGCAGCTTGCCGAAGGCGTGCAGCAGGTCGAGCCAGGACTGGAGATCGCGCAGCGGCACCACGACGCGGCGCCAGAACCGCGCGTCCGGGGCGGGCGTCAGGTAGTCCGGGCGGACGCGGGGAAGGTGCAGCACGGCGGGAAGCCGGAGCCGTTCGAGGTCGGCCAGGGCCCGGGCCGCGTACAGGGTGCCGGCGAGGACCGGCAGGCCGAGCGTGGTGACCAGCAGGGCGGCGGTGAGTGAGATCCCGGCCACGGTCAGCACGAAGCCGACCAGCGCGAGCGGCAGGCCGAACAGCACGTAGCCCGAGTCGCGCAGGACCTGGCGGGCGAGGCTGTGGACGGGCGTGGCGGGGGCCGGCGCGCTGCCCACTGGTACGGCGGTCATGCAGCGAGGCTATGGGCCGGTGGCCGTCCGGCCCATCCCGTACACCGCCCTCCGGGTGGTGGGGCTGGCCCTACCACGTTCGACCCCGGGTGTGACGCGCCGCGCGCGATTGGTCAGAGAAGTCGCAATTGAGCAATAATCGGCGGGCGGCGCCGGCCGGAGGCCGCCGGATCGATCTTGCGGAATGGAGGGCCTGGTGGAGCCGCGTCGGGCGCGATCAAGATCGCGATTTGTGCGTGTCTTCACAAGCGCCTACCCTGTAGTTCCGACGCGCCCTGCTAGCACAGCCGGCAACCTCGGTCGCCAGCGGGAGTCCCGAAGCGGCCGACCGGCGGAGTTGGCCCAGGATCGCACCGCACGGAGTCTCATGAGTCAGCACCGCCACCCGGGCGCGCCCGACCGCCCCGGCGCCGTCCCCGCGCTGCCGGACCTGCCCGAGGCGACCGTCGCGCGGCTCCCCGAGTACCTCCGTGCCCTGCACAACCTCGCCGAGAGCGGCCACGAGACGGTGTCCAGCGAGGGGCTCGCCAGCGTCGCCGGGGTGAACTCCGCCAAGCTCCGCAAGGACCTGTCGCACCTGGGGTCGTACGGCACCCGGGGCGTGGGCTACGACGTGGCCCTGCTGATCGACCAGATCGAGTACGTGCTCGGGCTCACCCAACGGCGGTCGGTCGCCCTGGTCGGGGTGGGTAACCTCGGTCACGCCCTGGCCGGTTACGACGGCTTCGCCACCCGTGGCTTCCGCATCGCCGCCCTCTTCGACGCCGACCCGTCCCGCGTCGGCGAGGAGATCAACGGCCTGGTCGTCCAGCACGTCGACGAGCTGCCCCGGATCGCCGCCGAGGAGTCGATCGCGATCGGCGTGATCGCCACCCCCGCCGCCGCCGCGCAGCGCGTCGCCGACCAGCTCGTCGCCGGCGGCGTCACCAGCATCCTGAACTTCGCGCCCTGCGTGCTCTCGGTGCCCGACGGCGTCGACGTGCGCAAGGTCGACCTCGCCATCGAGCTGCAGATCCTGTCCTTCCACGAGCACCGCAAGGCGTCCCTGACCGCGCTCCCCGCCACCGGCGGGTCCACCCTCACCGCCCTTCCCGGCGGTCTCGCGGTCACCGACTCCCAGGAGGCGATCGGCACGTGAAACTGCTCGTCGTCGGCGCGTCCTACCGCACCGCTCCGGTCGCCACGCTGGAGCAGCTCGCGGTCGCCCCCGCCGACCTCACCCGCACCCTGGACCGGCTGGTCGCCCAGCCGTACGTGAGCGAGGCCGTGCTCGTCTCCACCTGCAACCGGGTGGAGGTCTACGCCGCGGTGTCCGGCTTCCACGGCGGCCTCGGCGACATCTGCGCCGTCCTGGCCGAGCAGGCCGGCTGCCAGCCGGCGGCGCTCGCCAACCACCTGTACGTGCACTTCGACGCCGCCGCCGTCGACCATGCCTTCCGGGTGGCCACCGGTCTCGACTCGATGGTGGTGGGCGAGGCGCAGATCCTCGGCCAGCTCCGTGACGCGTACCACTGGGCGTCCGGTGCCGACACGACCGGCCGGCTGATGCACGAGCTGATGCAGCAGGCGCTGCGGGTGGGCAAGCGCGCCCACTCCGAGACCGGCATCGACCGGGCCGGGCAGAGCGTCGTCACCGCTGCCCTCGACCTCGCCGCCGAACTGCTCGACGGCGACCTGACCGGCCGTCCGGCGCTGGTCGTCGGGGCGGGGGCCATGGGGGCGCTCGGCGTGGCGACCCTCTCCCGGCTGGGCGCCGGGCCGATCACCGTGACCAACCGCGGCGCCGACCGGGCGGTCCGGCTGGCCGAGTCGTACGGCGCCACCGCCGCGCCGCTGGCCGAGCTGACCGCGACGCTCTCCACGGTGGACATCGTGGTGGCCGCCACCGCCGCCACCGAGCCGGTCCTCACCCGCGAGGTCGTGACCCGGGCGCTCGCCGACCGGGACCCGGCCCGCGGCCCGCTGGTCCTGCTCGACCTGGCCGTCCCGCGTGACATCGAGGTCGGCGTCGCCGACCTGCCCGGCGTCGAGGTGATCGACATCGACCGGATGGCCGCCGTGATCGCCGACGGGCCGGCCGCCGCCGACGCCGCCGCCGTCGAGCGGATCGTCGGCGGCGAGGTCGACGCCTTCCTCACCTGGCTGCGGGGCGCCGACGTCGCGCCGACCGTGGCCGCCCTGCGGGGCCGCGCCGACGACGTGGTCAGCGCCGAGCTGCGCCGGCTCGCCCAGCGCCGCCCCGACCTCACCGACGACCAGCGCGCCGAGGTGGCCCGGACGGTGCACCGCGTCGTCCAGCGCCTGCTGCACCAGCCGACCGTGCGGGTCCGCCAGCTCGCCGCCGAACCCGGCGGCGACCAGTACGCTGCCCTGCTGCGCGAGCTGTTCGACCTCCAGGTGCCGCAGACCTCACCGGTCGACACCGTTCCCGACGTGGTGGAGCCCGAGGCGGTCCCGCCGCTCGACGGCGCCGCCGGCCTTCCACCGCTCGACGGCGCCGCCGGCTTCACGCCGCGCGGCCACGTCGCCGACGTCCCACCCACCGGAGGTGAGCGATGAGCACCGCCCCCCTGCGCCTCGGCACCCGCGGCAGCGCCCTGGCGATGGCCCAGTCCGGGCACGTCGCCGAGGCACTGACCGCTGCCACCGGCCGCCCGGTGGAACTGGTCGAGGTGGTGACCGCCGGCGACCGGTCCAACGCCCCGGTGCACCGGCTCGGTGTCGGGGTGTTCGTGTCGGCGCTGCGTGACGCCCTGGCTGCCCGCACCATCGACTTCGCGGTCCACTCGTACAAGGACCTGCCCACCGCGGCGGCGCCCGGCCTGCACATCGCGGCCGTCCCGCCCCGGCAGGACCCGCGTGACGCGCTCGTCGCCCGGGACGGCCGTACGCTCGCCGAGCTGCCGCCCGGCGCGCGGATCGGCACCGGCGCCCTGCGCCGGATCGCCCAGCTGCACGCCCTCGGGCTGCAACTGGAGGTCCAGCCGATCCGGGGCAACATCGACACCCGCGTGGCGCGGGTGCTCGGCCCCGAGGCCGACCTGGACGCCGTCGTCCTGGCCCGGGCGGGGCTGGCCCGGATCGGCCGCACCGATGTGATCACCGAGACGCTCGACCCGATGCTGATGCTGCCCGCGCCCGCCCAGGGGGCGCTGGCCGTGGAGTGCCGGATCGACGATCCGGACCTGGTGGAGCTGCTCGCCGTGCTCGACCACGCACCGTCCCGCGCCGCCGTCGTCGCGGAGCGGGCGCTGCTCGCCACCCTGGAGGCCGGGTGCAGCGCACCGGTCGCCGCCTACGCCGAGCTCGCCGAGGGCGACGCCGGTGAAGAGATCTACCTGCGCGGGGCGGTGATCAGCCCGGACGGCACCCGTGACCTCCGGCTGTCCCGCACCGGAACGCCCGCCGACGCGGCGGAGATCGGCAAGGCACTCGCCGCCGAACTCCTCGACCTCGGCGCCGACTCGATCCTCGGCCAGAACGGACACACCGGCCCGGGGACCCAGCAATTTGGGAGCACAGAATGACCCGCACCCGTAAGCCCGTAGGCCGTATCGCGTTCGTCGGGGCCGGTCCCGGCGACCCGGGCCTGCTGACCCGCCGGGCGCACGACGCCCTGGTCGACGCCGACCAGGTGGTGTACGACCGGGGAGTCCCCGAGTCGCTGCTCGACGTCGTCCGCGCGGAGGCGAAGGAGGACGCCCAGTTCACTCCGGCCGAGGGCGCGCCGGGTGACGTGGCGAAGGTGCTGATCTCGGCGGCCCGTTCCGGGCTGAACGCGGTGCACCTGGTCGCCGGGGACCCGTTCGGCCACGAGTCGGTGGTCAAGGAGGTGCAGGCGGTCGCGCGTACCGCCGCGCACTTCGAGGTCGTCCCGGGTGTCGGGCAGGCCGAGGGGGTGGCCACCTACGCGGGCGTGCCGCTGCCGGGGGTCCGCACGGTGGCCGACGCGGAAGACGTCACCCTGCTGGACTTCGACGCGCTGGCCGCAGCCGTCTCCCGCGGCTCGCTGGCGCTCGCGGTGGACGCCGGCGACCTCGCCGCGGTCCGGGACGGGTTGCTCGCCGCCGGTGTCGACGGGGCCACAGCCGTCGGTGTGACCGGCGACGGCACCGGCGAGACGCAGTACACCACCACGTCGACCGTGGACTCGTTCGTCGCGGCGGCGCTCGGCTTCACCGGCCGGGTGGTGCTCACCGTCGGCGACGGCGTCGGCCAGCGGGACAAGCTCAGCTGGTGGGAGAACCGCCCGCTGTACGGCTGGAAGGTGCTCGTCCCCCGGACCAAGGAGCAGGCCGGTGCGATGAGCGCGCGGCTGCGGGCGTACGGCGCCATCCCGTGCGAGGTGCCGACCATCGCGGTCGAGCCGCCGCGCACCCCCGCCCAGATGGAGCGCGCGGTCAAGGGCCTGGTCGACGGCCGGTACGCCTGGGTGATCTTCACCTCGGTGAACGCGGTCCGCGCGGTGTGGGAGAAGTTCGCCGAGCACGGTCTCGACGCCCGGCACTTCGGCGGCGTCAAGATCGCCTGCATCGGTGAGGCGACTGCCGACGCCGTTCGCGCGTTCGGCATCCAGCCGGAGCTGATCCCGTCCGGGGAGCAGTCCTCGGAGGGCCTGCTGGCCGAGTTCTCGCCGCACGACGAGGTGCTCGACCCGGTCGGCCGGGTGCTGCTGCCGCGCGCCGACATCGCCACCGAGACGCTCGCCGCCGGGCTCACCGAGCGCGGCTGGGAGGTCGACGACGTGACCGCGTACCGGACGGTCCGGGCGGCGCCTCCGCCGGCCGAGATCCGCGACGCCATCAAGTCGGGTGGGTTCGACGCCGTGCTCTTCACGTCGTCGTCCACGGTCCGGAACCTGGTCGGCATCGCCGGGAAGCCGCACGCGCGTACCGTTGTTGCTGTCATCGGGCCCAAGACGGCGGAGACCGCCACGGAGTTCGGCCTGCGGGTCGACGTGCAGCCTCAGCACGCCTCGGTGCCCGACCTGGTGGAGGCGCTGGCCGCCTACGCCGTCGAGCTGCGCGAGAAGCTCGCCGCCATGCCGGCGAAGCAGCGGCGCGGTTCGAAGGTGCAGGGGCCGACCGCCCTGAGGTTCCGCTGACCCTGGAGGGTTCCGTGCCGTACCCCGAGATCCGGCCCCGCCGGCTGCGCCGCAACGCCGCCGTGCGGCGGCTGGTCTCCGAGACCCGCGTCGACCCGGCCGAGCTGGTCGTACCGATGTTCGTCAAGGAGGGGCTGACCGAGCCGCGGGCCGTCGCGTCGCTCCCGGGCGTGCTCCAGCACTCCCGGGACTCGCTGCGCAAGGCCGCCGTCGAGGCGGTCCAGGCCGGGGTCGGCGGGATCATGCTCTTCGGGGTACCGGAGTCGCGGGACGAGCACGGCTCGGGCGGGATCGACCCGAACGGCATCCTCAACGTCGCCATCCGGGACGTGATCTCCGAGGTGGGCGACGCCACGGTCGTGATGAGCGACCTGTGCCTGGACGAGTTCACCTCGCACGGGCACTGCGGCCTGCTCACCCCCGACGGCGGGGTGGACAACGACGCCACCCTGGCCGCGTACGGCGAGATGGCGGTGGCCCAGGCCGCCGCCGGGGTCCACGTGGTCGGGCCGTCCGGCATGATGGACGGCCAGGTCGGTGTGGTCCGCCGGGCCCTGGACGCCGCCGGGCACCAGGACGTGAGCATCCTGGCGTACGCCGTGAAGTACGCGTCGGCGTTCTACGGCCCCTTCCGGGACGCGGTGGAGTCGGCGCTGGAGGGCGACCGCCGCAGCTACCAGCAGGACCCGGCGAACCTCCGCGAGTCGCTGCGCGAGGTCGAGTTGGACGTCGCCGAGGGCGCCGACATGGTGATGGTCAAGCCGGCGCTGCCGTACCTCGACGTGGTCGCGGCGGTCCGGGCGGCGGTGGACGTCCCGGTCGCCGCCTACCAGGTCTCCGGCGAGTACGCGAAGGTCGAGGCGGCCGCCGCTAACGGCTGGATCGACCGTGAGCGGGTGATGCTGGAGTCGCTCACCTCGATCCGTCGGGCCGGCGCCCAGATCATCCTCACCTACTGGGCGGTCGAGGCGGCCGGGCTGCTCCGCCAGCGCTACTGAACGCGGACGGTCGCCACCTTCCGCACCAGATCGTCCACGGAGGCGTCCCGGCCCAGGTGCACCGGCAGCCCGGCCCAGGCGACCCGGACCGTCGCGTCGTCGGCCCAGGCGACGCCCGTGATCGGGCCTGGCACGAAGGCCGGATCGGCGATCAGCTGGTCGGCCCGGAGCGCTCCCGTGGCGGTGTCGAACACGGCCAGCCGTTGCTCCCGTCGGTCGCCTGAGGTGTCGAGGGGGCGGTAGGGGACCGCGACCAGGGCGCCGTCCGGTGAGAGGCGCAGGCCGTTCACGCATAGGCCGCTGACGGTCAGCCGGGCGATCCGCTTCCCGTCGGTGGTCCGCCGCACGTCGGTGTGGCAGCCGTGGTCGTCCCGCTGCTCGACGAGCCGGTCCGGGCGTACGTCGGTCTGGCTCGCCGCGAGCAGGTCGACGCCGGCGGTCGACGACCGGAGAAGCGACTTCTCCCGACCGGTGAGAAGGTCGTGCGTCACGATTCCGGCGTCCCGGGCGAGGTAGGCGACCGTCGTGTCGGCGCCCAGCAGTTCGATCCCCTGACCCTCGACCCGCACCTCGCGGCTGCGTTCCACACCGTCCGGACCCAGCACCACCAGCCTGATCGAGAGCCCCTCGACGTCCGGGCCGTCGCTGCGCGCGACACCCGGCGTCAGGTCGGTGTACACGAGTCCGACCAGCCGCCCGTCGGGCAGCGCCGCGCCCAGCGAGAAGTCCTCCGGTACGCGGTGCCGGCGTATGGACCCGCCCGGCAGCACCTCCTCGACGACTCCGGGCGGGCTGTCGCGGTCCACGGTGACCATCAACCGCTGCGCTGGTTCCGGCCACCGCGCCGGCGGTGACGGGGTGGCGGTCATCGTCGGCCGGCTCGTCGTCCCCGCTGGCCCGCTCGTCGAGGCCGACGGGCTCCGGGCCAGCAGCGGTACCGCCCCACTGGTGAGCGCCACCAGCAGGGCCAGCCCACCTGCCGTCGTTGCGCTCCGCCGACGCCGTCGAGCCCGTGCCCGGCGGAGAACGGCGGCCAGATCTGAGGTGCGCGACGGGGTCGTCCGCGCGGCGCGGTGCACCGCCTTGGCCAGATCCTCGGGTACGTCGTCCATCGTCACTCCTTCTCGGCCAGCGCCGCTCGCAGTCCGGCGAGACCTCGGGAGAGCCGGCTCTTCACCGTGCCCTCGGTCAGGTCGAGCACCGCTGCGGTCTCGGCGGTGGACAGGTCCAGCAGGACACGACAGACGATCACCGCCCGCTGGGCGGTGGGGAGCCGGTCCAACGCCGACCGGGCGGCCATCCCGGCCGGGTCCGGCCCGGACACGGCCGCACCCCGGTCGCCCGGTGCGGGTGGGCGTTCCCGGCGGACCTTCCGCCACCACGAGGTCGCCCAGTTCAGCCCGACCCGGAACACCCATCCGGCGGGGTTGTCGAGCTGCCGGACCCGGTCCCACCGTGCGTACGCCCTTGCCATCGCCTCGTCGGCGGCCTCGCGGGCCAGTCCGACGTCCCCCGTGGCGAGGGCCAGTGCCCGGTGGATCCGGTCGACGTGCGCCCGGTAGAACCGCTCGAACGGCACGGCCGGGTCGGCGTCGGGCCCACCCGGACCGAGCTCGTCGGACGGCCGGACCGGCGAGGCGACGTCGCTTCCCATGCCAGGTACACGCTTCCCACCCGGGATCGGTTCCCACCCGTCCGCGCCGACTCTGCGAACAGTCGGCGGGTGGGACGAACCTCTGTTCCGCCCCCTTTGCTCTGCTTCAACGGACGCAACAGATCTCGTTGATTTCTGATGCGTGGGTTGAAGCAGAGCAAAGGAGGCGAATGGGCAGGGTGTGACCCCCGGCGAGCCGTTGTCCACAGGCTTGTCCACAGGGGTTGCCGCGCCGGCCGCCGAGCCAGGACAGTTTCGACATGACCTCCGCCTTCGACCCGCCCGACACGGGGCCGACCCTGGGACCGTTTCCCGTCGAGGGAATCGTCCGCCGGGCGCGCCGCATCGTCGGCCTCAGCCAGATCCGCATGGCACGGTTCGCCAAGGTGGCACCGTCGACCGTCGCCCGGGTGGAGGCCGGCACCCTGACGCCGAGCCTGGCGGTGCTGGAACGGCTCCTCGGCGCGGCGGGGCTCTATCTCGTCGTGGTCGACCAGGAAGGCCGCCTCGTCCGTCCGATGGAAGTGTGGGACGACACGCGCGACGGCGCCGGCCGTCGCTATCCGGCGCACCTCGACACGATCCTCGACCCGAAGCCGGGCGAGTGGTGGGCGGACATCTACGGGCTGGCGCGGCCGCCGGAGACGTTCCACCGCTGCCCCGTCGAGCGGGAGATGCGGCGCCGCCTCAGCGTGTGGGAGGTACGCGTCGCCCAGAACCGGTCCGCCCCTCGACCGCCTGATCCGGACCGGTACGGCTGACGGCCCGCCGGCCAGGCGAAGGGCCTGGCCGGCGGGCCGTCGTCGAGCGGACCCGGATCAGTCGTCGTCGACGATGGTCCCGGTGCCGAGCGGGTCGGCGAGGCGCAGACCCGGTATGCCGGCCACGAGCAACGTCAGCTTCTCGTCGGCCTCGCGCTTCCGGTCACCGCGCACGGTCACCGGGAAGGTGAGGGTCGTCTGACCGGCTGCGAGGGTCCTGCACCCGACGTACGACTCGTAGTCCGAGCCGGACCGGGCGGTCGTCCCGTAGGTCGCGGCGCACACCAGCACCGGCTGGGACAGCGGTCGCGAGACGGTGACGGTGAAGTCGAGCCGGACGTTGCCCCGGTCGCCCTCGACCACCGACGCGTCGGCCACGCTGAGCGACGCGCGGGAGCGGAACCGCGCCACCTGCGGGTCGTGGTCGCTGGAGCCGCGCGTGCCGTCACCGGCGTGCTCGGCCGGCCAGTCGGCGTTGATGTGCGCGGCGCGCATCTGCACCAGGTCGCGGTGCAGCGCCCCGTTCACGAACAGGTGGTCCAACGTCTGCGCCTGCCCCTCGAAGCTGTACGAGTAGGCGGACGACGGTGCGTCGGCGAGCAGGTCCTCCCAGAGGTTGCGCAGCCCCGCCTCGTACAGCGGACCGAGCTGGTCCGACGGGGTCGGGTCCGCCCCGGTCGCGATCGGGTCGTCGGGGCGTGGGAAGACGTTCAGGTCACCGCCGTACACCACGCGCGCGTTCGGGTCGGACGCCTCGATCGCCGTCACGATCGCGGCGCCGTAGGCGGCCTGCTCCCGGCGCTGCCCCACCCGGGCGTCCGGCGTGGACGAGTAGTGGTTGCTCGCCGCCCACACCGTGAACCGCTCGCTCGACCCGGGCGCGGCGGCCACGGAGAACTTGCCGAGCTGCGGCGCCCGGGTGAAGACGTTGTTCCCGTCCTTGCCGGTCGAGGTGTCCACGTCGGACGGCAGCACCGCGTTGAGCGCCTTCGGGTTCTGCACGTCCGCGTTCGTCGGCAGCCCCGCCGAGCGGTACTGCACCGTCGGCGACGAACCCAGCAGCGGGTCACCGGCGGTCGCCTCGGCCAGCGAGACCCGGTCGGTGCGGAAGAGGAACGCCGAGGTGATGCCCCGGTCGTCCGCGCCGGTGCGGTCGTACGCGGCCGCGTAGGCGGGGCCGCCCTTCGCGGCGATGGTCAGCGCCAGCTCCTGGAGGGTGTCCGGGGCGCCGTCGGCGTCGTTCGTGGTGCCGCAGACCAGCTCACTGCCGCTGACCGTGCAGATGTCCTGGTCCTCCGCCTCCTGCACGAGGATCAGGTCGGGGGAGTGCAGGTCGGTGGTGATCTGGTCGGCCAGCGCGGCGAGCTGCTCCCGGTACTCCTCGTCACTGCCCGGCACGTAGTCGAACGGCGGGCGGACGCCGGTGCAGCCGGCGTTGCCGGCGAAGTCGCAGCCGTCGAACGGGTCGTCGCGGAAGTCGTACAGGTTCTCCACGTTGTACGTCGCGACCGCGAACTCCGCCGACCGCCTGGCCGGCTGCGGCGGGTTGTTCTTCGACGGGTCGGCCCCGGCGGCGAAGGCGGCCGACTCGACCTGGACGCCGTACTTCTCGAAGGAGTAGTAGAGGCCGCCGACGGCGTCACCGGTCAGCGTGTCGAAGGTGTGCGCCGGCGGCAGCAGGGCAGCGTTGTCCCCGGCCACCGCCTTGACGCCCATGCTGCCCAGCATGATCCGCTGACCGTTGCCGTCGTCGAAGGTGCGCGTCGGGTCGTTGTCGAGCGGGTGGGTGTCCCGGAAGACCCGGCGGGTGTACGGGTCCGCGCGGTCGAGCAGCGGGTCGTCCCGGTCGATGACGAAGGTCTCGGCGTCGGCCGTGGAGGCGAAGACGTTCCGTCCGCTCACCGCGGCGCTCCCGGCGCGTACCCGGAGCCGCGCGCCCTCGTGCCGCTCCCAGAAGCGCTGCGCGTCCGCCAGGTCGACCGGCGGAACCGCGTCGGTCACCGCGACCACCGCGTTCACGTCCAGCCCGGAGGCGACCTTGCGGACCAGCGACGCGCTGGACAGCTGGGTCATGTTGAAGTACTCGGAGACGCGGGCCCGCAGCACCACCTCGTCGCCGACGGTCGGCACGTAACCGCCGATGAGCGACGTGAACGAGCCCATGAAGACGAAGATGCCGTCGGAGCTGGTCGGGTCGCCGTCGGTGGCGTCGGAGCGGCTCTGGAGGAAGAAGCCGTGCTGGTCCCGGCCGGACGAGTCCCGGGCCAGGGTGCGCTGGGTGACGACCCCGCGGACGTCGTGGAGCGTGCTGCTGGTGCCGTTGCCGCTGGCCGGCGCGAGCGGCGAGCGGTCGGCCGGGCCGGACTCGGCGTCCGTGGTCGGGCCCTGCACCTCCCCGACGGTCAGCTCCCGGGTGACCTGCACGGTCAGGGTGCAGGTGGCGGTGGTGCCGTCCGCGTCGGTCGCGGTCAGGAGCACTGAGTACGCCCCGGCGGCCAGGTCGGCGCTCGCGGTGACGGTGGCCCGGGCGGTGCCGCCGGCCGCCTCGGCGGGGGTGACCGCGGTACGGCTGATGGAACCGGCGGTCGGCGTCGGGCTGACCGAGGTGACGGCCAGGTCGACGATCCGGTCGTCCGGGTCGGTGGCGGTGACCTCGCGGGTCGCGGCGGTGCCGGCCGACGTGGCGAGCGTGCCGCCACACGTGACGGTGGCCGGCGCGTCGACCGGGCCGCCGCCGTCGGTCGTGTGCGCGCCGAGCCCGTCGACCGTGTCGACGGCGAAGCCCGCCCACTGGGCGGCCGGGTCGAAGGCGTCGGCGGGATCGGTGTCGCCGGCGGTGACGGCGCCCAGGCGGCGCAGCGTGTTGTCGGCGGTGCTGGTCGCCCCGGCACCCCATTCGGTGCCCGGGTCCACGCCCACCTGGCCGATCGAGTCGAGCACGGTGTCGCCCCGGCGGAGCACGACCGCGTCGTCGCCGTTGAACAGGCCGCTGCCGGTGGTCTGGTCGGCCTGGGCGAGGATCGCGGCGTTCGCCGAGGAGTGGGCGAAGACGTGGACGTCACCCGCCGCCACCGTGCCGGTCAGGGGGAAGGCCGTCGGAGTGGTGGAGCCGTTGAAGTACAGCAGCAGCTGGTAACCGCCGGCGCTCAGGTCGATCGGCGCGCCGGTGCCGTTGAAGAGCTCGATCGCCTTGTTGTTGGACGAGCCTTCGACGTACTCCGAGATGAACAGGTCGGTGGGCGCGGCGCTGGCCGCGGTGGGTGCGACTCCGACGGCCGTGACGGTGACGGCGGCGGTGGCGGTCGCGAGCGCGGCGAACGTGCGGCGCGGGCGCATGGAGCCTCCACGGTGGGTGGACATGAACTAACGCACGTTAAGTGGCGTGGTTGACTGCCGTCCATCCCCCGACGGACGCTTTCGTGAACTCTCAGCGCCCCGGGTCGAGCCGGTGCACCAGGTCGGCGACGTCCACGCTGTACTCGCACCACTCGCGGTCGGGGCGGTACCCCAGCTCGGCGTTGACCTTGAGCATCGCCTCGTTGGCCTGGGCGTTCCAGGTCTGCACCTCGACGAGCTGCGGTTCGGCGGAGCGCAGCTCCAGCAGCATGCGTGCCTTGATCGCCCGGTCGATGCCGTACCCGCGGTGGTCCTGGACGACGATCGTGTCGTACTGGTCGGCGCGGGTCGGGTGCTGGGCCGGCACCACCACCTCGGTCAGGCCGGCCACCTCGCCGGAATGCTCGTGCAGGGCGAGCACGATGTACGGCTTCATGCCCCGCCGGTGCAGGCAGTCCAGGCTGTCGCGCAGCCGCTGCGGATCGTACGAGCTGGGGCGCAGTTCGCCGTCCTCGACGTCGCGCACCTCGGCCTTGGCCCGCGCGTACGCCTCGATCAGCTCGTCCGGGGGCCCACCGGGGTGGAACTCCAGGTGGTAGCCCGCGCCGATGCCGGAGGCCATCTCGGTCAGCTCGGCCCAGTCCACCGTGGCGAGGTCGAGCACGCTGCGGGTCTCCACGTACTCCTTGGCGAAGCCGAGCGCCTCGTAGAAGCCGACCGCCGGGGTGTCGCCGACCACCTCGACGCCGATCGACTGGAACCCCTCGTGGTAGACCCGGCGGGCGGCGGTCAGCACCAGCTCGCGGCCGAGGCCGGTGCGGCGCGCGGACGGGTGCACCAGCACCTCCAGCACGCCGATGTCACCGAGCAGCAGCACGTGGACCTGACCCATGATCGCCCCGGGGACGCCGTTCGAGGCCGGCTCCGCCTGGGCGACCCAGGAGATCCGGCGCTCACCGGGCATCACCTCGGCCAGGTATTCCCGCAGGGAATTTTCCTGCCACGGCGGATCCTGCGGCAGATCGGCCGCCAGGACCGCGTTCAGCGTGTCCAGCAGCGACGCGATCTCGGCGGACGACGCGGTCCTGGGGTCCCACTCGCGCACCATCACCCGTCTAGCTTGCCGCTAACGGCTGCCCGGGGGAAGTGTCCAGTTCTCCAATGTATGCGGACGATCACGTCACGTGCGGCTGGCCTGCCCGTACTGGTTGGCCCTGTCGAACACGTCCTGGGCGTACGCCCGGACGTCGTTGTACGACAGGATGGCGTTCCACCAGTCACCGGCGATGGTCAGGTTGCGGCTCCCCTTGCACAGGTAGTTCGCGGCGGCCAGGGCGGCGTCGTCGATGTCGTGCGGGTCCTTGCGGCCGTCGTTGTCCGCGTCGGCGCCGACCTCCTGCCACGTGGTCGGGATGAACTGCATCGGCCCGATCGCCCGGTCGTAGGTCGGGTCCCGGTCGAGCACCCCGCGGTCGGTGTCGCGGATCAGCATCCGGTTGTCGCGCCCGTCCAGCGGGAGGCCGATGATCTCGGGGGCGGCCCGGCCGTCCGTCCCGAGCCGGGCGCCGTTGGCCTGCCCGTGCGCGGACTCGACGTGCCCGATCGCGGCCAGCGTGGTCCAGCTCAGCCCGCAGCTCCGGTTGGTCTGGGCGAGCACCAGCTCGGCGTACCCGTACGCCTGCATGGCCACCGGGGCGATGCCCACCTTCGGGCCGATCTGAGCGGCCCAGGCGGCGAGGGCGTCGGCGGGCCGGCCGGTGCCGGGCGCCGGGACGACCGTGCCGCCGGTGGGCGCCACGGCCGTGGGTCCGCCGAGCGGCGGCAGCGTCGTGGCCGGCAGCGGTGCGCCCGCCGCCAGGGTCGGGTCGGCAGCGGTCGTCGGCGCTCCCGCGCTGGCGTCGACCGCGACCGGCCGGGAGCGCACGGCCGCGGGTACCAGCAGGGCGCCGGCCGCGGCGGTCGCCGCCACCAGGAAGAGCAGGAAGACGCCGGGCAGGGTGAGCCGCCCGCTGGGGCGCCGCGACCAGTCGCGGACCGCCCGTGTCGCACCCGCCGCCAACCGTCCCGGCGGGATCCGTACGGCGTGCGCGAAGGGGACCCGGCGCCGCCGGGCTGCCGCGGACCGGTCCGGGGCGGCCGGGTCGACCGGGGGCAGCGGGTCGACCCGGGTGACGGTGAGGTCGTCGCCGGTGCGCGGCGGCGCCGTCCCGGCAGGGCCGTCGGTGTGCGCCGCCGTGTCGTCGGTGTGCGGCGGGTCGTCGTCGGTGTGCGGCGGGTCGTCGTCGGTGTGCGCCGCCGTGTCGTCGGCGGAGGGTGTCGCCGAGCGCAGCCACGGCCGGCGTGGACGGGGCACCGAGGCGAACGGCTCGTCCGGGGCGGCGCCGGAGCCGACGAACGGGCCGTCGGGCGGCGCGGCCGGCCGGAGGGGTCGAAGGGTCGTCCTGTCCTCGCCGTCCACCACCCGTCGAGTATCACCCATGTTCCGCGCGACGTCAGGACCGGTCGTACGCTGATGCCATGCCCCGGTACGAGTTCCGCTGCCGCGCCTGCGGCGACACCTTCGAGGTCAACCGTCCCATGGCGCGGGCCGCCGAGCCGGCGTCCTGCCCGCAGGGGCACGACGACACGGTGAAGCTGCTGTCCACGGTCGCGGTGACCGGCCGCGGTGGGGCGGGCGCGCCCGCCCCGGCACCGAGCGGTGGCGGCTGCTGCGGCGGTGGCTGCGGCTGCTGAGCCGCACTCGGAGTCCGTCGGTACGACTGTCGCGCTTGCCCGCACGAGGTCCTAGTGGCACGTTGGGGCGGAGCCGGGGCGACCGTTCTCACGATGCGTGACGGCTTGCCTTCAGGCAGCATGAACCCGACGTCACGGGGCGGAGGTTCCACGCATGTCGCCACGGATCCACCTCCCGACCGGGTTGGTGACCTTCGTCTTCACCGACATCGAGGGCTCGACCCGGTTGGCCCAGATGCTCGGGCCCGACTACCGGCCGGTGCTGCGGGAGCACCGGCGGCTGCTGCGCCGGACCATCGCCGCCACCGAGGGCGCGGAGCTGCTCACCGAGGGGGACTCGTTCTTCCTGGCCTTCGGTGACGCGACCGCCGCGCTGACCGCCTGCCTGACCGCCCAGCGGGCCCTGGCCAGTCACGACTGGCCGACGCAGGAGGCCGTGCCCCGGGTGCGGATGGGCCTGCACACCGGGTGGGCCGAGCCGCGCGACGGCGAGTACGCGAGCCCCGAGGTCCACCGCGCGGCCCGGGTCGCCGCGGCCGCGCACGGCGGGCAGGTGCTCTGTTCCGCGGCCACGGCGAGGCACGCCGACCCGCTGCCGTCCGGCGCGTCGCTGCTCGACCTCGGCCTGCACCGGCTGCGCGGCTTCGACGACCGGGAGCGCCTGTTCCAGCTCGTCGCCCCCGGGTTGGAGCGCCAGTTCCCGCGCCCGCGTACCGCCGACGCGGTGGCGCACAACCTGCCGACCCAGGTCACCTCGTTCGTGGGCCGGCAGAGCGAGCGCGCCGAGCTGCGGCGGCTGGTGGAGGGGCACCGGCTGGTCACCGTGCTCGGTGCGGGCGGCACCGGCAAGACGCGCCTCGCCGTGGAACTCGCCGGTGACCTGGTGGAGTCCTATCCGGACGGGGCCTGGTTCGTCGACATCGCCACCGTCACCGACCCGGGTCTGGTGGCGTTCGCCATCGCCGCCGTGCTCGGCCTCCGCCCGGAGCCGGGCCGCCCGATGGTGGACACCCTGGTGGAGTACGCGGCCGCCCGCCGGATGCTCGTCCTCCTGGACACCTGCGACGCCCAGCCGGCCGCGTCGGCCGAGGTGATCTCCCGGCTGCTCGCCGGCGGGACGGGCGTGCGGGTCCTCGCCACCAGCCGGGAGTCGTTCGGGCTGCCCGGCGAGGTGGTGTGGCGGATCCCTCCGCTGTCGGTGGACCGGCCCCCGGACGGCGCGGAGAGCGACGCGGTCGCGCTGCTGCTCGACCGGACGGCCGCGGCCCGGGGCGGCCGGCAGCCGGATCCGGCCGAGTCGGCCGACCTGCGCCGGGTCGTGCAGCGGCTGGACGGCCTTCCGCTCGCCATCGAGCTGGCCGCCGCCCGGCTGCGGGTGCTCTCCGTCGGCCAGCTCGCCGAACGACTCGACGATGTGCTGGGCACCCTGGACGCCGGCCGGGACGACCCGGAGCCGCCGCCGGCCGACGGCGGCTGGACGGGTAACCAGCAGGACACGGTGGATCTCGTCGCGGCGGCGGCCGGGATCAGCCCGCCCAGCCCGGCGACCCGGGCGGTGCAGCGGTCGGCGACCGAACGGCACGTCACCATGCAGGCCACCGTCACGTGGTCGTACCGGACGCTCGGGCCGCGCGCGGCCCGGCTGCTGCGGTGGCTGGCCGTGTTCGCCGGGCCGGTGGACCTGCCGACGGTGGAGTGGCTGCTCGGGGACGACCCGCTCGACCCGCTGTCGGTACTGGTGGACAAGTCGATGGTGCTGGCCGAGCCGCACGCGTCGGGCAGCACGTACCGGATGCTCGACCCGATCCGCGCGTACGCGGCGCGGCGGCTGGTGGAGGCGGGGGAGGAGCAGACCGCCCGGGACCGGCACGTGGCCTGGTCCGCCCACGCCCTCCAACGGGTGCACCTCGGTCCGGACGGCCGGCCGGCGACCCTCTCGCTGTACGCGCTCGATCCGCTCGCCGGCGAGCTGCGCGCCGCGCTGCGCTGGTGCGCCACGGGTGGCAGCGCCCGGGCGGGGCTGGAACTGGCCGGTGGGCTGGACCAGTGGTGGCGGGAGCGGGGGCTGGCCCGGGAGGGGCGGCTCTGGCTGTCCCGGCTGTACGGCCGGATCGCCGAGACCGGGGAGCGCATCCCGGAGGCGGAGCTGGCGGCGGCGTACCACATGCACTCGCTGCACGCCGGCGCCGACGGCGAGTTCGCCGAGGAGCTGCGCTTCTCCCAGCGCGCGGAGGAGGCGGCGCGGCAGGCCGGTGACGCGGGCCTGCTCGCCCGGGTCCTGGCCGGTCGGGCGGCGCCGCTGGTCGACATGGGACAGTTCGCCGAGGCGGAGCGGGTGTGCCGCGAGGTGATCGACTGGGCGCACCGGCAGGACGTGGTGGGTGACGCCCTGTTCGCCGTGTTCAGCCTGGCCGAGCTGCTCTGGCGCCGGGGCGCGCTGGACGAGGCGGCCGAGCTGCTCGGGGCGGCCCGCCCGGTGGAGGCGGCCCGCCCGGTGGAGCGCGGCCGGCGCTCGGTGGACATGCTGCTCGGCCTGGTCGCGCTGGCCCGGGGGGACCTGATCGCCGCGCACGAGCACCTGCTGGTGGCGCTCCGCTCCCGCATGGCGCACGGTTTCCACGGTCGCGCCTGCGACACGCTGCACGCGATCGCCGTGCGCTGCGCCGCCGGGGGTGACCCGCTGGCCGCCGCGCGGCTGTTCGGGGCGGCGCAGGCGACGCGGGCGAGCCTGCGCTCCACGCCGGGCATCTACGGGGCGTACTGGGCGCACCGCCAGATGGAGCTCCGCGAGGCGTTGGGTGACGCCGCCTTCGACGACGCGTACGCCGTGGGTGCGGAGTTGGGTCTGGAGGAGGCGGCCGCACTGGCGCTCAGCATCGAGCACCCCGACCTGGCCGCCGATTCGACCCGCTTCGCCACGGGCACCCCCACCCCCACCCCCAACCCCCGCCAACCCACCGCCACCCCCACCCCCACCCCAACCCCCACCCCAACCCCCACCCCCACCCCCCACACCGAACACGCCTGACCCTCACCGCGTTGATCATGAAGTTAGCGGGCGGTTCGATCTCCATTTCACCCGCTAACCCCATGATCAACTTGGTGATACCCCTGGGTGCGGGGGTGTCGGTCAGGTGCGGGCGCGGCGTTCGGCGTCGGCCTTCATCTTCGCGGCGCGGTCGATGTCGGACTGCTGGACGGCGGCGACCGAGCCGAAGATGCTGACCGCCTGGTAGTAGGTCCAGGCCAGGCTGTAGCAGGCGGGCCGGACGACCGAGCTGTACGTGGCGCAGACCCGCTTCAGGTCCTCGTAGAAGGCGCTGTCCAGGCGGGCCTTGTTCGACGAGAACAGGCCCATCGCCTTGTAGTTGCGGTACCCGAAGTCGTGGCGGTAGCAGGAGAGGCTGAAGTTGAACCCGAGTGGGTTGTCCGGGCTCGACGAGCAGTAGTCGGTGGACCAGTCGAAGGCGTACTCGGACCAGGCGGCCTTGTTCAACCGGCCGGCGTTCCAGGCGTTGTAGCTGGTGGCGCTGGTCTGGGTCCAGCCGGACAGGACGGAGAGCTTCTGCTCCCGGGTGACGGCCGCGGCGGGGGAGGCGAGGCCGAGGGCGACGAGCAGGGTGACCGTGAGCGAGGCGAGGAGGGTGGCGAGGCGTCTGGACACGATTACCTCCGCGAGGGTGAGCGGGACGGCATGTTACCGGCGGGTTACCGGGTGTAGATCAGTGTCGATGCCGTACCTCGCGGCGACCTCGCGGCGGTCTCAACATTTCGTGTCCGGCGCCTAAACAGACGAATGCCCCGGGCGCCAGGGGCGCCCGGGGCATTCAGCGCAGGGTCAGCGCACGAAGGCCGGCGGGCTGGCCGGTCCCTCGTTGGCCACCCGGTCGACCGCCCGCACGTAGTACGTGTACGAGTGGCCCGCCTCCGCGGTGGTGTCCACCCAGGACTCGACCCCACCGGTCGCCCGGACCGTGTCGACCAGGTGCGCCGCGTCGGCGAAGTCGCACCGGCCGGCCAGGTCGAACCCGTCGAGGCGGTAGATCGCGTACGACGTGGCGGTGCCCAGCGGGCCCCTCCCGTCGGCCGGCTGCCGCCAGGTCAACTTGACGCCGTCGTCCTGCCGTTCCTTACCGGTGACCACCGGCATGAGTAGCGGCTTGGCGGGCAGGTGCGGCATCGCCGGCAGCAGGGCCGGGCGGGAGTAGTGCTCGGCGGCGTAGATGTCGGTCGCGCCGAGGCGGTTGGCCCGCACCTGGACGGCCGAGAAGTGCACGTTGCCGAGCACCTCGGGGTACTGCCGGTTGAGCGTCAGGTGGTCGGACAGCTCGCGCGGGTTCATCCAGAACGAGCCGTACGCCGGCTCCCCGCTCTTGTAGTCGGCCTGTCCGATGTAGAGCTGCACGCGGGTGCCGCGCACCTGCTCGGCCCACCACGGGACCAGGCGCGCGTAGTCGGCGGCCGGGTACTGGCCGATGTACCAGTACAGCTGCGGCACCACGTAGTCGATCCACTCCTCCTTGATCCACTTGCGGGTGTCGGCGGAGATGATGTCGTACGACTGGCTGCCGGTGGTGTCCGAGCCCAGCGGGTCGACGGACTTGTTGCGCCAGATGCCGAACGGGCTGACGCCGAACTTCACCCACGGCTTCTCGGCCTTGATCTTGGCGTTCATCTCCTGGATCAGCAGGTTGATGTTGTCCCGCCGCCAGTCGGCCTTGTCGGTGAAGCCCCGGTTGAACTCCGCGAACGTCGCGTCGTCCGGCACCTGGTGGGTGCCGCTCGGGTACGGGTAGAAGTAGTCGTCGAAGTGGACGCCGTCGATGTCGTACCGCTTCACCGCGTCGAGCATCGCGGTCCGGACGAACTCGCGGACCGCCGGGATGCCGGGGTTGTAGTAGAGCCGGCTGCCGGCGACGCCGGCCGGCGGGTACGCGAAGACCCAGTCCGGGTGCTCGCGGACCGGGTGGTCGGGCGCCAGCTTGCTGATGTCGGCGCCGGCGCCGCTCGGTGCGGGCATCGAGACGCGGTACGGGTTGAACCAGGCGTGGAACTCGAGGTTCCGCTTGTGCGCCTCCTCGACGACGAAGGCCAGCGGGTCCCAGCCCGGGTCCTTGCCGCGCTCCCCGGTCAGGTACTCCGACCACGGCTCGTGCGGCGAGGGCCAGAACGCGTCGGCGGTCGGGCGGATCTGGACGACGACGGCGTTGTGGTTGAGCCGCTCGGCGAGGTCGAGCCAGCCCAGGTACTCGGCCTGCTGCGCCGCGACCTGGTCCGGCGCGGTCCAGGAGCCCTTGGTGGGCCAGTCGATGTTGGTAACCGACGCGATCCACATGGCACGGAACTGCCGCTTCGGGGTGGCCGGGTCGGTGGTGCAGGTCGTGGTGGAGGCAGCGCTGGCCGTGTCGGGCGCCGCGGCGGCCGGGGTGGCGGCGACGAGCGCCCCCAGCAGCGCGGCAGCGAGCCCGGCGGCGCCGAGCCGAGTTGCCTTCATACGGTGTGTCCCTTCGTTGGGCCCCCGTGACAGGGTTCGACGCGGCCCTCCCGGCAACATCCGCCGTTGAGTAAGTGCCGCTGGTAGAAAATTTTCACACCGTACGTGCTCCGCGCAAGGGTCTGCGCCCGATCGATACGTCCGTCGCTTTCCGGATCCGTCGAGTGGCCCCCGTCACCGTGCCGACGGTGACCATCTCCCCACCCTCTGTCGCCGCCCGGTAGCGCCGACGCAGGTGTCAAGAAGGGCCCCTTGTACAACGCCAGGCGTCAACAAGGGGCCCTTCCTTCCTTGACCGCCACCGTAGAGTGCGGGCCAGCAGTGGGGGGAGGGAGCGGTGCGGCACAGGCTCAAGGACGTCGCGGAGCGGGCCGGAGTGTCGGTCAAGACCGTCTCCAACGTGGTCAACGGCTACGTGCACGTCCGGCCGGACACCCGGGCGCGGGTCGAGGAGGCCATCGCCGAGCTGAACTACCGGCCCAACCTGTCCGCCCGCAACCTGCGCAAGGGGCGCACCGGGGTGATCGCCCTGGCCGTGCCGGAACTGGACATCCCGTACTTCGCCGAGCTGGCCCGGCACGTCGTCACCGCCGCCGCCGAGCTGGGCTGGACGGTCCTGATCGACCAGACCGGCGGCGGCCGGGAGCAGGAACGGGTCGCCGCCGCGGGCATCGGCGACCACATGATCGACGGTCTGATCTTCAGCCCACTCGCGCTCACCGCCGACGACCTGGCCGGCCTGGACGGCATCCCGATGGTGCTGCTCGGCGAACGCGTCGACCACGGCCCGGCCGACCAGGTGGGGATCGACAACGCCGCCGCCGCCCGGGCGATGACCGCCCACCTGATCGGGCTCGGCCGCCGCCGGGTCGCCGCGATCGGGTCGCGGCGCACCCCCGAGGGCGCGAGCGCGCGGCTCCGGCTCGCCGGCTACACCGCCGCGCTCGCCGACGCCGGCATCGCGTACGACGAGTCGCTCGTGGCGCCCGCGCCGGCTTGGCACCGCGCGGAGGGCGCGGCCGCGATGCGGTCCCTGCTGACCTCGGGGGTACGCCCCGACGCCGTCTTCTGCTTCAACGACACCCTCGCGCTCGGCGCGCTGCGCGCCCTGCACGAGGCCGGCCTGCGCGTGCCGGAGGACGTCGCGGTGGCCGGCTTCGACGACATCGAGGACGGCCGTTTCTCGGTCCCCACCCTGACCACCATCGCCCCGGACAAGGAACGCATCGCGCGCCTGGCGGTCGACCTCCTCGCCAACCGCCTCGTGGGCGACCGCACAGCCCCCCCACGCGACCTCCCCGCCCCCTGGACCCTCCTCCCCCGCGAATCCACCACCCACCCCTAACCCCCCACCCACCCCCACCCCCCCGGGGCCGTCCTGGTCGATCATGGAGTTAGCGGGTGGTTTGATCTCCAATTCACCCGCTAACTCCATGATCGACACGACCCGAGTGGGTGGGGTGGGGTGGGGTGGGTGGGTTAGGCGAAGAAGCGGGCCAGGTGGGAGGGGGACGGGCCGTCGGCGTCGGGCGGGAGCGGGGTCAGGTCGGCGAAGATGCTGGCACCGTCGCAGCCGGCGTGCAGCGGGTACCAACGCGGGGTGCCCGGTGGGCGCTGCGTGCAGATCCCCTTGATGGTCTGGACGTCGAGCAGCCGGACATGGGTGGGGTCGGCGACCGCGTTGACGTGCCCCCACCAGGGGCTCATCACGTGCAGGACGCCGCCCGGGCGCAGCACCCGGTGCGCCTCGTCGACCAGCGGCAGGAAGTCGATCAGGTGCTCCAGGATGTGGACGGTGAAGAGCACGTCCACCGAGTCGTCGGCAAGGGGCAGCGTGCTCGACAGGTCCGCGACCGCGTCCACGCCCGGCGCCGGGAAGATGTCCAGTCCCAGGTTGCCCGGCCACTGCTTGGTCGGCCCGCAGCCCAGGTCCACCACGACGGGGTCCCGTCCGCCGACGCGGACTCGGCACCAGACGGCCAGGACCCCGGCGAGCCGGCCGACGCGGTCCCGCACCAGACGCAGGTCGTCCGGCTCGCCGACCTCCCCGGTCAGGTGAGCCACCCCCCGGTCGAAGCGCACCTCGACGGCGAGGTCCCGCAGGCGGTCGTCGTGCCGCGCCTGGTCCGTCCAGGCTTCGGCGAGGAACTCGTCGACCGCCCGCAGCCGCTCGGCCGAGGGCGGGGTCAGTGCCAGCGCGACCATCGGCCCACCTCCGGCCGCCCGTTACCCACATCGCCGCCTGGTATGCCCTGCCCTTCGGTGGACCTGCCCCGGGCCCCGGGACACAACACTCGGCTCGCCCGCCCGCCCGCGATCGACCCGATGGCGGCGGCATCGGGCGGTCCCGGCGTCGTCGACACCGCCACGCCGGCGGCATCGCGGCCGACGTGAGCTCCGGCGCCCGGCCGGTAGTGCGGTGGGCGTCAGCCGGAGATCGTGCGGCGGGGCCGGCCCACCGTACGCATCCGGGCACGCGGCTGGGGAGCGGCCGGCTTGGGCCGTTTCAGGTGGTAGCGGTGCAGCTCGTTGTTGCCGGGCAGGGACGGGTCCTCGCTCATCGCGACCAGCTCCCAGCCCTGGTCGCCGGCCCGGTTCAGATGGGCCAGCGCGGTGTCCCCGTACGGCGTGACGTCGACCATCGTGCCGTCCGGGCCGTACCAGACGAAGACGACCTCCCAGCCGACGTCGGTGGTGGCCGCCTGCCGACGGCGGACCAGCAGCGCGTACTCCCACTTGAGCATGGGCTCATTCTCACCCGCCGCTACCGGGTCGGCACGGATCAGTCCTCGGCGATCCGTCCGGCGTCCACCCGGAGCCGCCGGTTGACGCTCACCGCGCCGAGCATCCGCCGGTCGTGGGTGACCAGCAGCAGCGTGCCGGGGTAGCCGGCCAGCGCGGACTCCAGCTGTTCGATGGCCGGCAGGTCGAGGTGGTTGGTCGGCTCGTCGAGCACCAGCAGGTTCACCCCGCGCCCCTGCAACAGCGCCAGCGCCGCCCGGGTGCGCTCACCGGGAGAGAGGGTCGCCGCGGGCCGCAGCACGTGCGCCGCGCGCAGGCCGTACTTGGCCAGCAGGGTCCGCGCGTCGGCCGGTGACAGGTCGGGTACGGCCAGCCGGAAGGCGTCGAGCAGCGGCGCGTCGCCGAGGAACAGCCCGCGGGCCTGGTCCACCTCGCCGACGACGACACCGGGCCCGAGCGAGGACCGTCCGGCGTCCAGCGGCAGCCGGCCGAGCAGGGCGGCGAGCAGGGTGGACTTGCCGGACCCGTTCGCCCCGGTGACGGCTACCCGGTCCGCCCAGTCGATCTGGAGGTTCACCGGGCCGAGGGTGAAGGCGCCGCGGCGTACCACGGCGTCGCGGAGCGTGGCCACGACGGCGCCGGCGCGGGGCGCGGCAGCGATCTCCATGCGCAGCTCCCACTCCTTGCGCGGCTCCTCGACCACCTCCAGCCGTTCGATGAGCCGCTCGGTCTGCCGGGCCTTGGCCGCCTGCTTCTCGCTCGACTCGGAGCGGAACCTGCGGCCGATCTTGTCGTTGTCGGTGGCCTTGCGCCGGGCGTTGCGCACGCCCTTCTCCATCCATCCCCGCTGCATGCGGGCTCGCCCCTCCAGGTCGGCGCGGGTCTCGGCGTACTCCTCGTAGTCGGCGCGGGCGTGCCGCCGCGCCACCTTCCGCTCCTCCAGGTAGGCGGCGTAGCCGCCGCCGTAGTGGTTGACCTGCCGCTGGTGCAGGTCCAGTTCGAGGACGCGGGTCACGGTGCGGGTGAGGAACTCGCGGTCGTGGCTGACCAGGACGGTCCCGGCGCGCAGGCCGGTGACGAACTCCTCCAGCCGCTCCAGCCCGGCCAGGTCCAGGTCGTTGGTGGGCTCGTCGAGGAGGAAGACGTCGTACCGGCTGAGCAGCAGCGACGCCAGCCCGGCGCGGGCGGCCTGGCCGCCGGAGAGGCCGGTCATCTCCAGGTCGAGGGAGACGGCGAGGCCGAGGTCGGCGGCGACCTGCTCGGCGCGTTCGTCCAGGTCGGCGCCGCCGAGGGCGAGCCAGCGGTCCAGCGCTTCGGCGTACGCGTCGTCGGCGCCGGGCGCCCCCGCGGTCAGCGCCTCGGTGGCCGCGTCCAGCGTCGCCTGCGCCCCGGCGACCCCGGTGCGCCGGGCCAGGAAGTCGCGGACCCGCTCGCCGGCCCGCCGCTCCGGCTCCTGCGGCAGGTGCCCGACGTTCGCGGTGGGCGGGCTGATCGTGACGCTCCCGGCCTCGACGGGCGACAACCCGGCGAGCGTACGCAGCAACGTCGACTTGCCCGCACCGTTCGGCCCCACGAGCCCGACGACGTCCCCGGGCGCAACGACAAGATCGAGCCCGGCGAAGAGCTCCCGCTCCCCGTGCCCCGCGCTCAGGCCTTTGACAACCAACGTCCCACTCATCAGCCCGCAACCCTATCCGCACCCCACCTACCCCGCGATCTTCACTTCGCGTCCGGACGCAACGGGGCAAAGCTGGCATACGGTGGGCCGGAAATGCATGATCGGCGAGGGTGGTCCGCCACGGACCGGGCACACTTCTCGGCGTGGTGACGACTCTCGCGATCGACTGCGGCGGCGGTGGGCTCAAGGCGTCGGTTCTCGACGCCGCCGGGACCATGCGGGCGCGGCCGGTACGCGTGCCGACGCCGTACCCGCTGCCGCCCGCGCTCTTCGTCAAGACCCTGCGGGACCTGGGGTCGCGGCTGCCGCCGGCGGACCGCCTGACCGTGGGGATGCCGGGCATGATCCGGCACGGGGTGGTGGTGGCCACGCCGCACTACGTCACCCGCTCCGGCCCGCGCAGCCGGGTGGACCCCGAGCTGGTCGCCGAGTGGTCGGGGTACGACGCGCGCAGCGCCCTCGCCGACGCCTTCGGGGTGCCGGCGCTGGTGCTCAACGACGCCGAGGTGCACGGGGCCGGGGTGGTCGCCGGCACGGGTTGTGAGCTGGTGCTGACCCTCGGCACCGGGCTGGGCAGCGCCCTCTTCGACGGGGGCGTGCTCGCCCCGCACCTGGAGCTGTCCCACGCCCCCGTGCGCTGGGGCACCAGCTACGACACGTACGTCGGGGAGGTCGAGCGGCGGCGGCTCGGGGACGCCTTCTGGTCGCGACGGGTACGGCAGGTGGTGGAGGGCCTGCGGCCCGTCTTCCGCTGGGACCGGCTCTACCTCGGCGGGGGCAACTCGCGGCTGATCCGCCCCGAGCAACTGACCCGGATGGGTGACGACGTGGTGGTGGTGCCGAACACGGCCGGCATCGTCGGCGGCGTCCGCGCCTGGGACCTCGCCACCGCCCGGTCGGTCTGACGCGCCGCCCGGTGCCGCAAGGCGGCGCAATTCCCAGCGGGGAACAGTCGCGGTACGGCTGGTGTTGTGCCAGCGTCGGTTCAGTGACGATGTGACACGAGGGGGTGGGTCGGATGGATCTTCTGGCCGAGTACCGGCGGGCGACTCTGTTCTTCGAAGCCGGTGACCCGACCGCAGCGGCCCGGCTGCTCGAGCCGATCGTCGAGGCCGAGCCCGGCAACTCCGCCGTCCGGCAGCTGCTGGCCCGCGCGTACTTCCAGTCGGCCCAGCTCAACCGGGCCGAGGAGCAGCTCCGCGAGCTGGTCGACCGGGACCCCAGCGACCACTACGCCCACCACGTGCTGGGCCGGACGCTGGAGCGGCTGAACCGGCCGGCCGACGCGCTGCGGCACCTGCGCATCGCGGCGGCGATGCACCACGCGAACGACGACTACCAGGCGGCGCTGCGCCGGGTGGAGACCCGGTTCGGCCGCTGAGCGGCGACGACGGGGCGGTCCCTTTCCCGGGGGCCGCCCCGTCGTCGTCTCCGCCCCCGGTCAGGCCGGGAGGCGGTAGACGGACACGTGGGACCGCGAGTCGGCGGTGAACTCCGCCCCGGCCCAGTCGGCGTGCCGGCTCTCCAGCTCGAACCCGGCCAGCTGAGCCATCAGGTCCAGCTCCGCCGGCCAGATGTAGCGGTGCGGGCTCAGGGTGACCCGGGCCTGGCCGTCCTCGTCGTACCGGACGTGGTGCGACACGGCCCGCTGGTGCAGCACGTCGTACGTGTCCAGGCCGAGGTAGCCGGGCTCGCAGTGCCAGACCACGGCCGGCTGGCCCGGTGGGAGCTTGCGGAGCTCCGGTACCCACAGTTCGATCACGAACCGGCCACCGGGTTCGAGGTGCCGGGCCGCGTTGCGGAAGCAGGCGACCTGCTCCGCCTGGGTGTACAGGTTGGAGATCGTGTTGAAGACGAGGTAGACCAGCGTGTACGTCCCCGGGGCGGCGGTGACCGCCATGTCGCCCCGGACCACCGGGATCGTCTCCTCGTCCACCTTCGTCCGCAGCCGCTCGATCATCGGGCGGGACAGTTCGATCCCGGTGACGGGTACGCCCCGCTCGGCGAGCGGAACGGCCACCCGGCCGGTGCCGACGGCGAACTCGAGGGCGCGGCCGTCCCCGGCCAGCTCGACGAGTCGGTCCACCGTCGGCCCGAGCACATCGGGGGCGAACATGCCCGTGCCCGGGGTGTCGTAGCGGGCCGCGGCGTCGGCGTTCCAGAGGTCCTCCTGTCGCATCCCCCGACGGTGGTCGTCGGCGGCGGCGATGTCGACCGATTTCCGGCGGGCGGAGCCGCCCGGCAGGGCCGGTGCCCGGGTCCGCCGAGCGGCGGGCCGCCTACGATGGGGCTGCCATGGAACCCGACCCGGTGGAGGCCCGGCCGTGAAGCTCAAGCTGGACCTGCACGACATCTACAACAAGGGCACCGACATCGACCGTGCCCTGCGCGGGATCATGGACGAGGCGGTGGCGAAGAAGGCCACCCTCGTGGAGATCATCCCCGGTAAGGGTTCCGGCCAGCTCAAGAAGCGGGTGCTGCGGTTCCTCGACCAGAAGGACGTCAAGGCGCTCTACCACCGGGTCGAGAAGGACTCGAAGAACTTCGGCCGCCTCTTCATCCATTTCCGCTGGAAGTAGCGACGGTGGCCTGGTGGCTACCGCTACCGGCCGTCCGGGCAGCTGTTGTACGGTCGCCAGGTGATCGTCGAGGAGCACTGGTGGAACGGGGACGCGACGGCGCGAGGACGTCGTGACGTCTATATCCGCACCGACGGTCGGCGCTGGGAGGTGCAGGCGCAGATCGGTGGTGCGAACGGCCGGTCGAAGGTGCTGGAGTGCCACAGCCGTAGTTCGGCGGCCATCCTTGCGGGGGCTTGGCGCGGGGCCGACCCGGCCTGGCGCGAGGTGCTCCGCTGAGCGTCACCGGCTGCTGATCCCGGCCGGGAGGGTTCGCCCCGGTCGGGACCCCTCGTCGTTCCGGCTACCAGGTTTCCTCGGGTGACCGGGTTCAGAGCGGGTACGTGCGGGCCACCGCGAGCAGCTCCGAGCTGTGTGAGCCGACGATGCCGACGTCCGGTGGGCGGGGGCGGAAGCCGGGGAGCGCGTCCAGGCCGTCGCTGGCGTCCATCGCGCGGAACGCCACCTGGCCCGCCTTCGGTGTCACCGTCAGCGTCACCTCGATGCCCTCGGCCGGCGGTGCGTGGACGACCACCCCGAAGCCCCAGCGGCCCTCGCGCGGCTCGACCGGCACCGACCGGCCGGCCACCTCCGCGCGCAGCACGGTCGCCGTGCCGGTGTCGACGTGCAGGGCGGCCAGGCGGGCCGGCCGCTGCGGCGTGAGCCGTAGCCGCAGGGTGCGTTCCGCACCGGCGGTGGTGTCGGCGAGGACGTCCAGCCTCGGGGCGGGCAGGCCCGCCGCCTGGGCCGGCCCGGCCAGCAGCCGCTCGTCCCCGAAGGCCGGGAACTCGTCGGCCACGGAGACGGGGTCGCCGTCCACGTACCCGTCGGTCCACGGCCGCGGCTCGGCCTCGTGGCTGAGCCAACGGGCCTGGCCGGTGCCGGCGTCGAGCGCGTACATCAGGTGGGTCGGCACGGGGTGCGCGGCGTCGAACCGGTCGACGCCGAGCCCGACGCCGGCGAACACCACGGCCGCGAGCGTCGCGGCGGCGGCCGGCAGCGCGCCGAGCCGGCGGGCCCGGAGGGCGACCGTCCCGCGCTGCCCGCCGGCCTGCGGGTGCAGCAGGTCGACCACGGGCAGCGCCGCCAGGCCGAGCAGCACCGCCACGAGCGCGGCGACACCACCCATCGCCATGCCGAGCGCGGGGAAGAGCAGCACGACGGTGGGCAGCAGCACCGCCACGGCCACCGCGCCGGCCAGCGTCACCGCGACCACCGGCCACGGCCCGTCGATCCGCGTGGCGAGCGCGACGAGCCCGGCGAGGGCGCCGGCCAGGGCGGGCAGGGTCACCAGGTACGCGCCGCCGGGCACCAGCACGGCCAGCAGCACCCCGAGCAGGGCCAGCCACCCGAGCGCGCCGACGGCCAGCGCGGCCGGGCCGATCCGCCGGCGGGTGAGGGCGTACCAGGTGAACAGGAGCGCCGCGGCGAGCGCCAGCACGGCGAGCCGGTACCAGGTGGGCCGGTACGGGTCGAGCAGTTCGGCGTAGCCGGGGCGTGCCGCGGTGATCCCCGCCCAGAGCAGGGTCGCGCCGACCGGGGCGGCCACCAGCGGCACGAGCGCCAGGCCGAAGCCGGCGGCCAACCGGCCGGTGGTCACCCGCCCCCGGCGCCGGGCGAGCCAGCCGAGCGCGACCACGCCGGCGAGCGCGAGCAGCGCCAGCGGCAGCACCAGCCAGCCCGGGTAGCGGACCAGCCCACCGGGGACGGGGAAGTACGTGGCGTCGTGCCCGGCGTCGAGCGTCGCCAGGTCGACCCGGCCGAACTCGCGGGCCAGGCCGAGCGTGTTGTCGCCGTGGTGCTGGAGGCTGGCCCGGTCCATCGCGGCCGGCGTGTCCAGCGGGGTGTGGTAGATCGCCCCGCCGTCGATGTACGCCGAGTTCAGCCCGACGAAGCCGGCCTCGTCGAGGAAGGCGGTGAAGTCGGTGTCGTTCGGCAGGGCGCGGTAGATCTCGACCGCGAACGAGGTGCCCACGGGGTGCGGCGCGGCCCGGCCGAAGGCGTCGACCAGGGCGGCGTTCCGTTCGGACGTCTCGAACATGATCACCGGCCCGGTCGAGCCCCGCGCCTCCAGGTTCAGCACGACCCCGCCGTCCGCGGCGAGGGGGTGGGCCGACGCGAACGCGGCCGCGCCGCACAGGCACGCCTCCTCGGCGTCGGTGAGCACGAAGACGACGTCGTTGCGGGGCCGCGGTCCGGCGGTGAGCGCCCGGGCCACCTCCAGGATGGTCGAGGTGCCGGCGGCGTCGTCGTTGCCGCCCGGCCCCACCTGGACGGAGTCGTAGTGCGCGACGAGGAAGACCTTCCCGGTCGGGTCGGTGCCGGGAAGGCGGGCCACCACGTTGCGTACCCGGGCCAGGGTCGCGCCCCCGGCCGCGCCGCTGAGCTGGCCGGCCTCGGGGGCGACCGTGTCCTGCACCCCGGCCTCCAGGCCGAGGCCGCGCAGCACCCCGACCAGGTGTTCGCGGACCTGGTCGTTGGCCGGGCTGCCGGCCACGTGGGTGCGGGCCGCGACGACCCGCACGTGCTCGTACGCCCGCGCCGCGCTGAACTCGCCGGGCGCCGTGTCGGCCGGGCGCGGCTCGGGGGCGCGCAGGTCGAGCAGGGTGACGGCGCCGACCGCGACGAGCGCGACCAGCGCGGCCACGGCGGCGGCGAGGCGCCGGCGGGGTCGGGCCAGGGCGCGTTCGGCGGAGCGGACCAGCGCGGTCGCGGCGGCGGACCGGCGCTTCGTGGTCGGGAGGGGAGGTACGCCCACGGGACTCCTCGGGGTGCGGGTGGCACCATCCTGCACCCCGCCGGGCGCCGGCGGGACTGCCGGTGCGGCCGGTCTCGACGACGGCTCGCCGGATTCATCCCCTCTGCGCCGGCCCGTCCCGTGATCGGGGGCATCGGGCGTCGAGCCGAGGCCGTCGTGTTGTGTGGGACCGTTGTCTAATACAGGATCAGCAGGGCACTCGGAAGGAGCCCCGACATCACCAGCGAACTTCCGCGTCTCGCGGCGGTGACCCGGCCGCACCGGGGGGCCGGCCTGGCCGGCCCTTCCGTCGTGGGCCGGGCCGAACCGGTCGGCGCTCTCGGGCACCACGGCACCGTGCCACCCGGCGAGCGGCTGCGCGTGCTGCTGGTCGAGGACGACGAGGGCGACGCCTTCCTGGTCGGCGAGCTGCTCGCCGAGACCAACTCGGGCATCGACCTGCTGGTGGCGACCAGCCTGCGCGACGCCCGCAAGCGGGTGATGGGTGTGGACTGCGTCCTGCTCGACCTCGGCCTGCCGGACGCGCAGGGCATCGACGGGCTGCGCCAGGTGCTGGAGATGGCCAGCGGCGCGGCGGTGTGTGTCCTCACCGGCCGGTCCGACGAGCACCTCGGCATCGTCGCGGTCGCCGAAGGCGCACAGGACTACCTGGTCAAGGGCCAGGTCGACGGGGTGCTGCTGACCCGTGCCCTGCGGTACGCGGTGGAGCGCAAGCGGGCCGACGAGAACGCCCGCCGGCTGCGCGAGGTGGAGCTGCGCCAGGCCGAGTCGGCCCGCCTGGAGCGCGGCCTGCTGCCGCAGCCGCTGATGACGACCGACCAGGTCGCGGTGCACACCTTCTACCGGCCGGGCCGGCACGCCGCCCTGATCGGCGGCGACTTCTTCGACGTGGTGCAGACCCGCCCCGACCGCCTCGACCTGATCGTCGGCGACGTCTGCGGGCACGGTGTGGACGAGGCGGCGCTCGGCGTCGAGCTGCGGGTCGCCTGGCGGGCGCTGATCCTGGCCGGGGTGCCGGACGACGAGGTGCTGCCGGCGCTGGAGCAGGTGTTGATGAGCGAGCGCCGGCTCCAGGAGATCTTCGCGACCGTCGCCACCACCCGGCTGCACCTGGACGCCAACCGGGCCACCGTGCGGCTGGCCGGGCACCCGCCGCCGCTGCTGCTTCGCGGGGGGCGGGTCGCGCCCGTCCCGGCGACCGGCGGGCTGCTGCTGGGCGTACGGCCCCGGCGGCCGGTCGCGTACGACCTGCAGTTCGACACCGAGGACTGGTCCCTGTTGATGTACACCGACGGTCTGATCGAGGGGCGGGTGGGCGAGGGCGACGAGCGCCTGGACGTCGACGGCCTGGCGGGCCTGCTCGCCGACCCGGCCACCGCCGGGGTGCCCCTGCCCGAGCTGCCGGCCTGGCTGGTCGGCCGGGCCGAGCAGCTCAACGGCGGCCCACTGGCCGACGACGTCGCCATGCTGCTGGTCACCCGCGGCGGTGGCCGGTGACGACCGGGGCCCAGGGCTGGACGCTCCGCCGCCGCGTGGGCGCGCTGCTCGCGGTGGTCGGCGTCCTGCTGAGCATCCTGGTCGCCGCCGTCATCGGGGCGGCCGCCCAGAACCGCCAGTACACCCACGAGGTGCTGGACCGCTGGGGCCCGCTGCGGGCGCAGTCCCAGGAACTGCTCGCGGTCCTGGTCAACCAGGAGACCGCGGTCCGCGGCTACGCGGTCACCGGTGACCGGGCGAACCTGACGCCGTACACCGAGAGCCTGGACCGCGAGCAGGACCTCTACCGGGGGATGCGGTCGTTGGTCGGCACGTACCCGGACCTGGCGCGGCAGTTGGACACGGTGGAGTCCCGCGCCGCCGCCTGGCGGGGCGCGGTCGCCGAACCGGTCATCCAGGCCACCACGCAGGGCGGGACGGCGGCCGGTCAGGCGCTGATCGGCGACGAGAGCCGGCAACGCTTCGACGGCATCCGCGCCTCGCTCGCCGCGCTCCAGGAGGGCATCCTGGCCGAGCGCGAGGAGGGCGCACAGAACATCTACCGGACCAGCACGCTGGTGGTCGTGCTGCTGATCGTGGCCGCGCTGGTGGTCGTCGTCGCCGGTGGGGTGCTGCTGGTCTCGCTGGACCGGATCGTGGTCCGTCCGCTGACCGACCTGGCCGGGCAGGTCCGGGAGGTCGCCGAGGGTGACTACCGGCACCGGATCGCCGGCTCCGGCCCCCCGGAGTTCCTCATGGTCGCGACCGACGTGGACGCCATGCGGCAGAAGATCGCGAAGGACCTCGACGAGGTACGCGAGGCCCGTGAGCGGATCGAATGGGTCAACAGCCAACTCCAGAAGCAGGCCGAGGAGCTGACCCGCTCGAACCGTGACCTGGAGCAGTTCGCGTACGTCGCCTCCCACGACCTGCAGGAGCCGCTGCGCAAGGTGGCGAGCTTCTGCCAGCTGCTGCAGCGCCGGTACGCGGGTCAACTCGACGAGCGCGCCGACCAGTACATCGCGTTCGCCGTGGACGGGGCGCAGCGGATGCAGCGGCTCATCAACGACCTGCTCGCCTTCTCCCGGATCGGCCGGCTCACCACCGGCTTCACCGAGGTCGACCTCAACAAGGTGATGGGCGACGTGGCGGCGCAGACCGAGGCCGCCCGCCAGTACACCGACGCGGAGCTGACCTGGGGCGAGCTGCCGGTGATCCGGGGCGAGGAGCCGCTGCTGACGAACCTGCTGGCCAACCTCGTCAGCAACTCGATCAAGTTCCGGCGCCCGGACGTCCCGCCGAAGGTGCACGTGTCGGCCCGGCTGGTCGGCGACGAGTGGGAGATCAGCTGCGCGGACAACGGCATCGGGATCGAGCCGGAGTTCGCCGACAAGATCTTCGTCATCTTCCAGCGGCTGCACGCGAAGGACGCGTACCCGGGGACCGGCATCGGGCTGGCCATCGTCAAGAAGATCGCCGAGTACCACGGCGGTCGGGTCTGGGTCGACACCAGCCTCGCCGAGGGGACGGCGATCCGTTTCACGCTGCCCGCGCTGCCCGAGGACGTGCGCGCCGCCGAGGGCGACGACACCGGGGAGGCCGCGACCGCCGGCACGACCGACGGGCCGACGGACGACGGGTCGGGCGGTCGCGTGGACGGTGGACCGGCGGGGGACCCGATGACCGGTGCCGGGCCGACGGACGGCGACGCGGACGGCGCCGGAACGGCGGACGGCCCCGGCGGCGAGCGGGGAAGCGGTAGAACGGGTGACATGAGGGAGACGGTGGGATGACCGTGCCGGCGGACGGCAACAGCCCGATCGAGGTGCTGCTGGTCGAGGACGACCCGGGCGACGTGCTGATGACCCAGGAGGCGTTCGAGGAGCACAAGCTCCGCAACCGCCTGACCGTGGTGTCCGACGGTGCCGAGGCCCTGGCGTACCTGCGGCGTGAGGGGCCGTACGCGGACGCGGTCCAGCCGGACCTGATCCTGCTCGACCTGAACCTGCCCCGCCGGGACGGGCGGGAGGTGCTCGAAGAGATCAAGAAGGACGAGCAGCTGTGCCGGATCCCGGTCGTGGTGCTCACCACCTCGCAGGCCGACGAGGACATCCTGCGCAGCTACCAGCTCCACGCGAACGCGTACGTGACCAAGCCGGTGGACTTCGAGCGGTTCATCTCGGTGGTGCGTCAGATCGACGAGTTCTTCGTCAGCGTGGTCAAGCTCCCGCCGCGTGGCTGACACCCTGCTCGACGACGTCGGTGGGCTGCTGCGCGAGGCGGCCGACCAGGCCGTGCTGCCGCTGTTCCGCAAGCTCGACGACGACGACGTCGCGGAGAAGGCCCCGGGCGACCTGGTCACCGTCGCCGACCGGGCGGCCGAGGAGCTGATCTCGGCGGGCCTGCGCCGGCTGCGGCCGGGGTCGGTGGTGGTCGGCGAGGAGGCGGTCGCCGACGATCCGGGCCTGCTGCGGCACCTGCGCGGCTCGGGTGACGTGTGGCTGGTGGACCCGATCGACGGCACCGGCAACTTCGCGGCCGGCCGCCGCCCCTTCGCGCTGATGGTGGCGCTGCTGACCGACGGGGAGCCGGCCGCCGCGTGGGTGCTCGACCCGCTGGCGGACACCCTGGCCATGGCTCGGGCCGGTGCCGGGACGTACCTCGGCGGGCGGCCGGTGCGGACGGGCGACGCGCCCTCCGCGCCCGGTGACCTGCGCGGCGCCGCGATGTTCCGCTTCCTGCCGTCCCCGGCCCGGGCGCGGGTGGAGGCCGGCGGCGCGCGGCTGGGCGAGCTGCTCCCCGGTCAGCACTGCGCCGGCCGGGAGTACCTGGACGTGCTCACCGGCGACCAGCAGTTCGTGCTCTTCTGGCGCACCCTGCCGTGGGATCACGCCCCCGGCACCCTCCTGGTGCGGGCGGCCGGCGGTGTCGCCCGGCGGTTCGACGGCACCGAGTACCACCCGGCCGACGACGGGCACGGGTTGCTCGTCGCCGCGAACGAGCGGGTGTGGACCGCGGTACGGGACGCGCTGCTCGGCGGAGCGTGACCGGCACCGCGACGGAGCGTCGATGTTCGATGGTCTGTCGGGTCGCGGGCCTGGTCAGCGGTGAGCGGTCCGGTATCGTGTCCGGCGGTCTCCGCCCGCGGGCCGCCACCGGCGCCCGGCGGGGCCGCCGCCGCGCAGTGGCACCGACCGGGGGCCGGCGGCCGACGGAAGGATGGACGTGCGTACGACCCTGCCCCGCGGGCGTCGCGGCCCGCTGATCGCCCTCCTCGCCGCCGTGGCGCTGCTCCTCGGCGTCGGTGCGGTGCCCGCGTACGCGGAGCCCAACGAGGGCGGGACGAAGAAGCTGCGGGACGCCCTGGCGGCCACCGCCAAGGCGCACATCGAGGCGACCACCAAGCTGGAGAACTCCAAGCGGCGGCAGAAGGCGCTGACCGCCGAGGTCCAGGCCATCGAGGTGCGCCTGGTCGACCTGACCGCCCAGGTGGCGGAGGTGGCGGCGCAGTCGTACCGGCTGGGCCGGCTCACCTCGGCGGCGATGCTGCTGGAGAGCTCGTCGCCGGAGGCGTTCCTGGAGCGGGTGGCGAGCCTGGACACGATGGCCCAGCGCGACGGCCGGAAGGTGCGGGAGCTGACTGAGGCCCGGCAGGCGGCGCGGGACGCCAAGATCGCCATCGACGTCGAGGTCCGCGAGCAGACCAAGCAGGTCGCCGTGCTGGCCAAGAACAAGAAGGCGGCCGAGGCGGCACTCGCGTCGGTCAGCTCCGGGGGCAGCTCCGGCTTCAGCGGTTCGTCGGCCAGCGCCAGGCCGGCCCCACGCAACTCGGACGGCTCGTGGCCGTCGGAGTCCTGCTCGGTGGACGACCCGACCACCTCGGGCTGCATCACCCCGCGCACGCTGCACATGCTCCAGCAGTCCAAGGCGGCCGGCTTCACGCGGCACTCCTCCTGCCACCGCAGCGGCGGCGACGGCGAGCACCCGAAGGGGCGGGCCTGCGACTTCTCCGCCGCCACGGGCGGCTTCGAGAACGTCTCCGCGACCGGCGGCGACAAGACGTACGGTGATCGCCTGGCCGCGTACCTGAAGAACAACGCGAGCCGCCTCGGCGTGATGTACGTGATCTGGTACCGGCAGATCTGGATGCCGAGCACCGGATGGCGGTCGTACAGCGGTGGGGGCAGCCCCGCCGCCGACCACACAAACCATGTTCACGTTTCGATGTACTGACCCGGGCGGTCAGGTTCGCTGCGTACCATCGCGCGGGTGAACCCTGCATCGTCCGACGTCACGGTCCCGCCGGCCCGACCCGCGCCGGCGACCGGCCGGGCCCTGCCCACCGGGCTCGCCGCGTTCCTGGTCTTCTTCTCCAGCGGCGCGGTCCTGGTGCTGGAGACCGCCGCGCTGCGCCTGGTCGGCCCGTACGTCGGGGTGACGCTCCAGGTGACCAGTTCGGTCATCGGCATCGCGCTGGCCGCCATCGCGTACGGGGCGTGGGCCGGCGGGTGGCTGGCCGACCGGCGGGACCCGCGTACCCTGCTGGCGCCGGCCCTGGTGCTGGCCGGCATCGCCACCGCGGTGACCCTGCCCGCGGTCCGCTACGCCGGTGAGGTGCTGCGCGGTGGCGCCGCCAGCGCGATCCTCCTGCTCGTCGCGCTCGCCGTGTTCATTCCGGCGATGCTGCTGTCGGCGGTCACCCCGATGGTGGTCAAGCTCCAGCTCGCCGACCTGCGCCGCACCGGCCAGGTCGTCGGCCGGCTCTCCTCGATCGGCACGCTGGGCGCCGTCACGGCCACCCTGGTCACCGGCTTCGTGCTGGTGGCGGCCCTGCCAAGCACGGTTATCCTGCTCGGCCTGGCGGTGTCCCTCGGGGTCACCGGGCTGGCCCTCGGCGGGTGGCTGCGCCGGAGCGCCGGCGCGCAGCTGACCGGCCCGGCCCGGGTGTCGGCGAGCCTCGCGGTGCTCGGCCTGGTCGGCGCCGGCCTGACCGCCGTCGCGCCGAACCCGTGCGACATCGAGACCGCGTACCACTGCGCCCGGGTCGAGGCCGACCCCCGCCGGGAGGGCGGGCGCACGCTGCTGCTCAACTCGGCGGAGCACTCGTACGTGGACCTGGCCGACCCGACCCACCTGGAGTACGCGTACACGAAGTGGATCGGCGCGGTGGCGGACGTGGCGGCACCGGCCGGGCGGCGGCTCGACGCGCTGCACCTCGGTGGGGGCGGGTTCACCGTGCCGCGGTACCTGACCGCCACCCGCCCGGGCACCGGCAACGTCGTGTTCGAGATCGACGGCGGGCTGGTCACGCTGGGCGAGGAGAAGCTCGGCGTACGCCAGGGACCGGACCTGCGCGCGGTGGTGGGCGACGCCCGGATGCTGGTGGCCGACGAGCCCGCGGGCAGTCGCGACCTGGTGGTGGGGGACGCGTTCGGGCACCTGGTGGTGCCCTGGCACCTCGCCACCCGCGAGATGGCCGCCGAGATCCGCCGGGTGACCCGCCCCGGCGGGGTGTACGTGCAGAACGTCATCGACTACCCGCCGATGCGGTTCATCCGCAGCGAGGTCGCCACCGTGGCCGCCGAGTTCCGGCACGTCGCCCTGATCGCCCCGCCCGCCGCGCTGGCCGGCGAGAAGGGCTCGAACTTCCTCATCGTCGCCTCGGACGCCCCGCTGCCGCTGGAGGCGGTCCGCACCCGGCTCGACCGGGTCGACCCGTCGGTGACCGTGCTCGACGACGAGGCGCTGGGCGATTTCGTCGGCGACGCGCTGGTGCTGACCGACGACTACGCCCCGGTCGACCAACTGCTCGCCACCGCCTGATCGGGTGACTTCGCGAACCGAATCCGGTTCGGAGGTGTAGCCCGGCCGGTCCGGGGCAACAACGATCCCCATGGGAGGGGTCCGCGACGGCGCGCAACTGCTCGGTGAGCGGTACCGGCTGATCGAGCAGCTCGGTGCCGGCGGCATGTCCGTGGTC
Organism: Micromonospora sp. NPDC047707; assembly: GCF_040704235.1. Taxonomy (NCBI): domain Bacteria; kingdom Bacillati; phylum Actinomycetota; class Actinomycetes; order Micromonosporales; family Micromonosporaceae; genus Micromonospora; species Micromonospora sp. NPDC047707. The sequence continues at coordinate 199,917 of NZ_JBEYSU010000002.1, forward strand.
TGGCGGGGCTACGACGAGGTGCTCGGCCGCCAGGTGGCGGTCAAGGTGCTCGCCTCCCGGCTCGCCAGCGACCGGGCCTTCCGGCACCGGATCCGGGTCGAGGCCCAGGCCGCCGCCCGGCTGTGCCACCCCAACATCACCAACGTGTACGACTACGGCGAGTCCGAGCAGGTCGGGCTGACCGTGCCGTACGTGGTCATGGAACTGATCGACGGCGAGTCCCTGACCGGGCGGCTGCGGCGGGGACGGCTGCCCTGGCGGGAGGCGGTGACGGTCGGCGCGGAGGTGGCGTCCGCACTGGCCACCGCCCACGCGCGCGGGGTGGTGCACCGGGACGTCACGCCCGGCAACATCATGCTGACGACGACCGGCGTCAAGGTCGTCGACTTCGGCATCTCGGCGCTGGTGGGGGAGAAGGAGAAGGGCCCGGACGGGGCGCTGCTCGGCACCCCCGCGTACCTGGCCCCGGAGCGGCTCGACAACGGTGACGTGTCACCGGCCACCGACGTGTACGCGGTGGGGCTGCTGCTCTACCGCATGCTCACCGGCCGGCTCCCCTGGGAGGCGAGCACCACCACGCAGATGCTGCGCGCGCACATGTACAACGACCCCGAGCCGATGCCGCCGGTGCCGGGGCTCCCCGACGAGGTCGCCGACCTGGTGCGCCGCTGCCTGGCGAAGCGCCCCGAGGACCGGCCGGTCACCGCCGAGGTCGCGCGTACGCTCGCGGCGGCCGCCGGCATGGTCGCCGCCGTGCCGGTCTCCCCGGCTCTCGGTGGCCTCGTCGACGTGACCACCGTGGCGAACCTCGGCACCACGATCCTGCCCTGGTCGGCGTCGACCGACGCGCTGCCCTTCTCCCGCAAGCGCAACCGGCGGGCGCTGGCCCGGCGGCGGCGGGTGGAGGCCGGGGTGGCCGCCGCGGGGCTGGTCGCGGTGACGGCCACGATGTGGGGGGTGACCTCCGGCAGTTCGGCGAGCGGCGGCGTCGACCAGCCGACCGAGGTGCGGATGGGCGCGGAGGAGGAGATCTCCTGCCGGGTGACGTACGCGCTGCGTACCGATTCGGGTAAGGACTTCGCGGCGGAGGTGTCGCTCACCAACACCGGTGGCCGGGAACTGCGCGACTGGCGGCTCGCCTTCGCCTTCCCCGCCCAGCAGACGGTGACCAAGGCGTCGCCGGTGCCGGTCCGCCAGGAGGGTCGGAACGTCCACGTACGGCCCGCGCCCGAGCGGGCCGCGCTGGCCCCCGGCGGGACCGAGAAGTTCACGCTCACCGGTCGCTACACCGGGGTGAATCCGCTGCCGGTGGAGTTCCGCATCGCCGACGAACTGTGCGGCGTCCAGGTCTCCGGGGTGGCGGGAACGGTCCCCAGCACGGCCCCCGCCACGAAGGCGCCGGTGAAGAAGGCACCGGCGAAGAAGGCGCCGGCGAAGAAGGCGCCGGCGAAGAAGGCGGCGACGAAGAAGGCGGCGACGTCCCGGGATTCCGGCTCGTCCGTTACCAAGGCCAAGCGCGGCGGCGCTGGCAAGGGTGGCGGGATGAAGGTCGTGGAGCGGGACGACGACGATGACGACGATGACGACGACGATGAGGGCGACGACGACTGAGCGCGCGGCGCTCAGCTGAGCGCCGCGAACCGCTGTACCGCGTCGATGCTCCCCTCCACGATCAGCATGCTTCCGGGTGCCGGCACGGTGGCGTCGGTGGCGTACCGGAACCGCTCGTCCGGGAGCTTGACCCCGACGACCCTGACGTTGTATTGGTCCGCCGGCCGCAACTCGGCGAGGGGACGCCCGGTCATGCTCGGTGGGGCGAGCACCTTGGCGATCGCGAAGTCGTCGCCGAACTCGATGAAGTCGAGCATCTTGCTGACGATCAGGTGCGCCACCCGCTCACCGGTCTCCCGCTCGGGAAAGATCACGTGGTGGGCGCCGACCGACGACAGGATCTTGGCGTGCTTGCTCGACGTCGCGCGGGCCCACACCTGCGGCACGCCCAGCTCGACCAGCGCGAGCACGGTGAGCACGCTCGCCTCGACCGAGTCGCCGATCGCCACCACGGCCCGCTCGACGTCCTCCACGCCGAGCTGCCGGAGGACGCTCTCGTCCGTCGCGTCGGCCTGCACCACCCGGTCGAGCTGGGCCGACCAGCGCTGCACCGGGGCGGCGTCCCGGTCGATCGCCAGGACCTGGTGTTTCTGCTGGATCAGGGAGCCGGCCAGGTGGGACCCGAACCGGCCCAGTCCGATCACCACGATGCCACCGGGTTCGGAAGTGTTAGCCGACAATGGGTTGCTCCTCCGGGTAGCGGTACAGCCTGCGCCGGGTGTTCAACGCGATCGCCGACCCGAGGGTCAGCGGCCCGACCCGGCCGATGTACATGAGGACGATCAGGACGAGCTGCCCGCCGTGGGGCAGTTCCGCGGCGATGCCGAGGGACAGGCCGGTGGTGGTGAACGCCGAGGTCGTCTCGAACAGCGCGGCGTGGTACGGCACTCCCTCGGTGAGCAGGATCAGGGCCACGGTGCCGGCGACCACCAGCGCCACCCCGAGCAGCGCCACCGTGATGGCCTGGCGCTGGCTGGCGGTGGCGACCCGCCGGTGCCCGACCGTGACGTCCGGCTCGCCGCGTAGCTCGGCCCAGATGACGAAGGCGAGCAGGAAGAACGTACTGACCTTGATGCCGCCGGCCGTGCTCGCACTGCCACCACCGATGAACATCAACGCGATGATCAACGGAACGCTCTCCTCGCCGAGCGCGTCGATGTCGACGACGTTGAACCCGCCGGTGCGGATGAAGGCGTTCTGGGTGAACGCGATCAGTGTCTTCTGCGGCCAGGAATGGATGCCCAACGTGTACGGGTTGGACCAGTCGAACAGGAGCAGGGCGCCGGAGCCGAGCACCAGCAGCACGAGGCTGCCCCAGACGGTGAGCTTGGTGGCCACCGCCCAGCCCGCCGGGTGCCGCCACTCGCGGACGGCCTCGAAGAGGGCCGGGAAGCCGAGCCCGCCGACGATACTTCCGAAGGCGAGCGGCAGAGTGATCCACGGGTCCTGGGAGAAGCCGATGAGGTTGTCGGTGTAGAGGGCGAAGCCGCCGTTGTTGAAGGACTGGACGGCGTGGAAGACGCCGATCCAGAGCGCCCTGCCGAGCTCGTAGTCGTAGCGGCCCGACAGTCGCAGCGTCAGGATCGCCATGATGATCAGTTGGCAGCCCAGTGAGGTGGCGGCGATGCGCAGCAGCAGGCGCCGGATGTCGCCGATTCCGAACTCGGCGGTCTCGGCCTGCACGAGCAGCCGGTTTCGCAGCCCGAGCCGGCGGGCCACCGCGAGGATGACCAGCGTCGCGCCGGTGAGGATGCCGAGCCCGCCGATCTGCGTGAGCACGGTGATCATCGCCAGGCCGAACTCGGTCCAGTAGTTCGGGGTGTCCACCACCGTCAGGCCGGTCACCGAGATCGCCGACGTCGCGGTGAACAGCGCGATCATGAAGGGGGTGTACCGCTGCTGGCCGGTCGCCCACGGCAGCATGAGCAGCAGCGTGCCGACCAGGATCGCCAGGCCGAACCCGATCGGCACCAGGCGGACGGGGCGACGCAGCAGCCAGCGCACCCGACAATCTTCACTTTTCCCTCCACGTGGTGGTGGCGGAAACGGCATCCCGGAGGGTTCATCCACCGGCCAGGGACCGACCACCCAGCCGTCAACGTCGACGGTTCTGCTGAGGCGATTGCCCCTGACGAACGACAGGAGACGGCGTTGCGACGACGCACCCTTTCCGCCCTCGGCCTGGCCGGCGCCCTGCTCGCGGCCACGGTGGCCGTCCCGGCCGTGACCGCCTCCGCCGACCCGGCACCGGCCGCCGACCGGTCCCGCGCCGACGACCGCCCGATCGTGATCGGCCATCGCGGCGCGAGCGGCTACCGGCCCGAGCACACCCTGGAGGCGTACCGGCTGGCGATCCGGCAGGGCGCCGACTACATCGAGCCGGACCTGGTCGCCACCCGCGACGGCGTGCTGGTCGCGCGGCACGAGAACGAGATCGGCGGTACGACCGACGTGGCGGCCCGGCCGGAGTTCGCCGCCCGCAGGACCACCAGGACCATCGACGGCGTGGCGGTGACCGGCTGGTTCACCGAGGACTTCACCCTCGCCGAGCTGAAGACCCTGCGCGCCAAGGAGCGGCTGCCGCAGGTCCGGACGCAGAACACCGCCTTCGACGGGCAGTTCGAGGTGCCCACGCTCCAGGAGGTCGTCGACCTGGCCCGCGCCGAGGGCCGGGCCCGGGGCCGGACCATCGGCATCTACCCCGAGACCAAGCACCCGACGTACTTCGCCTCGATCGGGCTGCCGCTGGAGAAGCCGCTGGTCGAGGTGCTGCGGCGCAACAAGCTGACCCACCGGAACTCGCCGGTCATCATCCAGTCCTTCGAGACAGCCAACCTGCGCCACCTCAACAAGGTCATCGACGTCAAGCTGGCCCAGCTGCTGAACGCCAGCGGCCGCCCGTACGACTTCACCGTCGCCGGCGACACCCGCACCTACCGGGACCTCGCCACGCCGGCCGGGCTGGAGTGGATCGCCGGGTACGCCGACGGCGTCGGCGTCAACAAGGACCTGATCGTCCCCCGCGACGCCACCGGCAAGCTGCTCGCCCCGACCACGCTCGTCCGGGACGCGCACCGGGAGAAGCTGATCGTGCACGCCTGGACGTTCCGGGCGGAGAACCAGTTCCTCCCGGCCGACCTCCGGATCGGCACCGACCCCAACGCCCGTGGTGACATCCAGGCCGAGTACGAACTCTTCTACGGCCTGGGCCTGGACGGGGTCTTCACCGACCACCCGGACACGGCGGTCGCCGCCCGCGCCGGCCTGCCCCGCCGCTGACCCCGCTTCCCGCCCTGTCGGCCCGCCACCCCGGTTCGGGTGGCGGGCCGACACCGTCTGTCCACGGCACGCCCACCTCGACTTCGCGCCCGTGGCGCGCTGACACCCCGACTTCATTGAGATTGGGGGTACAGGCGCTCTGCGACACCCCGACTTCATGGAAGGCGAGTCGATCAAGGGGTTACCGGACGCTCGGTGGCGGTGGCGGTGGCGGTGGCGGTGGCGGTGGCGGTGGCGGTGGCGGTGCGGTCGACGGCGGCGGCAGAGTAGCTGTCGAGCTGGCCGGTCTGTGCGACCGCTGCCGGGCGCGGGCCCTCTCTGGCGGGGCCGCACGAACGACCCGGCGACGAGCCTGGGGCGGTCGGCGCCTGGGGGTGGGGTGGGGTGGGGTGGGCGATCGCCGTCCTGTGGACCTGATGGCCTGGATGGATCAGCCCAGGTTCTATTTGATCAACTCAGTGCCGGCGGCATGGGGGTGTCCGGGGCGAGCGGATACCGCGACGCCGCCGGCATGGCGGCGATCAGCCGAGCTTCCCTCGGCCACCCGGCGGGACGGGTCACCGCCCGGGCTGCTCGGCGACGTAGGTGCCCCGGCCCGGTTGGCCGGTGATCAGTTCCCGATCGTGCAGGAGCGACATGGCCCGGTAGGCCGTGTTCATGCTGACGCCGTATTGGTCGGCGATCTGCCGGGTCGATGGCAGTTTGTCGCCAGGTTTCAGCTCGCCGCTCTTGATCTTCGCAGTGAAGTCGTTGGCGATCACTTTGTAGGGCGCAGGCGCTGTGGGCATGACGAAGACTCCGGTTGGTTCGGCGACTTCGATCCTGCCCTACCTACACAAGTAACTGCAACAGGTTGTCGACGCGGCGGTGACTCAGGGCTCGACCAGCGCAAGATACTGGTGTAGGTTTTCGGTGTCCGGCTCCGGTTGGTTCGGCAAACCTCGGGGTCGGGCCCGAAAGTGGGCTCCGGGGTCGTACCGCCGATCAGGGCTGCGGTCGCGGGGCCGGCGGTCCGGTCCGCGTCCCCTATCGGCGGGCCGGGCCGCCCTCCAGGTCACATCCATCGAGGAGGTCTCGATTGCGCACCGTGCTCAACCTGTTCCGCCGGAACAGACGCCAGCGGCCGGGGCGATCCCCGAACGGCGGGTGGTACCGGTCGGAGTCGTGCCGGCCGTTGACCGCCGGGCAGGTGCGGGACCGGCGGTTCCGGTCGGTACGGCGAGGGCTCGACCCGGCCGAGGTGCACGCGTTCCTGTACCGGGTGGCTGGCGAACTGGCCGCCACCCGGCGCGACCTGGTGACGGTCACCGAGGAGAACGTCCGGATCAAGCGGGCGCTGCGGAGCTGGCAGGCCCGGTTCGCGCCGGGGGCACGGCGGTGAGCCGGGACCGCTTCGTGGTGCACCTGCCGGTGCTCGCCGCCGACCTGGCCGCCGCGAAGCGCTTCGCCCGCACGATCACCCGCTCGCTCGGCTTCCTGCCCGACATCGACCCGGCCGAGACGACGGTGTCGGAGGAGGACGCGCAGTTCGTACGCCATCGGGTCTTCTGCGACGCCCGGCTCGACGGCGCCGGCCGCTGCGCGCGCCCGGCCGACCACGACGGCCCCTGCGTCCCGCCACGGCGGTGACCCGCTGCCCGCCCGGCCGGCTGGAGGGGGCGAGCGGCGACGCTTCGGTGACCGGGCGGCAGCCTGCGCCGGATGACGTGCCCGGCGCCACGCATGGCCGGGAAGCGGCACGATCCTGACTGATCCACCGACGACGTCAGCTCCACAGCTGCCGGTGGTCGCACAGGTGGGGCAGCTCGACAGCGTCCCCATCCGCGAATGCTCCGGCGCGCCAGGACCAGGGACGCGAAGCCGGAACGCGAAGCTTGGTGGCGGGGGGCGACACAGGGCCGCCCGACACCGTGGCGGTTGCGGCCATCGCCCCGGCGGGCCGTCACCGCCGGTCAGGTGGCGCTGTCACCGGGGGCCATCCATCCCCTGTTACTTGTGTGTTTCCGCCACATAGCCCGTGGGTGACGTCACTTCTAGCGTGAGCCGACAAACAAGTTCCCCTTCCTCCGAGTCCTCACGTGGAGTCGCAATGACGGTCCGGACGACGCGGCGGGTGTTCCTCTCCGCCGCCACGATGATGGCGGCGGCGCTCGCCGCCACGGCCTGTGGTAGCCCGCAGGAAACCGCCTCCGGTGGCGGCGACAGCGCCGCGCCGGTGAAGGTTGGCCTGGTGTACTCCCAGTCGGGAGCGCTGGCCAGCTACGGAAAGCAGTACATCGAGGGGTTCAAGGCCGGTCTCGACTTCGCCACCAAGGGCACCAACAAGGTCGGTGACCGGGCCGTCGAGCTGACCGAGGTCGACGACGCCGGTGACCCGGCGAAGGCCGTCAACGCCGCCAAGGACCTGATCGGCAAGGGGCACAAGATCATCGCCGGGTCGACCGCGTCCGGCGTGGCCCTCCAGGTCGCCCCGATCGCCGCCCAGAACAAGGTGCTGTTCATCTCCGGGCCCGCCGCCACCGACGGCGTGACCGGCGCGAACAAGTACACGTTCCGCTCGGGCCGGCAGTCGTACCAGGACGTGGTGACCGCGAAGTCGTTCATCGGCGACCCGGCGGGCAAGAAGGTGGTCGTCTTCGCGCAGGACGGCGCGTTCGGCGACGCCAACGAGGCGGCCGTCAAGGCGGTCATCGGCGGCGCCGGCGCCACCGTCAGCAGCGTACGGGCCCCCGCCAGCGCGACCGAGTTCACGCCGTTCGCCAGCCAGATCAAGGCCGCCAAGCCGGACCTGCTCTTCGTCGCCTGGGCCGGCACCACCGCCCCGGCGATGTGGCAGACCCTCGACCAGCAGGGCGTGCTGACCTCCACCACGGTCGTCACCGGTCTGGACATCCGCGCCTCGTGGCCCACCTTCGGTGCCGCCGGCAGCAAGATCTCCTTCCTGTCGCACTACTTCGACGGGGCCACCGACAACGAGGCCACCAAGGCCGCCAAGGCGAAGATCCCCGGCGGCACCCTGGACCTGTTCCACCCGGACGGGTTCCACGCCGCGCAGATGGTCGTCCGCGCCATCGCCGAGGGCGGCGACGACGTCGAGAAGATGGTCACCGCCCTGGAGGGGTGGAGCTTCGAGGGCGTCAAGGGGCAGCTGACCATCCGCAAGGAGGACCACGCCCTGCTCCAGCCGATGTTCCAGGCGAAGCTCTCCGGCAGCGGCCAGGCGTTCACCGCCACCGCGCAGAAGAGCCTCACCGGTGACGAGACCGCGCCGCCGGTCGTGGCGATGAAGGGCTGACCGGAATGCTCGCCACCCGCGGTCTGACCTGGCGGATCGGTGAGGTCGCCATCGTCGACGGCGTCTACCTCGACCTGGCGCCCGGGGAGTTCCTCGGCGTCATCGGGCCCAACGGCGCCGGCAAGACCTCACTGTTCAACCTGATCACCGGCCTGCGCCGGGCCACGGAAGGTCGGGTCACCCTCGACGGGCAGGACATCAGCACCCTCCCGCCGTACAAGCGGGCCCGCCTCGGGCTCGGCCGTACCTTCCAGGCGTCCTCGGTCTTCGGTTCGCTCAGCGTGCGGGAGAACGTCCGGCTCGCCGTGCAGGCGTACCGCGGGGGCTCGATGAAGCTGTGGCGGCGGGCGGCGGCCGACCGGGAGGTCGCCGCCGCCGCCGACGCGGCGCTCGACCGGGTGGGCCTCGCCCACCGGGGTACGGCGCTCGCCGGCACCCTCGCCCACGGCGAGAAGCGCAAGCTGGAGATCGCCCTGCTGCTCGCCGGTGAACCCCGGGTGATGCTGCTCGACGAGCCGATGGCCGGGGTCAGCGCCGAGGACGTGCCCGAGCTGGTGCAGGTGATCCGGTCGCTGACCGGCGACAGCGGCCGCTCGGTGCTGATGGTCGAGCACCACATGGACGTGATCCTGGAACTGGCCGACCGGATCGCCGTGATGCACCACGGCGCGCTGCTGGCCTGCGACACCCCGGAGACGGTCATGGCCAACCCGACGGTGCAAGAGGCCTACCTGGGGGAGTCGCTGTGACCGAGCCGATCCTCAGCGTGGAGAACCTGTCGGTCCGGATCTCCGGGCTGCACATCCTCCAAGGGGTGTCCTTCACGGTCGCCCCGACCGGCGTCACCGTGCTGCTCGGGCGGAACGGCGTCGGCAAGACCACCACGCTCCGCGCCGTCGTCGGGCTCACCCCGCGCGCGGGCGAGGTGCGCGGCACCATCCGGATGGGCGCGCAGAGCCTGCTGGCCCGGCCCACCCACCGGCTGGTCCGCGGTGGGCTCGGCTACGTGCCGGAGGACCGCTGCGTCTTCGCCGGACTCACGGTCGCCGAGAACCTGCGGCTCGCCGAGCGGCGGGGCACCACCCCGGCGTACGACCGGGTGTACGCGCTCTTCCCCGAGCTGGACCGGCGCGGCCGGCAGCGGGCCGGCTCGCTCTCCGGCGGGCAGCAGCAGATGCTGGCGATCGGCCGTGTGCTGCTCAACGACAACCGGCTGCTGCTGATCGACGAACCGACCAAGGGCCTCGCGCCGAAGGTCGTGACCGAGGTGGCCGAGGTGCTGGAACGGGTCGCCGAGTCGGTGCCGGTGCTGCTGGTCGAGCAGAACCTGGCCGTGGTGCGCCGGCTCGCCCGGGACGCGGTGGTGCTCGCCGCCGGCAAGGTGGCCTGGACCGGCGACGCCCAGGAACTGCTGATGGAGACCGGCCTGACGAAGTCCCTGCTCGGGGTCGGCTCCGCGGAGGTGCATCACTAGTGGACACGATCATCCTGTTGACGCTGACCGGGCTCGGCCTGGCGGCGCTCTACTTCCTGGTCGCCTCCGGCCTGTCCCTGGTCTTCGGCCTGGCCGACGTGCTCAACTTCGCGCACGGGCTGTTCCTCGGCGTCGGCGCGTACGCGACCTGGTGGGCGGCCGGCAACCTGCCCGGCGCCGGCGGGGACGGGTTCGGCTTCGTCGTCGCGGTCGCCTTCGGCGTGGCCGCCGGCACCCTGGTCGCGGTCCTGGTCGAGCTGGTGCTGATCCGGCCGCTGTACTCGCGCACCATCGAGCAGGTCCTGGTCACCGTCGGCCTCTCGCTGGCCGGGGTGGCACTGCTCCAGGCGACGTGGGGTGCCGACCCGCGCACTTTCCCGCGCCCCGAGTGGACCCGGCAGGTCACCAACGTGCTCGGGGCCAACGTCCCCAACGGCGGCCTCCTGCTGATCATCGCGGCGGTGCTGGTCCTCGGCGCGATCCTGGCCTTCCTCCGCTGGACCCGCTACGGCCTGGTGATCCGGGCCGGCGTGGAGAACCGGGAAATGGTCACCGCGCTCGGCATCGACGTACGGAAGGCGTTCACGCTGGTCTTCGCGATCGGCGGGGCGGCCGCCGCGCTGGCCGGTGCGCTCGGCAGCGTCTACTTCGGCACCGTCTCACCCGGGCAGGGCGGCTCGCTGCTGATCTTCGCGTTCATCGTGGTGGTGATCGGCGGCATGGGCTCGGTCGTCGGGTCCGCGTACGCGGCCGTCGCGGTGGGGCTGCTGCAACAGTTCGTCAACTACTACGGCACCTCCGGGCTGGGCGACATCTGCGTGGTCGGGCTGCTCGCCGTGGTGCTGCTGCTGCGCCCGCAGGGCATCGCCGGAAAGGTGGCAACGGCATGACCGAGGTCAAGAGTCCGGAGGTTCCGGCGCCCCCGGCGGCGGTGCCGTCCGAGCTGGCGCCCACCGGCGGCCGCTGGAGTCGGGTACGCCCGTTCCTGCCGCTGGTCGCGCTGGCCGTGGCGCTGACGCTGCCGTACTCGACGCTGCACCTGCCCGGGATCTTCGAGGGCGCGCTGAACGAGCCGGGCACCCTGCAACTGCTCGCCGTCTGCCTGATCTTCGGCGGGCTCGCCGCCGGCTACGACCTGCTGTTCGGGCGTACCGGGATGCTCTCCTTCGGGCACGCCCTCTACTTCGCCGCCGGTGTCTACGGCACCGACATCCTGGTCACCAAGGCCGGGCTGCCGCTGTGGCAGGCCGCGCTGTTCACGATCGCCGGCGGCACGATCCTCGCCGCGCTGATCGGCGCGGTGGCGCTGCGGACCGTCGGCATCGCGTTCGCCATGGTCACGCTGGCCTTCGCCCAGGTCGGCGCGATCCTGGTGGCCCGCGACTTCGGCGGGCTGACCGGCGGCGAGGAGGGCCTGCCGCTGGACGTCTCCGGGGTGCCGGAGGCGCTGGTCGGGGTGACGAACACGGTCAACCTGTACTGGCTGGCGCTGGCGTACCTGGCCGTCGTGGTGTTCGTGGTGCACCGGGTGAGCGGCTCGCCGACCGGGCGGGTGCTCGCCGGGCTGCGTGACGACGAGCGGCGGGTCGGTGTGCTCGGGCTCGACCCGTACCGGTTCAAGCTGGTGGCGTTCACGCTGGCCGGCGGGCTCGCGGCGGCCGGCGGCGTGGTCTACTGCCTGATCGTCGGCGGCGCCTCCCCGCACATCACGTCCAGCGAGCTGACCCTGTCGCTGCTGGTCATGGTGGTACTCGGCGGGCCGGGCACCCGGTGGGGGCCGGTGCTCGGCGGCATCCTCTACATGTACCTGGACCACCGGCTGGTCGCCTTCGGCACCAGCGAGGCGGTGGACGCCCTCCCGGCGTTCCTCAGCCGGCCCCTGTCCCAGCCGCTGTTCGTGCTGGGCACGGTGTTCATCCTGGCCGTGTACTTCTTCCCCGGCGGCCTGGCCAGCCTCGCCCCCCGCCTGGCCCTCCTCCGCACCTCCCTCCGGATGCCCTCCCGGCGCCGCTGACCCGAACAGCGCACCGGGACCACCCGCCGATCATGACGTTATTGTTGCGCCACGCCGTGTGTCTGGGCGACAACCTCATGATCGGCGGGTTTCGGCGGGTGGGGAGGGTGACGTATGGGTGAGCGGCTTGCGGTCGTCAGCGGTGGCGGGACCGGGATCGGGGCCGCTGTTGCCCGGGTCCTGGCCACCGACGGGTTCGACGTGGTCGTCGTCGGGCGGCGGAAGGACGTGCTGACGGACACCGCCGAGCGGATCTCCTGGGACATCGGGCGTCCCCGTGCCGTCCGGCCCGTGGTCGCCGACCTGACCGACCCGGAGCAGGTGTCCGGGGTGGTCGAGGCGGTCGCCGACCGGGCGGTGGACGCGGTCGTCAACAACGCCGGGGGATACCTCGGCGGCGACACCGGCGGCCTGGCCGGGACCGCCGCGCACTGGCGGGCGAACCTCGACGCCAACGTGCTCACCGCGGTCCTGCTCACCGAGGCGCTGCGGCCGGCCCTGCGCCGCCCGGGTGGGCGGGTGGTCCTGGTCAGCTCGATCGCCGCCCAGCGGGGCGGCGCGGGGCCGTACTCGGCGGCGAAGGCGGCGCTGCACGGCTGGGCGTACGACCTGGCGGCGCAACTCGGGCCGGACCAGATCACGGTCAACGTGGTCAGCCCCGGTTACGTCGCCGACACCGAGTTCTTCGGCGACCGGATGACCCCGGAGGGGCACGCCAAGCGGGTGGCGGCCACCCTGGTCGGCCGGGCCGGCACCCCGGACGACATCGCCGAGGCGGTCCGCTACCTGGCCGGCCCCGCCGCCGGCTACGTCACCGGTCAGGTCCTCGGCGTCAACGGCGGGTCCGTCCTCGGCCGCTGAGGCGGGACGGACGAGGGCCGCGACCCGTTCGGCCGCGGCCCCGTACGCCGCGGCCCCCCGTGTGGCCGCGGCCCGGTGCGCCGTGGGTCAGCTGTTGAACATCTCGTAGGCCGACGCCGGCGCCGCCGTCGCGCCCTCGGGCGCGGTGATCGCCGGCGCCTTGCCGAAGTCGTAGTACTTCACGACGAACTTCAGCGCCTTCTGCTTGCCGGCGGCCGGAATGTCGAGGGTCAGCGAATTGAGGTTGCCGTCCGGCCCCACCACCGCGGTGAACGGCACGGCCTTCGCGGCGTCCCCGAGCGCGGCGACGTCGACGCTGTCCATGGCGTCGGCCGCCTCCTGGCCGGACAGGTCGACCGTCCCGGTGTACGTCCCGTCGGCCTGCTTCTCGACGGTGGTGGCGGTGGCGAGGATCGGGCGGGCGTTGCCCGGGTCCGCGCCCTCGTAGCCGGGCACGGCCTCCGAGTCGGTGAGCTTCGCCTTGTCCAGCTCCATCCAGTTCTTCGGGAGCTTGAGCAGGGTGTGCAGCTCCTCCGACCCACCGAAGTCCACCTTCACCCAGGACTGCTGGTCGACGAAGCGGAAGGACATCTTCATCGTGAAGCCGGCCTCGGCGTCCTTCTCGGTGACATTCAGTTCGATGCCCTTGCTGGCCGGGTCGACGGAGCCGGTGACCGTGCCGTCCGCGTCGGTGCCGCTGAAGAGGAACGCCGGGTCCTTCTCGTCGGGCACGGCGGCCAGCAGGTCGGCCTTGGGGTCGGGCGACGGGGACGGCGCCGCCGAACCCCCGTCCTTGCCGGTGCACCCGGCCAGCAGAGCCGTGGCGGCCAGCATGGCGGTCGCGCCGGTGACGGCCCGCCGGGCCAGGGCCGCGGTGCCGGTTCGCTGCGTCATCAGATGATCTCTTTCTCGTACGGGGCCGTTGCCAGGGCCGATACTGGCACGACTCCGCTGCCGGGCCACTGCCGCTATGCTGCCGTCCGACTGCCGCACGCTGTCATCAGGCGCGCGGCCGGGGTGGTCAGGAGCGGGGACTCGCATGTCAGGGGCGCTGCGCTTCGCGCTTCTCGGCCCTCAACGGGCCTGGTACGCCGACCGCGAGCTCGACCTCGGTCCGAGCAAGCGGCGTGCGGTGCTGGCTGTGCTCCTGCTCGCCGCCGGCCGGCCCGTGTCCACGACGCAGATCGTCGATGCCGTCTGGCCGGACGATCCGCCCGCGAACGGCCCGAACGTGGTGCAGAAGTACGTCGCCGGGCTGCGCCGGATTCTGGAGCCGGAGCGGTCGCCCCGTACCCCCGGGCAGGTGCTCGCGCTGACCGACGCCGGCTACGTCCTCCACGTGTCCCCGGATTCGCTCGACGCCGTCCGCTTCGAGCAGGCCGTACGCCGGGCGGAGCGGCACCGGGAGGCGGGCCGGCCGACGGACGCGCTGGCCGAGCTGAGCGCCGCCCTGGAGCTGTGGCGGGGTGAGCCGTTCACCGGCTTCGCCGGGCCGTTCTTCGAGGCGGCACGGCTGCGGTACGTCGAACTGCGGGCGACCGCCCTGGAGAGCTGGGCCGAGCTGGAACTGGACCAGGGTCGGCACCGGGAGCTGGTCGGCCCGCTCGTGGAGCTGGCGGGGGAGTTTCCGGTGCGGGAGCGGCTGCGCCGGCAGCTGATGCTGGCCCTGTACCGCAGCGGCCGGCAGGCCGAGGCGCTCGCGGCGTACCGCGACTTCGACGAACTGCTCCGGGACGGGTACGGCATCGAGCCGGGCGAGGAGTTGCGGGAGCTGCACCGGCGCGTCCTGGCCGCGGACCCGGCGCTGCTGCCGGCGCCGGACCCCGGGCCGGTCGCGGCCGACGCTCCGGCCCCGCCGGCCGGAACCGCGACCGCGCCACCCGCCGCCACCGCGCCAGCCGAGCCGCCCGCCCGCAACGCACCCCCTGCTCCGCCGCCGGTATCCGCCGCCACCCCGTCCGGCACCGGTCCGGCACCACCGCTGCCGGGGTACGGGCCGCCGGGACTCCTCCCGTCGCCGCCGATCCTGCCGCCCCGGCGGAGGCGCTGGCCGGCTGAGCCGGCTCCCCGGTGGCTGGCCAACCTGGCGACCACCCTCGGAACGCTGCTCGTCCTGGTGTCACTCGGGTTCATCACCTGGCTGATCGTGTTCGTGTACGCGGTGTGGCGGCAGAGCGGGCGACTCGCCCTCGCGGGGGTCGGCTACCTCGTCGTCCTCGTCGGTTTCATCGTGGTGCTGGAGAACATGAACCCGGATCCCGAGGCCGAGCTCACCGACTTCGAGGGCTTCTACATCCTGGGGTTCCTGCTCTCCTGCTGGGCTGCCGGTGCCTTGCACGTGGTCCTGCTCAACCGGCGGGTGTGGGCGCTGGTCACCGGCGGCAGCCGGGCAGGCCGGGCCGCCGAGAAACGCCGGCTCCGCCGGGAACACGCCCGTCTCCTGCTCCACTACCATCCGGCGGCCCGCCACGAGCTGCGCATCGGCCGGCCGGACCTGCCGCGGACCTTCGACGACGGCGGGCTGATCGACGTCAACTCGGTGTCCGAGGCGGTGCTCGCCGACCTGCCGGGCCTGACGACGGACCAGTGGCGGCAGGTCGCGGTGGACCGCTGGCTGCGGGGCCCGTACGGCTCGGTCGAGGAGTTGGCCGGCCGGTGCATGCTGCCGCCGGCGTCCACCGAGCAGCTCCGCGACGTCCTCCTGTTCCTTCCGCCGAACCCCGCGCCGCACCAGCCGGCCGCGCCGTGACGCGCCGTACGCCCCGATCACCCGACGCTGGTAGAAATGCCGGATGAGCCAGGAGCGGACGGCGGTACGCGAGCGGGCCGAGGCGGTGCTGCGGCAGCTTGCCGGGGAGCACGCCCGGCTCCGGGAGGACCAGTGGCGGGCGATCGAGGCGCTGGTCGTCGACCGGCGGCGGGTGCTCTGCGTCCAGCGCACCGGGTGGGGCAAGTCGGCCGTCTACTTCGTGGCCACCGCGCTGCTTCGGGAGACCGGTGAGCACGGTCCCACGGTGATCGTGTCCCCGCTGCTGGCGTTGATGCGCAACCAGGTCGAGTCGGCCGCCCGGGCCGGCATCCGCGCCCGGACGATCAACTCCGCGAACCTCGACGAGTGGGACGAGATCGTCGCCGAGATCCACGCGGGGGCGGTGGACGTCCTGCTGATCAGCCCGGAACGGCTGAACAACCCCGACTTCCGGGACACGGTGCTCCCGAAGCTGGCGGCCACCACCGGGCTGCTGGTGGTGGACGAGGCGCACTGCGTCTCCGACTGGGGGCACGACTTCCGCCCGGACTACCGGCGGCTGCGGACCTTCCTGGGCAACCTGCCGTCCGGCACGCCGGTACTGGCGACGACGGCGACCGCCAACGCCCGGGTGACCCAGGACGTCGCCGAGCAACTCGGCGACGCCCTGGTTCTGCGGGGCAGCCTGGACCGGGAGTCGCTGCGGCTCGGTGTGGTCGACCTGCCCGGCCCGGCGCACCGGCTGGCCTGGCTCGCCGACCACCTCGACGAGCTGCCCGGCTCCGGCATCGTCTACACGCTGACCGTCGCGGCGGCGGGGGAGACCGCCGACTTCCTGCGCTCCCGGGGCTACCCGGTGGCCTCGTACACCGGGCAGGCCGAGGACGCGGACCGCCGCGCCGCCGAGCAGGACCTGCTCGACAACAAGATCAAGGCGCTGGTCGCCACCAGCGCGCTGGGAATGGGCTTCGACAAGCCGGACCTCGGCTTCGTCGTGCACCTCGGCGCACCACCGTCGCCCATCGCGTACTACCAGCAGGTCGGCCGCGCCGGCCGCGCCGTCGCACACGCGGAGGTGCTGCTGCTCCCCGGCGCCGAGGACGCGGCCATCTGGCGGTACTTCGCCTCGCTCGCCTTCCCGCCGGAGGACCAGGTGCGGTCCGTGCTCGCCGCCCTGGCCACCGACCGGCCGCTCTCCACGCAGGCCCTGGAGCCGGTCGTCGACCTGCGCCGGGCGCGGCTGGAGCTGATGCTCAAGGTCCTGGACGTCGACGGCGCGGTCCGCCGGGTGCGCGGCGGGTGGCTCGCCACCGGCGAGCCGTGGAGCTACGACGAGGCCCGGTTGCGGCGGGTCGCCGCCGCCCGCACCGCCGAGCAGGCGGCGATGCGGGAGTACGCGACTACACCCGGCTGCCGCCTGCGTTACCTGCGGGAATGCCTGGACGATGCCGGCGCGTCCGACTGTGGCCGGTGCGACCGGTGCGCGGAACCCATCTTCTCCGTCGACGTCTCCGGGCCCGCGCTGAGCGCCGCGCAGGCTTTCCTCGGCCGCCCCGGCGTCGAGGTCCCGCCGAAGAAGCTCTGGCCGACCGGGCTGGAGGCGGTCGGCGTACCCGTCAAGGGCCGCATCGCCCCCGCGGAGCAGGCGCTGCCGGGCCGGGCGGTCGGGCGCCTGTCCGACCTCGGCTGGGGTGGCCGCCTGCGCGAACTGGTCGGGCCGGACGCCGTGGACGTCGACGTCCCGGAGGACGTGGCCGCCGCCGTGGTCGAGGTGCTGAAGGCGTGGGCGCACGGCGACGCTCCCTGGCCGCGCCGGCCGGCGGCGGTGGTCGCGATCGGATCGCGCCGCCGGCCCCGGCTGGTCGGCTCGCTCGCCGGCCGGATCGCCACGGTGGGGCGGCTGCCGCTGCTCGGCAGCGTCGCCGTGACCGCGCCGGGAGGCCCGCGCGGGAACAGCGCCCAGCGGGTACGCGCCCTGCACGGCGCGGTGACCGTGCCGCCGGATCTGGCCGGCGCCCTCGCCGGGCTGGACGGGCCGGTGCTGCTCGTCGACGACCTGGTCGACTCGGGCTGGACGCTGACCATGGTCGCCCGCGAACTGCGCCGCGCCGGAGCCCCGGACGTGCTGCCGCTCGCCCTGGCCGTCGCGGGCTGAGCCGCCGGCCGGCGGTCGGTCGAGGAGGCCGGGAAGTTCCCGGGCCCGGCGGATTGCGACGGTCGCCACGCCCGGCGGGCACCCGCCCGCCGGCGCGCGTCGCCGACGGTAGCGTGGGCGGTATGACCGGTCAGCCGCCGCCCGACGCCCCGCGCGCTGACCGTGTCTCCGCCCTGCCCGACCGGAGCACCCTGCGGCTGGCGCTGGTGGTGGGCGGGCTGATCCTCGCCGTCCTGCTCGGGTTCGGCCTCGGCCGGGCCGGCGGCGGCCCCACCGCGGCGGTCGGCTACGGCAGCGCGCTGGCCGACCACACCCACGCACCCGGCACCGGGGCGCACGAACACGGCGCCGACCAGGGCCTGGCGGCGGAGGCCACCGGGTTGTCGGTCAGCGCCGCCGGCTACACCATCGCCCCGTCGGTCGTGGACCTCGTCGCCGGCCGTCCCGGCGAGCTGAGGTTCCAGATCCGCGACGCGCAGCGCCGCCCGGTGACCCGCTTCGCCGTGGTGCACGACAAGCCGCTGCACCTCATCGTGGTGCGCCGTGACCTCACCGGTTACCAGCACCTGCACCCCGCGATGGCGGCCGACGGCACCTGGTCGGTGCCGCTGACGCTGCCGCAGCCGGGCGTCTGGCGCGCGTACGCCGACTTCACCGCCCTCGCCGACGACGGCCGGCAGACGGCGGTGACCCTGGGGACCGACCTGGTCGCCGCCGGTGACTACGAGCCGCGCCCACTGCCGGCGGCGGCCACGTCGACCACCGTGGGCGGGTTCACCGTCGCCTACCAGGGCACCCCGCAGTCCACCGTGTCGGTGCCGCTGACCTTCCGGATCACCGGTGAGGGTGGCCGACCCGCGACGCTGGAGCGGTACCTCGGCGCGTACGGGCACCTGGTCGCGCTCCGCGAGGGAGACCTCGGATACCTGCACGTCCACCCGGAGCCGACCCTGGTCGACGGGGCGGTGCGGTTCTGGGTGACCGTGCCCGGCGCCGGGCGTTACCGCCTCTACCTGGACTTCCAGGTGGCCGGGGCGGTGCGGACCGCCGAGTTCACGCTCGACGCCTGACCGGGGGCGCGGCCCCGCCGGTCCGTCAGCCGACCCGGCGGATCGGGCGGCGGGCCAGGTACCGCAGCAGGTCCCGGATGTGGTGCTTCTCCTCGGCCGGCACGGTCGGGTCGGCAAGTCGCTGGAGGATCACCCGGACGTCCGCCTCGACCGGCCCGTCGTCGCTGCGGCGGCGGGGCGCGGGGCCGGCGTCCGGCAGGCCGAGCGCACGGAAGGCGGCCGCGACCGGCAGGTCGAGCGCGGCGCAGAACCCGCGCACCTTGGCCAGCTCGGGGTAGTCCTGCCAGTCACCGGCGAGCCAGCGGAAGACGGTCGAGCGACCGACACCCGTGTGGGACGCCAGGTCGGTGACGGTCCACCCCCGCTCCTCCCGGGCGTCGTCGATGGCGCGCCGCACGAAGCGCGCGAACGCCGCCTGCGGCGATACCTCTACCGAAGCCATTCCAGCGGGTCTTCCCTCCCGGCCGGGCACCTGACGGTGCGTGGTTCGAGGGTAGTACGGCTCGCGGCGGAAGCAATTGACTGATCGACCAGACTGTCCCGTGGGCGGGACCGTACGTGCGGCGCGGAGTTCGTCCGGGTGTCAGCCCGCGGCCGCCCCGGCGGGCGTGCCGCCGGTGACGTGGTCCGCCGCCTCGGCGGTGCCGCCGGTGGCGTCGCCCCCCGGGCCGCCGAGCAGGGTCGCCAGCCTCGGCGTGACGACCCACTGGTCGACCAGCGCCCGGTACTCCGCCCGCTGCGCGCCGGTCGGTGCCGCGCCGGTACGGCGTGCCCGGATCAGCAGGTTCCGCGGCGTGTGCCGCGAGTCGACGAACTCCACCACCTCGGCCCGGTAGCCGTGCAACCGCAGCAGTCCCGCCCGCACCGCGTCGGTCAGCACGTCCGCGAAGCGCTCCCGGAGGATGCCCTGCCGGGTCAGGAGGTCGTACGGCGGCGGAGCCGGCCGGGAGCGCAACTGCGCCGCGACGTCGTGGTGGCAGCACGGCGCCGCGAGCACCCAGCGGGCTCCCCAACGCACCGCCCTCGCGAGCGCCTCGTCGGTGGCCGTGTCGCAGGCGTGCAGCGCCAGCACCAGATCCGGAGCGGGCTCGACCGCCGCGTCGGCGATCGTGCCCGCGACGAAACGCACCCGGTCCGCCCAGCCCAGCCGCTGTGCCAGTTCGGTGTTGCGCTGCCGCTGGTCCTCGCGGACGTCCACGCCGACCAGGTGCACGTCGAGCCCCCGCCGGGTCAGCCACCGGTACGCGGCGAATGTCAGGTACGCGTTCCCGCACCCCAGGTCCACCACCCGCAGCGGGCCGGGCAGATCGTCGGGCAGCGTCGCGGCGAGCGCCCGCAGGAAGGCGTCCACCTGACGTCGCTTCGCCGCCGATCCGCCGATCTCGGCGAAGATGGGGTCACCGGGGTCCAGCAGGTAGTCCTTCGCCCGGTCGTGTCCGGCCGGCTCGGTCGGCGAGCCGGAGTTGGCCGCGCGGTGCACCTGCGCCTCCCCGGACTTCGTGACCCGCAGTTGCAATGTCGTCCGCACGGTCTCCACGTGCCAGTTGCCGAACGGCTCGGCGAGCAGCGCGTCCACGGCCGCGTCCGCGTCGCCGCCGGGCGCGACGTTGCGGGTGTAGGGCCGGCTGCCGTCGGAGGTGGCGATCTGGAGGCGTGGACCGGCCTTGAGGGTGACGGGCCGCAGTTCCGCCCGGACCACCGAGGGGCGCTGCCCGCGCCGCCGGCCCGCGGCCACCGCCCGCGTCAGCCCGGGGTCGAGCAGCAGCGCCCGCACCTCGGCGAGCGCGGCGTCCAGTGGCTCCGGCATGGGTTGATCCTTCCCGGTCGTGCCCGGCGGCGACGAACTGATGTGCCCCGCACTGCCCTTTGCTCTGCTTCAACGGACGCACCGGAAAGCGGCGCGTTCCGGTGCGTCCGTTGAAGCAGAGCAAAGGAGGCCGACCGAGTGGTCGACGGCGGCCCGGGCGGTGTCTACCTGAGCGCGCGACGTCCCCCGCTCGGCGAACGAGGCGGGGGACGTCGGACGTGCGTGTGTCAGTCGGCGGTCGCCTCGGCCGGCGTACCCCCGCCGGAACCACCGCCACCGCGACGGCGCCGGCGGCGGCGCGGCTTCGCCGACGCGCTGCCCTCGGCGGCGGCCGTCTCCGGCTCGGTGCCGCTCTCGGTGGAGATCACCGCGGTCGGCTCGCCCGCGACCACCTCGCCCGCCCGGCGGCGCCGGCGGCGACGCGGGCTGCGCTCCTCGGCGGCGTCGTCGGCCGGCGCGTCCGTGGTCGACGCGACGGCCGCCTCCCCGCCCCGGCCGCGGCCGCGCTCCCGGCCGCGGCCCTCGCCGCGCCGCGAGCCCCGGCCGTCGCCCCGACGCGACCGGCCGCCGAGGTCCTCCTCGACCTCGGCCGCGAGCCCCGCGCGGGTGCGCTCGGCAGTCGGCAGGGTGCCGGTGACGTCGGTGGTGATGCCCAGGTCGGTGTAGAGGTGCGCAGAGGTGTGGTACGTCTCCAGCGGCTCGGCCATGTCCAGGCCCAGCGTCTTGTCGATGATCCGCCAGCGGGGCATGTCGTCCCAGTCGACGAAGGTCACCGCGACGCCGGTCGCACCCGCCCGGCCGGTCCGACCGATCCGGTGCGTGTAGGTGTCCTGGTCCTCGGGGCAGTCGTAGTTGATGACGTGGGTGACGCCGGTGACGTCGATGCCCCGGGCCGCGACGTCGGTGGCGACCAGCGTGTCGATCTTGCCGGCGCGGAAGGCGCGCAGCGCCCGCTCGCGGGCGCCCTGCCCGAGGTCGCCGTGCACGGCGGCAACGGCGAAGCCACGGAAGTCCAGATCCTCCGCGACCCGGTCGGCGGCCCGCTTGGTGCGGGTGAAGATCATGGTCAGCCCGCGACCCTCGGCCTGGAGGATCCGCGCCACGATCTCGATCTTGTTCATCGAGTGGGTGCGGTACGCCAGCTGCTGGGTCTGCGGCGACGGGCCGGTCTCGGCGGTGTGCCCGGCGTGGATCGTCACCGGACGGCGCAGGAAGCGCCGGGACAGCGCGACGATCGGGTCCGGCATGGTGGCCGAGAAGAGCATCGTCTGCCGGTCCTCCGGCAGCATCGCCAGGATCTTCTCGACGTCGTCGAGGAAGCCCAGGTCGAGCATCCGGTCGGCTTCGTCGAGGACCAGCGCGCGCACCCGGTCGAGCCGCAGGTGCTTCTGCTTCTGCAGGTCCATCAGGCGACCGGGGGTGCCGACGAGGATCTCCACGCCCTTGCGGAGCGCGTCGATCTGCGGCTCGTACGCCACGCCACCGTAGATCGGCAGCACGCGGACGCCCCGGCTGCTGCCGGCGGCCTGGAGATCCTTGGCGACCTGGATGCCCAGCTCGCGGGTCGGGACCACGACGAGTGCCTGCGGGACGCCGTCGCCGCCCTCGGTGGGCGCGAACACGCGCTCCAGCAGTGGTACGCCGAAGCCGAGGGTCTTGCCGGTGCCGGTGGGCGCCTGGCCGATCAGGTCGGCGCCGCGCAGCGCGATCGGCAGCGCGTACTCCTGGATGGCGAAGGCGCGGGTGATGCCGGCCGCGGCCAGCGCGTCGACGGTCTCCTGACGCGCGCCCAGCTCGGCGAAGGTGGGTGCCTCCGGGCGTACCGGGGCGGTGGGGGCCAGCTCGTGGCCGTCCATCAGTTCTTGCGTCAGCTCGCTCATATGGATGTGGGGGTGCCCTCTCGTGGGTGCGCCCCGTTTAGTCCTCAGGGCGCGGACGGTATGGCGCGGGCCACACGGTCGGCGGCGGATCTGCCGCGCGGGACCGGGCCGCACGCGCGCCGTGGACCGACTGCGACCAGATCGAACATCGGTCGGCGCCCACGGCAACTGCTCCAGTCTACCTGAACAGCGTTGACCCCGTCCTGATTCCTCGGCGGCCGTGCCGCCTGCCGAAACGGACACCTGTGACGGCACTCACATCAACGGCGATTCGCCGCCGGGCGGTACCCTGCGCTGGTGTCCGCCCCAAGCGAACCCGCACCGACCCCGACCGGCCCGGCCGGCGGTGTCGTGACCGATCCCGCGCTCGTCGACCTGCTCGGCCTGGTGGCCTTCGGTGAGCTGCTCGCTTTCGAGCGGATGGCCGCCGACGCCCGGCTGGCTCCCGACCTGCGCCGACGGGCGGCGTTGAGCGAGATGGCCGCCGCGGAGATCCGCAACTACCGGCGGCTCGCCGACCGGCTGGGCGACCTGGGCGTGCTGCCCGACGACGCGATGGCGGTCTACGTGGAGCCGTTGCAGGCGTACCACGACTCGACCGAGCCGAGGGACTGGGCCGAGGCGGTGACCAAGGCGTACGTCGGGGACGGCATCACCGACGACTTCATCCGGGAGATCGCCGGGGCGCTGGCCGAGCCGGACCGGAGGCTCGTGCTGGAGGTGCTGCACGAGTCGCGCTACGCGGACTTCGCCGCCGCCGAGATCCGCGCGGCCATCGAGGCCGACCCCCGGGTCGCCAACCGGCTCTCCATGTGGGCGCGTCGGCTGGTCGGTGAGGCGCTGTCGCAGGCCGGTCGGGTCGCGTCCGCCGACCGGGGGGCGTTGACCGCGCTCATCGCGCGGGGGGAGCAGGTGGACGTGCAGGGCCTGTTCCGCAGGTTGACCGCCGCCCACACCGCCCGCATGGGCGCCGTCGGACTCAACAACTGACGAAGGACGCCGCAGCAGGTGACCGGCACGTGCCGCGGCGTCGGACCGCGTCGACGGGTGTGGGGCGGGTGCGCCCGCGGCTCAGCGGACGGTGAACCCGACGGCCCGGGGGGACGCCTCGGCGATCTCCACGTAGGCGACCTTGTCGACCGGCACGATGACCCGCCGGCCCTTCTCGTCGGTGAGGGAGAGCGTGCCGCCGTTGCCGGCGATGGCGTCGGTCACGATCTGCTCGATCTCGGCCGGCGACTGCGCGCTCTCCAGAACCAGCTCGCGCGGCGCGTACTGCACGCCGATCTTGACCTCCACAGTGCCTCCTCAACTGGGGCGAATATGCCGCCCTGCGAAGGCTATCCGATCACGCGGGCGGCGGTCAGGCTGACTCACCTTGCAGCGGGAAGCTCGCGATGCCCCGCCAGGAGAGCGCGGCGACCAGCGCCTCGGCCTCCGCCTTGGCCACCTGCCGGCCGCTGGCCAGCCAGAACTGCGCGGCGGTCTCGGCCGCACCGACCAGCCCGGACGCGAGCAGCTCGGCGTGCGACCGGCTCACACCGGTGTCCGAGATGATCGTGTCGGTGATGGCCGCGATGCAGCCCTGCTCGACCCGCTCGACCCGCTGGCGCACGGCCGGGTCGTTGCGCAGGTCCGACTCGAAGACGAGGCGGAACGCCTCGCTCTCGTGGTCGACGAAGTCGAAGTACGCGCGGACCGAGGCGCTGACCCGCTCCTTGTTGTCGGTGGTGCCGCGCATCGCGTCCTGCACCTTCGCCACGATGGCGTCGCAGTGCGTGTCGAGCAGCGCCAGGTAGAGCTCCATCTTGCCGGGGAAGTGCTGGTAGAGCACCGGCTTGGAGACCCCCGCGCGCTCGGCGATGTCGTCCATCGCGGCCGCATGGTAGCCCTGCGCGACGAACACCTCCTGCGCGGCGGCGAGCAGCTGCTTGCGGCGCGCGGAACGGGGCAGGCGGGTGGGCCGGCCGGCGGTCTGTGCACTGTTCCCCACAGCGGTCATGGGAGCCTCCGAGTTCTTCGTACGAGCCGGCATTTCACCCGAACCGGTCGGGGCTGTTCGCCCGTCGCGGAATTGGCCCGCCGCTGTAACTTATCGCCACTCTCACCACACGGTAGCCTCAGCGGGGGCGACCAAGGAGCGCGCGGTGAGTGAAGCAGGGCAACCCGGTGCCGCCACCCCGGGAGAGCACGGCGACGGGACCGGTCCGCAGGAGGATCAGTCCCGCTCCGGCGGCGGATGGGTGCCCCCGGCGGCCGGTTGGCTCCCGGAACCGGCCGCGCCCTGGCGTCGGTCCGACCCGACCCCGGGATGGGCCACCTCCTCCCCCCAACACGGTGACCTGCCCGCTCCGGTGCCCGGCACGTCCGGTGCCGCGCCGCGCCCGCACGCCAACGGCCACCGGGCCAACGGCTACCCGCACGCCCCCGCCGAGGCGCCGTCCGCCCGCCAGTCCCCGGTGAGCGCCCCGCCCGGCCTCTCCGGCGACCCCCGCCGGGACACCGACGGGGGCCGTCTGGTGGTGCCGGCCCCGCGTCCCGCGCCCGCCGTCGAGCAGTCCTCCGGGCCGGCCGAGCCGGAGCCCAATCCGGCACGGCACGCCACCGAGGAGCCGCCGGCGACGCGCGCGTCCCGGTGGGCCGAGCCCGGGCTGCCGACGTCGGCGCCGCCCGCCGTGCAGGTCCCGCCGGTCGGCACGGCCGCCAGCGGCTTCGAGGTGCCGCCCGGCCTCCACGCGCCGACGGCCGACCGGTCACCGGAGCCGCCGTCCACCCGGGACGAGGCGCGCGCCTGGGACCCGTCGTACCCGCCCGAGCCGGCGCCGCACGACCCGCGTGCGTTCCCGCCGCCCACCGAGCCCCGGCCCGGCGACCGCGCCGAGCAGCCGCCCACCGGTGACCGCGCCTTCGGCGAGGGTCCGGCGAGCCGCGCCGCGGCCGACGGTCCGGCCGCCGGCGGGGGACCGGCCTACGACGCCGACCGCGCGCGGGCCGGCTGGGAGTCCGGCGACCGGGTGTCCGGCATCGACCGCGGGCCCGGCAGCGACGCCGACGCAGGTCCGACCAGCTCACCGTTCGGCGCGCCGGCCCGCCCGGCGGAGCCGGGATCGGCCCCGGTGACGGACCGCCGGGCACCGCTCGCCGAGCCGGAGTGGTCCGGTCCGAGCTGGAACCAGCCGAGCTGGGGGAACGAGTGGGCGCCCCCGTGGGCACGGGTGGAACCGGAGGCGGCCGGTCGCCGGGCACGCGACCGCTCCGAGCCGGCCGGACACGACGAGCCGGATGACCGCTGGGAGCCGTCCGGTCGCCGGGTCCACGACGAGGCCGAGACGTTGTCGTCGGCTCCCGGGACGCCCGGCCGCCGGGCCCGGGACGAGGCCGAGTCGTCGGCTCCCGAGGCGCCCGGCCGCCGGGCCCGGGACCAGGCTGAGCCGGTGCCGTTCCGCCCAGGTCCGGAGTCGTCCGGCCGGCGGGCCCGCCCGGAAACCGAGACCCGCGACGCGGAGCCCGGCGCCGGTCGCCGCGCGCGCGACGAGCGGCCCGCCTGGGCTGCCGAGCCGCAGCGGGCGTACGAACCGGTCCGTGCCGACGCGTACCCCGCACCCGCCGAGTCGGGCCGCGGCCCCGACATCCGGCCGGTGTACGAGCCGCCCGCCGGCCGGGCGCCGGCGACCCCCCCGGCCCCACCGGCCGACCGGTCCGCCTGGGCGCCGGAGCGGCAGGCCAGCGCGCCCCCCGCCGCCGCGGCCGCGGGCACCCCTGACGGGGACGACGCCACGCTGGAGAGCCGCCGGCCGTTCCGCCTCCGCCCGGAAGCCCCCGCGCCAGCGGATCAGCCCGCCACCGCACCGACGGCCGCCGGCCCCGCCACGAGTCCCGCCGCCGAGCCCGCCACGAGCGGCGCCGGTGGCCGCGACCGCATCCCCACCGCGCCCGCCCCGACGAGCGCACCCCCCTACGCGGCCCGCCGATCCGCCCCGGAGCCGGCACCGACGGCCGGGCCGGTCGGCGACGACCGGCTGCCGGACCCTGCGTCGGCGGTGTTGCCGCAGCGCGTCCCCGCCGAGCCGGACGTGCCCGTCGTGCCGGAGCCGCCAGCCGTGGAGCCACCCGCCGAGACCCCCGAACTCGCCCGCATCGCCACCCACCTCCGCCGCGACGACGAGCCGGCCCCGCTGCGCGACCGGCCCGAGGGCTTCGACGTGGACGCCATCCTCGACGCCGTGCGCGGAGTGGCGGGCGTCCGCGACGCCGAGTTGCGCCGCACCCAGGCCGGCGCGCACAGCCTCCGCCTCGACCTCGCCGACGGTGCCGACCCCGCCGAGGTGAGCCGGCACGTCGCCCGGCTCCTCCAGGAGCGGATGGGCCTCGCCGCCGCCCCGCAGAACGTGCCCGGGGTGCCCGCCGAGCCGGCACCTCCGGTCCGCCGGCGGTCCGCCGAGCGGTCCGCCGCCGAGCCCCGGCCCGCGGAGTCGCGGGTGCCCCGCCCGCCGGCCGGGAGGGACGCCCTGCCGTCGCGGTCCGAGCGGCCGGAGGCGGCCCTGCCGGAAACCCCGCGCCGGCGCCGGCAGTCCAGCGGGCCGCACCGGGGCCGGGCCACCGTCGACGAGCCGGGTTCGGTCGCCGCGCCGGCCGCGCCCACCGGCAGCCCGGCGACCGTCGGAACGTCGTACACCGGGGGCCAGGTCACCACGACGGAGGCGGCGCCGTCCCGGCCGCTGGACACCGGCGGCCGGCCGGGCCCGCGGGTGGTCATCGACCACGTGCAGGTCAGCACCTTCGGGCTCGACGCCACGGTGGAGGTGCGGCTGACGACCGCCGGCGCGCCCGCTGCCGGGTACGCGACCGGCCCGGCCGTCGACGGGTACGTGCTGCGCCTGTGCGCGGTGGCCGCCGCCGCGGCGGTCGACGAGCTGCTGCGCGGGTCCGGGTCCGAGTCGGGCCCGGGGCGCTGCTTCGTCGAGCACGCGGCCGTGGTGCCGTTCGGCAACTGCGAGGTGGCCACGGTGGTGGTGCTGCTCGTCTGCGACGGCTGGGTCGAGCAGCTCGCCGGCTCCGCGCTGGTCGCCGGCGACCCGCGCCAGGCCGTCGTCCGGGCGACCCTGGCCGCGGTGAACCGCCGCCTCGAGGCGCTGCTCGCCTGACCGCCGCCGGATGCGCTGCCGGTCGCCGTGACCACGGGCAGACTGGAGCGATGAAGCGCGCCACCCTCTGGCCGGACGACGTGCTTCCCGAGCACTCCGTCCCGCCCCCCTGGCCCGGTCGCGAGGTACGCCTCGACGGCACCGTCACGTACGTCCGGGATACCCCGGCGACGGCGCCCGGTGCGGAGCCGGCGCTGTACGTCCACGGCCTCGGCGGCTCCTCGCAGAACTGGACCGACCTGGCCGGCCTGCTCGCCCACCGGCTGGACGGGCAGGCCATCGACCTGCCGGGCTTCGGCCGCAGCGAGCCGGGCCGCCGCTACACGGTTCCCTCGTTCGCGCAGCGGGTGGTCCGCTGGATCGAGCACTCCGGCCGTGGCCCGGTGCACCTGTTCGGCAACTCGCTGGGCGGCGCGATCTCGGTGCAGGTGGCGGCGGCACGCCCGGACCTGGTCCGGACGCTGACCCTGATCTCACCCGCCCTGCCGTTCCTCGACTTCCGACGATCGTTGCAGGGCCGGATGCTGCCGCTGTTGGCGATCCCCCGGGGCGAGCGGCTGGCCGCCTGGCGGCTGGCGCAGCTGGCGCCCGAGGTGATGGCCCAGCAGGTGATCGAGGCGTGCGTCGCCGACGTGAGCCGGATCAGCGAGCAGCGCCGCCGGGAGGCGCTGGAGGAGATCCGGGTCCGCTACGAGGCCGCCCACTACGCCGCGGCGTACGTCCGGACGTTCCGGGGGCTGGTCTCCTGCTTCCTGCGGTCCTACCTGCCCGGCTCCGGGTCGATGTGGCGGTTGGCCGGCATGGTGCAGGCGCCGACGCTGGTCATCGGTGGCCGGCACGACCGCCTGGTGGACGTGCGGGTCGCGCCGCAGGCCGCCCGCGCCATCCCGGACAGCCGGCTGCTCATGCTGGACCGGGTCGGTCACGTTGCCCAGCTCGAGGTGCCGCGCCTGGTCGCCCGCGCTGTCCTGCCGCTGCTCGCCGAAACGGGGGACTCCGCGAAGCGGCCCGACATGGCAGGCTGAGCGGGATGCCCTCCGCCCGTGGTACCACCAGCTCATCGACGCACGCTCGTACCCCCGCCGTCCAGCCGGGCACTCGGGGCGGCCGGGCCGCCGTACCGCCCCCGGTGTCGACCGGCGGTCGCGCGACCGGGCCGGCCGGCCGCCGGAC
This sequence comes from Micromonospora sp. NPDC047707, assembly GCF_040704235.1. NCBI lineage: Bacteria > Bacillati > Actinomycetota > Actinomycetes > Micromonosporales > Micromonosporaceae > Micromonospora > Micromonospora sp. NPDC047707. The sequence goes on from NZ_JBEYSU010000002.1 coordinate 228,429, forward strand.
GCCCCCGCCGGCTGGTGGCCGGGCGACCCCGGCTGAGGGTCGGGTGACATCGGCTGGTGGTCGAGGGACCCCGGCTGCGGGCCGGGCCGGGCGTCCGCCCGCCCAGCGCTCCTCTGGTCGTGCCGGGACCTCGGCGGGTGCCGGAGGCCGTACGCCGACCCGCCCGCCGGCCGGCGCGGTCCGTGGCCGGCACCGGCGCCGGGGCAGGCGGGCCCGGCGGGTGCTGGAGGCGATGGTTCTCGTGCTGGCGGTCGTCGCGGCGGTGGCGGTGGTCACCGACCAGCGCGGTGCCGATGTCGGCGCGGAGGTGGTCGCCGCGCCGCCGCCGGTCCCGTCGGCGGCACCCACGTCGGCGGCACCCAGCCCGGCACCGACGACGGTGGCGGCGGAGCCGCCGGCCCGTCCGGTGTTCCAGATCCCGGGGCCGGTGCCGTCGGCCGGGCAGGGCACCTTCGGGTACGACGATCGCGCCGGGCCGCTGCTCGGCGAGGCGGGCACGCTGCGCCGGTACCGGGTCGCCGTGGAGAACGGGGCGCAGGAGGACGTGGCCGAGTTCGCCGCCACCGTCGGGGAGGCGCTCGCCGGGCCGGGGAGCTGGGTCGACGGTGGCCGGCTGCGGCTGCAGCAGGTGCCGGGCGACGCCGCCGCAGACTTCACCGTCTACCTGGCCACCGCGCAGACGGCCGGCCGGATGTGCCTCGCGGGTGGGGTGGACATCCGGATCGGTGGGCGCCCGTACACGTCCTGCCGGGCACCCGGGAAGGTCATCATCAACCTGGACCGGTGGCGACTGTCCGTCCCGCACTTCGTCGCGATGAAGGTGCCGCTGCCGGTCTACCGGCTGTACGTGGTGAACCACGAGGTCGGGCACCAGTTGGGCAACCGGCACGAGCGCTGCCCCGGTGCGGGCCGGCCGGCCCCGGTGATGATGCAGCAGACGCTCTTCCTCGACGGCTGCGTCGCGAATCCCTGGCCGTACGTGGATGGGCGGCGGTACACCGGCCCGCCGGTCTGACGTCGACACATCCGAGACGTTCAGCGCGCATTTGCGGGGGATTGCCTGATTCGTCTGCGACGCTGGCGTCATGACCGCGCCGTCCCCTCCCGGCACGTCCGCTCGCCCGCCCCGGCCGGGCCGGGTCCGCATGCGGCGCCGGCGCCGCCGCGCCCTGCGGCTCGGCGTGGTCCTGCTGCTCGCCGCGGCGGCGTCGGTGGCGCTGGTCCGGGCCGCCGAACCGCCGGCGGGCAGCCCGCCCGACCGCACCTCGTACGGGGCTGCCGCCGAGCGGCCGCAGCCGGGCGGCTACCCGCGCGTCGGGGCGGGCAGCTTCGTCACCGCGACCGGCGACACCGACGTCCGGGGCGCCGACGGGCCGCTGCGCCGCTACCGGGTGGCCGTGGAGCGCGACATCGGCCACGACGCCGGCGCCTTCGCGGCGACGGTCGACGAGGTGCTCGGCGACTCCCGCAGCTGGATCGGCTCGAGTGAGCTGCGTGTGCAGCGGGTCGAGGACGCGGACCTCGCGGACTTCACCGTCTACCTCGCCACCCCGGACACGTCGGAGCGGATGTGCGCCGAGGGCGGCCTCAGCACCGAGGGCTACACCTCCTGCCGCCTGCCCGGCCAGGTGATCATCAACCTGGCCCGCTGGGTGGAGGGGGTACCCGACTACGGGGCGCGGCTCGCCGTGTACCGCAGCTACGTCATCAACCACGAGGTCGGGCACGAGTTCGGGGAGTGGCACGAGGCCTGCCCCGGCCCCGGGGCGCCGGCACCGGTGATGCAGCAGCAGACGTACGGGCTGGACGGCTGCGTCGCCAACCCCTGGCCGTACCTGGACGGCCGGCGGCACGCGGGCGCGCCGGTGCCGGGCACATGAGTTATTCCCGCTCCCGCAGTGCGGACGAGTGTCGCTCCTCATGGCCGACCGGCCGCCCGGCGAGCGACAATGGCCCGGTTCGCCACCGCCGATCCCGGGGAGTCCACCGTGTCGCTGCCCCCGCTCGTCGAGCCCGCCGCCGAGCTGACCGTTGACGAGATCCGCCGCTACTCCCGCCACCTGATCATTCCGGATGTCGGTGTCGAGGGCCAGAAGCGGCTGAAGAACGCCCGGGTGCTCTGCGTCGGCGCGGGTGGCCTCGGCTCCCCGGCCCTGATGTACCTGGCCGCCGCCGGGGTGGGGACGCTCGGCATCATCGACTTCGACACCGTCGACGAGTCCAACCTCCAGCGCCAGATCATCCACGGCGTCTCGGACGTCGGCCGCTCCAAGGCCGAGTCCGCCGCGGCCTCCATCCGGGAGATCAACCCGCTGGTCAACGTGGAGATCCACAACACCGCGCTGGACCGGGACAACGTCCGCGAGATCTTCGCCCAGTACGACCTGATCGTCGACGGCACCGACAACTTCGCGACCCGGTACATGGTCAACGACGCGGCGGTGCTGCTCGGCAAGCCGTACGTGTGGGGGTCGATCTACCGGTTCGACGGCCAGGCGTCGGTGTTCTGGGCCGAGCACGGCCCCTGCTACCGCTGCCTCTACCCGGAGCCCCCGCCGCCCGGCATGGTCCCGTCCTGCGCCGAGGGCGGCGTCCTCGGCGTGCTCTGCGCGTCGATCGGCTCGATCCAGGTCAACGAGGCGATCAAGCTGCTCGCCGGCATCGGCGAGCCGCTGGTGGGCCGGCTGATGGTGTACGACGCCCTGGAGATGACCTACCGCAAGATCAAGGTCCGGAAGGACCCGAACTGCGTTCTGTGCGGCGAGAACCCGACGGTCACCGACCTGCTCGAGGACTACGAGGACTTCTGCGGCGCGGTGTCGGTCGAGGCGCAGGAGGCGGTGGTCGACTCGACCATCACCGCCCTGGAGCTCAAGGAATGGCAGGACGCCGGCAAGGACGTGTTCCTGGTCGACGTCCGGGAGCCGGCCGAGTACGAGATCGTGCGGATCCCCGGCGCGCGCCTGATCCCCAAGGGCGAGATCGTCTCCGGGGAGGCGCTGGCGGCGTTCCCGCAGGACAGGCAGATCGTGCTGCACTGCAAGTCCGGTGTCCGCTCGGCCGAGGCGCTCGCCGCCCTGAAGGCCGCCGGATTCCGGGACGCGGTGCACGTCCAGGGCGGCGTCCTCTCCTGGATCAAGCAGATCGACCCGTCGCTGCCGGCGTACTGACGTAAGGAAGGGCCCCTTCTTAACGCCTGGCGTAGAGGAGGGGTCCCTTCTTAACACGCGGGGCCTCGGTGCGGTGGGCCCGCGTCGGGTGGCCGATTCACCGAGGCGGAGTCGCGTTTGCACAGGTAGCGTGACCGCCGTGGTGGATATCGACGCCGCGATCGGCTTCGTGGTGGCTCACGGGGACGTGGTGGACCGTGCCCGGCTGTCCCGGTTGCGTACCGGCACGCCGCCCGGGCCGGACGTGCTCGACGTGGCCGAGGGCGGCCAACTGCCGGACGGCGGCTGGCCCGCGTACCTCGAGGGCAAGGTGGCGTCCGTCGACGCCACCTGCTTCCGGCTCGCCGAGCTGGACGACCTGGGCGCCATCGGCCGGCCGGCCGCCCGGCGCGCGCTGGACTGGCTCGCGTTCCGCCAGTTGCCCGACGGCGGCTGGGAGGAGGACGCCGCGCTGGCCGACACCGCGCCGGAGTGGGCCCGGCCGGGAGACCCGGAGGCCGGGTTCTACCTGACGGCGAACGCCGCGTTCTGGCTGACCGTCGCCGGGCTGGACGCGCGTGCCGCCGGGCCGCTGGACCACCGGGTCGGCGGGGTGTACGCGGGCGTCGTGCACGCCGCGGCGCTGTCGCTGGTCGCGCGGCTCAACCCGGACGGCAGCTGGCCGTCCTTCCTCGCCGCCGGGTGGCTGAGCGCGGGGGTGCTGTTCCGCCAGGAGATGTTCCAGGAGTCCGCGCGGATCCAGGTGGCGCTCGCCGAGCGGATCGCCGACATGTCCCCGGCCAACGTCGCCTGGCTGGCCGCGTCCCTGCGCCGGGTGGGCGTCGACGAGCAGGACTGGATCCTGGTGCGGGCCCGCCGCCGGCTGGCCGAGACGCAGCGTAGCGACGGCGGCTGGGAGAGCGACGACGGGCACCAGTTCGACGTGCACGCGACCCTGACGGCGATCCGCGCCTGCCGCTGACACGCGGCGTGCGCCGTGCGCCGTGCGGCGTTAAAGGGGACCCCTCCTCTACACCAGACGTTGAGAAGGGGCCCTTCCTTTCACCGCAGGTGACCGGTCCCGGTGACGACGTATTTTGTGCTGGTCAGCTCCGGCAGCCCCATCGGGCCGCGGGCGTGCAGCTTCTGGGTGGAGATGCCGATCTCCGCGCCGAAGCCGAACTCACCGCCGTCGGTGAAGCGGGTGGACGCGTTCACCATCACGGCCGCCGCGTCCACCCGGGCGACGAACTCCCGCGCCGCCGCCTGCGAGTCGGTGACGATCGCCTCGGTGTGCCCGGTGCCGTACCGCCGGATGTGCGTGACCGCCGCCTCCAGCGTGTCGACGACGGCGACGGAGATGTCCGCCGACAGGTACTCGGTGGCGAAGTCCTCGTCGGTGGCCGGCACCACCGCGGCGGAGAACGCGGCCACCCGGCTGTCGCCGTGCACGGTCACCCCCGCCTCGGCGAACGCGGCCAGCATCGGCGGCAGGAAGGCGTCGGCGACGTCGGCGTGCACCAGCAGCGACTCGGCGGTGTTGCAGGTGGAGAGGCGCTGCGTCTTCGCGTTCAGCGTGATCGCCACGGCCTTCGACACGTCCGCCGCGGCGTCCACGTAGACGTGGCAGTTGCCGACGCCGGTCTCGATCACCGGCACGGTCGACTCCTCGACCACCGTGCGGATCAGCGACGCGCCGCCACGCGGGATCAGCACGTCGACCAGGCCTCGGGCGCGCATCAGCTCCTTGACCGAGTCGCGGGAGGCGGCGTCGAGCAGCTGCACCGCGTCCGCCGGCAGGCCGGCGCCGGCCACCGCGTCCCGCAGCACCGCGACCAGCGCGGCGTTCGAGTGCATGGCGGAGGAGGAGCCACGCAGCAGCGCCGCGTTGCCGGATTTCAGGCAGATGCCGGCGGCGTCGACGGTGACGTTCGGCCGAGCCTCGTAGATGATGCCGACGACCCCGAACGGCACCCGGACCTGCCGCAGTTCCAGGCCGTTCGGCAGGGTGGAGCCCCGGACGACCTCGCCGACCGGGTCCGGCAGCGCGGCCATCTGGCGCAGCGCGTCCGCGATGCCCGCCACGCGCCCCTCGTCGAGCGCGAGCCGGTCCAGCACGGCCGCGCTCAGCCCGGCCTCGCGCCCGGCCGCCAGGTCCGCGGCGTTCGCGGCCAGGATCTCCGGTGTACGCGCCACCAGCGCGTCGGCCATCGCGTGCAGCGCGGCGTCCTTGACGGTACGCGTGGCGACCGCGAGGGCCTCCGCCGCCGTCCGGGCCCGCCGCGCCTGCTCGACGACGCTCATCCTGTACTCCTCGGTGTTGGGAGGGGTCCCTTGTACAACGCCAGGCGTTAACAAGGGGCCCTTGCTTACAACAGCACCAGGTCGTCGCGGTGGACGACCTCCCGCTCGTACGCCGGGCCGAGGGCCGCGGCGAGTTCGGACGTGGAGCGCCCGAGCAGGCCGGGCAGCTCCACCGCGTCGTAGTTGACCAGCCCCCGGGCCACCGCCGCGCCCTCGGTGTCGACCAGGTCCACGGGGTCGCCGGCGGTGAACGCGCCGTCGACGGCGGTGATGCCGGCCGGCAGCAGTGACTTGCGCCGCCCCACGACCGCCTGCACCGCTCCCGGGTCCAGATGCAGCCGGCCCCGGGGCGAGGTGGCGTGGGCGAGCCAGAACAGCCGGGCGGCCGGCCGCCGCCGGCTGGGGTGGAAGAGGGTGCCGACGGGTTCCCCGGCCAGCGCCTCGGTGGCCAGGCCGGCGGCGGTGAGCACCACCGGGATGCCGAAGCCGGTGGCGATCCGGGCCGCCTCCACCTTGGTCACCATGCCACCGGTGCCGACCCCGGCCCGGCCGGCGCCGCCGATCGTCACCCCGGACAGGTCCCGGTCGTCGCGCACCTCGGCGATCCGCGCCGAACCCGGGCGGGTCGGGTCGCCGGTCCAGAGCGCGTCGACGTCGGAGAGCAGGACCAGCAGGTCGGCGTGGACGAGGGCGGCCACCAGGGCGGCCAGCCGGTCGTTGTCGCCGAACTTGATCTCCTCGGTGGCGACGGTGTCGTTCTCGTTGACGATCGGCACCGCGCGCAGGTCGAGCAGCTTGCGCAGGGTCCGGTACGCGTTGCGGTAGTGCGCCCGCCGGGTCACGTCGTCGACGGTGAGCAGCACCTGCCCGACGGTGAGCCGGTGCCGGGCGAAGGCCGCCGCGTACCGCCCGATCAGCTGCCCCTGCCCGACGCTGGCGGCGGCCTGCTGGGTGGCCAGGTCGCGCGGGCGGCGGGCCAGCCCGAGCGGGGCGAGCCCGGCGGCGATCGCGCCGGAGGAGACCAGCACGACCTCCCGGCCCTGACCGGCGAGGGCGGCGAGGGTGTCCACGAGCACCTCGACCCGCCGGTCGTCCAGGCCGCCCGTGGCGGTGGTCAACGAGGAGGATCCGATCTTGACGACCACCCGACGGGCCGTCGTCACCATGTCGCGCACCCGCCCATTCTGCGTGGTCGGTCCCGCGCCGCCCCGCCGCGTTCCCATATCGTGGCGCGTCGTGGGACCGGAGGAGTACGTCGAGGCGGTGCTGGAACTGGTCGAGCGCATCCCGCCCGGCCGGGTGATGTCGTACGGGGCGGTGGCCGACGCGCTCGCCGAGCGGTCGGGCCGGTCGTCGGCGCGGCTGGTCGGGTCGATCATGGCGCGGCACGGTGGTGGGGTGCCGTGGCACCGGGTCGTGACCTCGTCCGGGCGGCTGCCGCCCGGTCACGAGCGGGAGGCGCGGGCCCGGCTGCTCGCCGAGGGGACGCCGCTGCGGGGTGCCGGCGTGGACATGCGGGCGGCGAGCTGGTCCCCGGAAGAGGGGATGTGACCGCCGTCATAACGTGAGTAACATTCGGCGTCATGGACGCGCCGCCGGCTGGGACAGGCTCGCCCGCCGGCGGGGTGCTGCCGCGGCGGGTGCACGCCGGGTACGCGCTCGGCTCGCTCGCCACCGGCGCGTTCGGCACGGTGCCCGGGCTGCTCCTGCTGCCGTACCTGACCGACACGCTCGGCGTCGCGGCGGGCGTGGCCGCCCTGCTCGTGCTGCTGCCGAAGGCGTGGGACGTGCTGGTCAACCCGGTCGCCGGGCGGATCTCCGACCGCACCCGCTCCCGGTGGGGCCCCCGCCGGCCGTACCTGCTGGGCGCCGGCATCGCCCTCGGCGTGCTCTTCGCCGCGATCTTCGCCGCGCCGTTCGGGACCGGGGCGGCGGCCGGCCCGTACGTGGCTCTCGCCTTCCTCGCCACCGCCACCGCGTTCGCCTTCTTCCAGGTGCCGTACGTGGCGATGCCGGCCGAACTGACCGGCGACTACGCCGAACGTACCCGGCTGATGACCTGGCGGATCGCGGTGCTGGCGCTGGCCATCCTGGTCTCCGGCGCGGTGGCGCCGCTGGTCCGGGACGCGGGCGGCGGCGGCCTGGCCGGGCACCGCTGGATGGGCGTCTTCGTCGCCGGCCTGATCGTGCTCGGTGCGGTCGGCGCCTTCCTCGGCACCCGTTCCGCACCCGCCGGCACGGCCGCGGAGAGCGAGCCGACGCTGCGCGCGCAGCTCGCGGTGGCCGGTCGCAACCGGGCGTTCCGGGCACTGCTGGTCTGCTTCGTGATCCAGTCCGCCGGGGTGGCGACGATCCTGGCCGGCGTGGACTACTTCGCCACGCAGATCCTGCGCGACCCGGAGGGCGGGCCGACGGTCCTGTTCGTCTGCTTCGTCGGGCCGGCCCTGCTGGTGATGCCGCTGTGGAACCGGGTCGGGCGGCGGTTCGGCAAGCTCGCCGGGCTGGTCGCCGCGTCCCTGATCTTCGCCGCCGGCGCGCTGGCGCTCGTCGCCGCTCCTGTGCTCCCGGCCGTCGGCATCTACCTGCTGGTCGCGCTGATCGGCGTCGGGTACGCGGGCCAGCAGGTCTTCGCGCTCGCCATGCTGCCGGACTGCATCGCGTACGACGAGGCGCGCACCGGGCGGCGGCAGGCGGGCGTGTTCACCGGCCTGTGGACCGCGGGGGAGACCTTCGGCCTGGCGCTCGGCCCGGGCATCTTCGGGCTGGTGCTGCAGTTCTCCGGCTACGTCCCCTCGGACACCGGCGCGGCGGCCGCCCAGCCGGACAGCGCCCGCCTGGGCATCCTCCTCGGCTTCACGGTCCTCCCCGCGCTCCTGGTGGCGGCGGCCACCCTCCTCCTGCGCCCCTACGACCTGACTCCGGCAGCGCTCGCCGCCGCCGCGCCCGACTCCGGCGATCGCGGAGTCGTGCTGGCGACGGAGGCCGCTCACCACTACAGAGAGGGCACCACAACTCCATGATCGACGAGAGCGGGCTGCCCGCGCGCGGGTTGCCCGCCGAGCGGGTTCTCCAGGAGATCCGGGCACTGCGCGACGCCGACCGGCCGACGCACGGAGGGCGGCTGTTCGCGTACGTCTACGACCCGGCGGTGGACGGGCTGGAAGCCCTGACCGCCGCCGCGCACGCCGAGAGCGCCCACGTCAACGGGCTCGACCCGACCGCGTTCCCGTCCCTGCTCGCGATGGAGAACGCGCTGGTCGGCGCGGCGGCCCGGCTGCTCGGCGGCGGCCCGGGCACCGGCGCGCCGGACGTCGTCGGCAACGTGACCAGCGGCGGCACCGAGTCGCTGATCCTGGCGGTGAAGGCCGCCCGGGACGCCCGCCCCGACCTCACCGAGCCCCGGATCGTGGTTCCGGCCACCGCCCACGCCGCCTTCGCCAAGGCGGCCCACTACCTTCGGGTGGCCCTGGACATCGTGCCGGTGCCGGCGGAGACGCTGCGTCCCGACCCGGCCGCCGTCGCCGCCGCGATCCGGCCGGAGACCGTGCTGGTCGCCGCCTCCGCGCCGTCGTACGCGCACGGCGTCGTCGACCCGGTCGCCGAGGTCGCGGAGACCGCCGCCCGCGCCGGGGTGCGCTGCCACGTGGACGCGTGCTTCGGCGGCTGGACCCTGCCCTGGCTGCGCCGTCTCGGCGAGCCGGTGCCGCCGTTCGACTTCACCGTGCCGGGCGTCACCTCGATCTCCGTCGACCTGCACAAGTACGCGTACACCCCGAAGGGCGTGTCGGTGCTGCTGCACCGGGACGCGGCGCTGCGGGCACCGCAGTACTTCGCGTACGCCGACTGGCCCGGCTACACGATGGTCAACCCGGTGATCGCCTCCACCCGCTCCGGCGGGCCGATCGCCGCCGCGTACGCCACCCTCCGGCACCTGGGGGAGGACGGGTACCTGCGGCTCGCGTCGCTGACCCGGGACGCGGTCGCCGGCCTGGCCGACGCCGTGCGCGGGGTCGAGGGGCTGCGGCTGATGACCGAGCCCGAGTCCACCGTCGTGTGCTTCACCAGCACCGGGCCGGAGCTGGACCTCTTCGTGCTCGTCGACGAGCTGGCCGCCCGGGGCTGGCACACCCAGCCGCAGCTGTCGTACGCCGGGCTGCCGGTGAGCGTGCACCTCACGGTGACCGCGTCGGTGGCGCCGCAGGTGGCCGGCTTCGGCCCGGACCTGGCCGACGCCGTGGCGGCGAGCCGAGCGGCCGGGCCGGTCCGGCTCCCGTCGGAGCTGCTCGCCCTCGCCGGGGCGCTGACGCCGGAGACACTCACGGCGGACCTGGTGGCCGGCCTGGCGGCCGGGCTCGGACTCGGGGCCGGCGCCGCTCCGGTGCCGGACCGGATGGCGACCGTGAACACCCTGCTCGACGCCGCACCGCCGGCGCTGCGTGAGCGGCTGCTGGTGGAGTTCGTCGGGCTGCTCCAGCGGCCGACCTGGTGACACCGTCGAGGCTGGGGGACACCCCGACAGGACGGAGCCGGGGTGGCCGCACGGCCCCCCGGCTCCACCATCGCGGTCTCAGCTCGCGGCGGCCACCGTCACGGTGAACGAGGCCGTGTTGTCCGCCGGGTCCGGGTCGGGGACGACGTTCCCGTCCCACATCGTGTCGAGGTCGAACGTCACCGTGCCCAGCGCGCCGGGCACGGTCCCCGGCTCGGCGCGCAGGAGCACGTCGAAGGTGCGGGTCTCACCGTCGATGAACTGCTCACCCGGCACCGCGAACCAGGTGAAGAAGCTCGGCAGGTCCTGCGGGTCGGTCCCCCAGATCATGACCCCCGCGGGCAGGCCGGTGGCCTCGACCGAGAGGTGCTCGTGCGCCGCGTCCCCGTCCCAGGTGACGGTGGCCGGCAGCCGCCCGAGGTAGCTGCCGTCCTCCTGCGGGGTCAGGGTGACCGCGCCGGCCGTGGTGATCGACACGTCGGCCTGCTGGTCCTGGACGTACGGGACCGGGTTGCGCAGCGAACCGGTGGTGGACCGGAACAGCGTGTTGAACCGCTCCCGGTCGGCGACGTCGTCACGGCCGTCGCCGCTGTTCACCGAGACCCGGCCACCCTTGGTGATCATCGCGACGTCCCGGGTGGGGGTGAGCGCGTGGAAGTTCACCGAGAAGGTCCGCCGTTCGCCCGGCTCGAGGAGCGACCCCGGCACCATGCAGTTGATCTGCCGCCGGTTGTCCACCAGCCCGTTGAAGACGCAGGCCTCCTCCGGCGTCAGCCCCTCGAACGAGCCGCCGACCGGCTCGACGAACGTGACGCTGTAGTAGGTCGCGGTGGTGCCGAGGTTGGTCACGGTGACTGGCAGGCTGCCCCGGTAACCGCGGTCGGTCGGGTCGAGTACGAGGCGGCCCGCTTCGATCGAGGCGGTGGCCGGGGCGGGCGCCGCGACTGCGGGCGATGCGGTGGCGACGGCGGCGAGGGCCAGGGCCGAGCCGGCCAGGCCGGCGAGCAGCCGCCGTCGGGTCGAGGTCGTGCTGGACATGCGTTGTGTCCTCCCCGTGGAGTCCGTGCCCGGATCGGGCATCGATGGGAACCGTACGTGTCTGGCCGACGGTCCGAGGTCCCGCGGGACTAATCGGACCGTGAGGTGGCCCGGCGTACGGGTCACACGCCTCGACGCCGGCGCCGGTTGCGCGGGTTGTCCTCCGGCCGTTGTGGTTGACTGTCAGATCGGGAACAGGCGAGGGGAGGCCCGAGGTGCAGTTGCCGGCGGTGCTCGGGGAGCCGATCCGGTTCGTCCTGAACTGGGGCCGCCGCTACTCGCTCTGGGTCTTCAACTTCGGCCTCGCCTGCTGCGCCATCGAGTTCATCGCCACCAGCATGAGCCGGCACGACTTCATGCGCCTCGGGGTGATCCCGTTCGCCCACGGTCCCCGCCAGGCGGATCTCATGGTGGTCTCCGGCACCGTCACCGACAAGATGGCGCCCGCGATCAAGCGGCTGTACGACCAGATGCCCGAGCCGAAGTACGTCATCTCGTTCGGCGCCTGCTCGAACTGCGGCGGGCCGTACTGGGACTCGTACTCGGTGACCAAGGGTGTCGACCAGCTCATCCCGGTCGACGTCTACGTGCCGGGCTGCCCGCCCCGGCCGGAGGCGCTGCTGCACGGCATCCTGCGCCTCCAGGAGAAGATCGCCGCCGAGAGTTCCGGCGTGGGCGGTGTCGCCCGCCCGGACGCGCTCGCCCCGCCGGTCCCCGCCCCGCCCCGCGACGGCACCGGGCCGCGCTCGGCCGAGTCCCTCACCGCCCCGCCGGTCCGCCCGCCCGCGTCGGCCTGACGCCCCGGGGCCCGCGTCGAAGTCCCGGGCGGGCCTGCGGCTCCGCCCCGGCTCGACCGGGGACTTCGACACCGGCCCTGGCGGCCCGGAGCCCGCGCCGGCCGCAGCGGGCGGGCCGGTGACCGATCCGGTGAGGCGGACTGGGCGGTCGGCCGACGGCTCGGGGTGGTCGGTGGGCGCTAGCGTGCGCACCATGACCGACTCCGCGGACCGGCGTTCCGCCTTCATCGTCGACGTGCTCACCGAGGAGTTCGGGGAGTCGATGGCGCTCGACCCGGCGGCGTTCCGCCGCAAGTTCCGCAAGATGGCGGCCTCGCCGTTCGCCTTCTACCGGGGCAGCGCCGCCCTCTTCTACGCCGACCAGCGTGGCGACTTCGCCGACGACGCGTTCCTGGACGGGCGGACCAGCCGGGTGTGGATCCACGGCGACCTGCACACGGAGAACTTCGGCACGTACATGAACGCCTCCGGGCAGCTCGTGTTCAACGTCAACGACTTCGACGAGGCGTACGTCGGGCCCTTCTCCTGGGACGTGAAGCGCTTCGCGGCGAGCGTGGCGCTCCTCGGGTACGCCAAGGCGCTCTCCGACGACGTGATCAGCGACCTGGTCGGCGTCTTCGCCCGGTCGTACCTCGCCGAGCTGCGCGGCATCGCCACCGGCGGGGACGACGCGATCGGCTCGATCACCCTGGCCACCGCCGACGGGGTGCTGCTGCGGGTGCTCCAGCAGGCCCGGCTCAACACCCGGGTCGAGCTGCTGGCCGGGCAGACCACCATCGACAACTACGAGCGGCGGTTCTCCCTCGGCGACGGGGTCTTCGAGATCGACCGGGACACCCGGGACAAGGTCTGCGCCGCCTACGAGGACTACCTGGACACCCGGCCGCCGTCGGCGGCGAAGTTGCGGCCGGTCGCCGCGCAGATCAAGGACGTGGTGCTGCGCAAGGGGGTGGGCATCGGGTCGGCCGGGCTGCCGTCGTACAACCTGCTGCTGGAGGGGCACACGCAGGCTCTGGAGAACGACGTCGTCCTCTACATGAAGCAGGCGCAGGTGCCGGCGGTGGCGCGGCACATCACCGACGAGACGGTGCGCGGCTACTTCCGGCACCAGGGGCACCGCACGGCCGAGTCCCAGCGGGCCCTGCAGGCGTACGCGGACCCGTGGCTGGGCTTCACCGAGCTGGACGGGGTCGGCCAGCTCGTCGCCGAGGTGTCCCCGTACGCGGCGGACCTCGACTGGGCCGACGTCAACGAGCCGGAGGAACTGGCCAACGTCCTCGGCCACCTGGGCCACGCGGTCGCCCGGATGCACTCGGTCGCCGACGACGAGTCCAGCCACGACCTGGTCGACTACTCCACCGAGGAGGCGATCGTGGCCGCGGTGGGTGACGACACCGACGGGTTCGTCGCGCACCTGGTCGAGTTCGCCCACCGGTACGGCGTCCGCACGCGGCAGGACCACCAGCTCTTCGTGGACGTGTTCCGCAACGGCCGGCTGCCCGGCATCTGAGCGGGGCGTGCCGGCCGTCCGGTGCGGCCGGCCGGCGCCGCTCAGGAGGTGAGGTCCAGCATCACCTTGATGTCCTCACCGGTGTGCTCGTACGCCATGGCGAAGTCGGACATCGGCACCCGGCGGGTGATCAGCGAGTTGAGCCACGACTGGTCGGCCCGGGCCAGTGCCTCGGCGGCCTGGTCCCAGTGCCGGCGGTTGGCGTTGACGGAGCCGAAGACGACGTTGTTCTCCAGCACCAGCTCCCGGTTCAGGGCGCCGGCGTCGAAGTCGATGGTGCGGCCGCCGCTGGAGACGCCGGTCAGGCACACGATGCCGTTCGGTCCGACCTTGCACATTGCGTCCAGCACCACCACGGGCGCGCCGGTGCACTCCACCAGCACGTCCGGGTTGAAGTCCAGCTCGTTCACGGGCGTCGTGTGGTACGTGGCGCCCAGCGCCCGGACCAGGTCCGGCTTCGGCCCCGTGGTGTTCCGGTCGAGCACGTGCACGGTCAGTCCGCGTTGGGTCCCGAGCAGCGCCGCCAGCAGGCCGATCGGTCCGGCGCCGGTGATCAGCACGGTCTGCGGGTTCCACTCGGCGCGGTTGCCGATCCGTTCGATGTGGTCCCACGCCTTGGCGACCACGCTGGCCGGCTCCAGGAGCATCCCCACCGGAGCGAGGACGGGGTCGAGCCCCACGGCGAACTTCGGCTGCACCCGCCACCGCTCCCGGGCGAAGCCGGGCAGCCCCTTGATGCCGTGCTCGGTGTACCGCCCGTTGCGGCACATGTCCCACTCGTCGACCGCGCAGTTGGGGCAGGGCACCGGGTCGGGGTGCCGCACCACGCCGGCCACCAGGTCGCCGGGTTCCAGGGCGCCCGTCGGGTCCTCCAGCACCCGGCCCAGCGCCTCGTGCCCGATGACCAGCCGTTCCTGGCCCGGTGGGGCCTCGCCGTAGTGCCCGGCGATGATCTCCAGGTCGGTGCCGCAGATGCCCACCGCGAGCGCTTCGACCAGGATCGCTCCCTCCTCGGGGGCCGGCTCGGGCCAGTCGTCCAGGAGGCGCAGCGAGTCGGGGACCCCGGGAGCCACAGTCACAGCGCGCACGGCCCTCATCTTTCCCCGGGCGGCGGCGGTGCGCCTCCGGAATGCGGCAGAAGCCGCCGGGGCGGGCGGCCCGACGCGCCGCGTCGGCTCCGGTCATAGGATCAGCGGCATGACTCCGGAGGAGGTCGGCCAGCGGCTGGCCGCGCTGCTCGCGCCGGCCGAGGTCACCACGTCGGTCTCCGGCGGCCAGGAGCACGCCCGTGCCACGGTCGACGTGCCGCCGGCGAGCTGGCCCGACGCGCTGCGCGCGGCCCGCGACGACACCGAACTGGCCTGCGACTTCTTCGACTGGCTCTCCGCCGTCGACGAGCTCGCGGGCGGGTTCGACGTGGTCGCCCACCTGTGGTCCACCACCCGCCGGCACGGCCTCCTGCTGCGCACCCGGGTGCCCCGGGACGCGCCGGCGGTCCCCTCGGTGGTCCCCGTCTACCCGGGGGCGGCCTGGCACGAGCGCGAGACGCACGAGATGTTCGGCATCGACTTCGGGGGCCATGCCGATCTGAAGCCGCTGCTGCTGCCGCCGGAGTTCGAGGGGCACCCGCTGCGCAAGGAGTTCGTCCTCGCCTCCCGGGTCGCCAAGCCCTGGCCGGGTGCGAAGGAACCGGGCGAGTCGGAGGCCGGCGGGGGCCGCCGCCCGATCCGCCCGCCGGGCGTACCCGCCCCGGGCGAGTGGGGCACCACGCCCGCGCCCGCCGGGGCGGCCGGCGTCGGTGAGGGCCCGCGCGGCGGGGTGCCGGCCCGGCCGGCCCGGGAACGACCCGCGCGACCTGCGCCGGGCGCCCGCCCTGCGCGTACCCCTCGGCCCGACGGCCCGGCGCCCGCCGACCCGCGCGCGCCCGGCGCCGCCGCGGAGCCACCCGCCGAGGCCGGCGCTTCCCCGGCCGCGCGGGGTGACCGGCCGGCCGGGACCGACACCGGTCCGCTGCCCGGCGCCACGGGTGGGCCCGGCGACGGTCCGGCGCGCTCGGGCCCGCCGGCCGACCGCCCGTCGCCGAGCGGACCGGCGGCGACCGAGCGGGCCGACGACGACGGAGGTACGACCTGATGCCGCTCTGGGTTGAGCTGCTGCTACGGGTGGGCGGGGTGGTGGTCGCCTTCCTCACCCTGCCGCTGCTCGTCGGTCAGGCCGAGCACAAGGTGATGGCCCACATGCAGGGGCGCCTCGGCCCGATGTACGCCGGCGCCTTCCACGGCTGGGCGCAGCTCATCGCCGACGGCGTGAAGTTCGTGCAGAAGGAGGACGTGACGCCCCGCGAGGCGGACCGGCCGGTGTTCCGGCTCGCCCCGGTCGTCGCCCTGGTGCCGTACCTGCTGGTGCTGCTGGTCATCCCGCTCGGGCCGGGCGACCTGGTCGGGCAGCCGCTGGACATCGGGCTCTTCTTCGTCCTGGCCGTGGTCGGCGTCGGCGTCGTGGCGGTGCTGATGTCCGCGTGGGCGTCGGCCAACAAGTACAGCCTGCTCGGCGGGCTGCGCGGTGCCGCCCAGCTGCTCGGCTACGAGCTGCCGCTGGTGCTCGCCGCCGCGTCGGTGGCGATGGCGGCCGGCACGCTCAGCCTGCCCGGCATCGTCGAGGCGTGGCAGCCGTGGTGGCTGCTCTGGCAGGCCCCCGCCATGATCATCTTCTTCGTGGCCGGGCTCGCCGAGATCCGGCGGCCGCCCTTCGACATGCCGATCGCCGACTCGGAGCTGGTCTTCGGCTACCTGACCGAGTATACCGGGCTGCGGTTCGCGTTCTTCCTGCTCGCCGAGTACGTGGGGATCGTGGTGATCGCCGCGTTGACCACGGTGCTGTTCCTCGGCGGCTGGCAGGGCCCGTTCGCCGACGCGCAGCTCGGCTGGCTCTGGACGCTGCTGAAGGTCTTCGCGGTCAGCTTCGTCATCATCTGGCTCCGGGTGAGCTACCCGCGCCTGCGCGAGGACCAGCTCCAGCGCCTGTGCTGGCTGGTCCTGGTCCCCGCGTCCCTGGCCCAGCTGGTCCTGACCGCGGCGGTCCGCGTCGCCCTGTGAGGAAGGGCCCCCTGTTAACGCCTGCGGTAGGGAAAGGGTCCCTTCCCAACACCTCAGCGCAGCGGGGTGTGGGCGGGGTCGACGCGTTCCGTCACCGGCGGCGGGGGCGGGGGAGTGCCGTCGCCGAAGGGGCGACCGCCGAGTTCCTCGCGGTTGTGCGGCGTCAGCCAGTTCGACAGGTCGGGGCCGAGCGGGACCACACCGGTCGGGTTGATGTCGCGGTGCACCTCGTAGTAGTGCCGCTTGATCTCGTCGAAGTCGATCGTGTCGCCGAAGCCGGGCGTCTGGAACAGGTCCCGCGCGTACGCCCACAGCACCGGCATCTCGGTCAGCTTGCTCCGGTTGCACTTGAAGTGGCCGTGGTACACCGGGTCGAAGCGCGCCAGCGTCGTGAACAGCCGCACGTCCGCCTCGGTGATTGTGGCCCCCACCAGGTAACGCTGCCCGGCCAGCCGGTCGCTCAGCCAGTCCAGCCGGTCGAACAGCCGCCGGTACGCCTTGTCGTACGCCTCCTGACTGCCGGCGAAGCCGCAGCGGTAGACGCCGTTGTTGACGTCGGCGAAGACCACCTTGTTGACCTCGTCGATCTCGTCCCGCAGCCGCTCCGGGTAGAGGGCGGGTGCCCCGTCGCGGTGGTACGCCGTCCACTCCGTCGACAGGTCGAGGCTCATCTGCGCGTAGTCGTTGGTCACCACCTGCCCGGTCGGCACGTCGACCAGCGCCGGCACGGTGATGCCCCGGTCGTACCCGGGGAAGCGCTTGAAGTACGCGTCCGCCAGCCGTTCGATGCCGAGCACCGGGTCCCGCCCACCCGGGTCCAGGTCGAACGTCCAGCTCCGCTTGTCGTGCGTCGGGCCGGCCAGCGCCAGGGAGATGGCGTCCTCGAGGCCGAGCAGCCGCCGGACGATGACCAGCCGGTTGGCCCACGGGCAGGCGCGGCTGGCGGCCAGCCGGTACCGTCCCGGCTCCACCGGCCAGCCGTCGCGCCCGTCGGCGGTGATCCGGGTGGCGATGTAGCGCTGGTCCCGGGTGAACTCGCCGCCCGGCTCGACGTACTTCCCGCCGGTGCGCATGAGCACCTCTTCGTTGCTGGCCGCCGCCGTACCCTCGGTCACGCCGTCTCCTCCGATGTCCGCGAGCCCTCGTCCCATCATGGCCGCCGCCGGGCCGGCGGGCGCGCCGACCGCGCGGATCGCCCGCCCGGATCAAGGCACCGACCCCCGGGTGGTGGTCGCGCGCGCCGGGGGCACAGGGCAGGATGGTCGGCATGAGCGACCCCAGCGAGCGCACCGACGCCGGCGAGCGCGGCCTGCCCGGGGCGGGCCTGGTCAAGGGGCTCGCGGTCACGTTGAAGACGATGACCCGCCGCTCGACCACCCAGCAGTACCCGGATGTCGCCCCCGAGCTGCCGCCGCGTTCCCGCGGGGTGATCGCACTGCTCGAGGAGAACTGCACGGTCTGCATGCTCTGCGCGCGCGAGTGTCCGGACTGGTGCATCTACATCGACTCGCACAAGGAGGAGGTGTCGGTGCCCGGCGCCGCCCGCCCCCGCCAGCGCAACGTGCTCGACCGGTTCGACATCGACTTCTCGCTCTGCATGTACTGCGGCATCTGCGTCGAGGTCTGCCCGTTCGACGCGCTCTACTGGTCGCCGGAGTTCGAGTACGCCGAGTACGACATCAAGGATCTCCTGCACGACAAGGACCACCTCGGGCAGTGGATGGGCAGCGTGCCGCCGCCGCCCGCGCACGATCCGAACGGTGAGCCGGCCAAGGAGGAGAGCGCCGCCGCGCGCAAGGCCGCGGTCCCGGCGAGCCCCGCCGCCCGTCCGGCCGTCCCGGCGGTACGCCCCGAGCCCGGTCCCGCCGGAGACGCCACCGGCGACGGGGAAGGCGCCGTGTCGTGACCGCCGCGGACGTGCTGCTGCTCGCCCTGGGCGCGGTGGCGGTCGGCTCCGGTGTCCTGGTGGTCGCCACGAAACACCTGGTCCGAGCCGGCCTCTACCTGGTGGTCTGCCTCGGCGCGGTGGCCGGGATCTACCTGGTGCTCACCGCCGAGCTGGTGGCCTGGGTGCAGGTGCTGATCTACGTCGGTGCCGTGGTGGTGCTGCTGCTGTTCGCGGTGATGCTGACCCGCGCCCCGATCGGCGCCTCCGACGACCTGGACCGCCCGGGCTGGCCGGCCGCCCTGATCGGCGGCGGCACCGGGCTCGGGCTCGCCGCGCTGCTGGTCGACGCGTACCGGTGGTCGTCGGTGGAGCTGCCCGCGCCGGGCACCGCGGGCCGCATCGGCGACCAGATCTTCCGCAGCTGGGTGCTGCCGTTCGAGGTGCTGTCGGTGCTGCTGCTCGCGGCCCTGGTGGGGGCGATCATCCTGTCCCGGCCGGACATCGGCCGCCCGCCGGGCGACCGGGCCGCCGGCAGCGGCCGCTCCGGCGTCCCGTCCGGCCGCACCGACGCCGCACCGGCCGCCGGGGACGGGCGGTCGCGATGAGGCCGGTCATCCCGTACGTCACCGCCGCGCTGCTGTTCGGTCTCGGCGTGTACGGCGTGCTCCGCCGCCGCAACGCGGTCCTGGTGCTGATGGCGGTCGAGCTGATGCTCAACGCGGTGAACCTGGTCCTGGTCACCGCCGACACCACGGTCCGGTCGGAGCTGCCGCACGGCGGCCAGGTCTTCGCGCTGTTCGTGATCGTGCTGGCCGCCGCCGAGGTCGGCGTCGGGCTGGCCATCGTGCTCCAGCTGTACCGGCTGCGGGCCAGCGTCGCCGTGGACGAGGTGCCGCTGACCGAGCCGCCGTCCCCGGCCGGCGCCGGCCGGATCGGGGCGCAGCGGTGAGCACACCCGTCCTGCTCGGCGCGCTGCTGCCCGCCGTACCCCTGGTGGCCGGCCTGCTCGGCCTGCTCCTCCCACCCGCGCCGCGTCGCGTGGCGGCCGGTGAGGCGCCGGCGCGGCGGGTCGCCGTCGCGCTCGGCGTGGCCGGCGCCGCGACCTCCCTGCTGCTGGCGCTGGCGCTGCTGGCCACCCTCGACCGGCAGACCGAGGCCTCCTGGACCTGGGTCGACCTCGGCGGGCTGACCGTCTCCCTGGGCGTCCGGCTCGACGGGGCGGTGGCGCTGGTGGCGGTCGCGGTCGCCGCCGTGGCCCTCGCGGTGCAGGTCTACTCGATCGGCTACCTCAAGCGCGGCCCGCACGACGACGTCGACGTCGACCACCGCTACCCGCCGTACGCGGCGCAGGTCAGCCTCTTCACCGCCGCGATGCTGCTGGTGGTGGTCTCCGGCGACCTGATCCTGCTGCTGGTGGGCTGGGAGGTGATGGGCATCTGCTCGTACCTGCTGATCGCCCACGACCGCCGGCTGCCGGAGGCGCCCGCCGCCGCGATGAAGGCGTTCCTGGTCACCCGGGTGGGTGACGTCGGCTTTCTGCTCGGCATCGCGCTGCTCGGCGTCTCCGCCGGCAGCTTCCGGATCGCCGACGTGCTCAACCACGACCACCCCACCGGGACGCTCACCGCCGCCTGCCTGCTCCTGCTCGCCGGGGTGGCCGGCAAGAGCGCCCAGTTCCCGCTGCACACCTGGTTGCCGGACGCGATGGCCGGCCCCACCCCGATCTCCGCGCTGATCCACGCCGCGACGATGGTGGCGGCCGGCGTGTACGTGGTCGCCCGCCTGTACCCGCTCTTCGCGCAGGCGCCGGTCACGCTGGCCGTCCTCGGCGTCCTGGCCTCGGTGACCCTCCTGCTCGGCGCGCTCGCCGCCACCGCGCAGGACGACCTGAAACGCGTGCTCGCCTGGTCGACGGTCTCCCAGATCGGCTACATGACCGGCGCCCTCGCGGTCGGCGCGCCCGAGGCGGCGCTGTTCCACCTGCTCACCCACGCCGCCTTCAAGGCGCTGCTCTTCCTCGCCGCCGGCGCCGTGATCCACGCGGTCGGCACCACTCTGATGTCCCGGATGGGCGGCCTCCGGCGCCCGATGCCGGTGACCTTCTGGTGCACGGTGATCGGCCTGGGCGCGCTGGCCGGGCTGCCGCCGCTCGCCGGTTTCTTCAGCAAGGACGGCGTCCTGTACGCGGCGGAGCAGGCCGCCCTGCACGGCGCCGGCCCGACCGCCGCCTGGGTCGGCTGGCTGGTCTGGCTCGCCGGGCTGGTCGGCGTCGCGGTCACCGCCTGGTACGCCACGCGGCTCCTGCTGCGCACGTTCCTCGGCGAGGCCCGCACCCCGCTGGTCGAGCCGCACGACCCGCCCGCGGTGATGCGCTGGCCGGTGCTGCTGCTCGCCGTCCCGGCCGCCCTGCTCGGCCTGGCCGGGTTCGCCGGGGCGTTCGCCGAGCGGCTCCGGCCGGTGCCGCCGGCCACCCGGGAGCAGCCGTCCGACCTGCTGCCGGCCGAGCCGCTGGTCCATTTCGGCCCGGCGGTGCTGCTTCCGCTCGCCCTGCTGGTGCTCGGTGCGGGCCTCGCCTGGGCGCGCTGGCGGCGGAACCCGGCCGGCGACCCGGCCGCCACGCTGGGCCCGCTCCGGCCGCTGTTCGCCCGCGCGTTCCGGCTCGACGACGTCCAGCACACCCTCGTCGTACGGCCGGCGACCGTGCTCGCCGCGGCCACGCGTACCGCCGACGAGGTGGTGGTGGACGGCGCGGTCACCGGCAGCGGCCGGGCCGTGCTCGGCCTCGGCGGCGGGCTGGCCGCGCTGCACCGGGCCGCGCTGCCGCGGGCCGCCGCCGGCGTGCTCGCCGGCGCGCTGCTGATCGGGCTGGCCGCCGCCCTGATCGGAGGCGTGGCGTGAGCGCGAGGAGTGAGCTGGGGTTGCGAGCCCCGCAGTCGCGAACTGAGGTGGCACCGTGAGCGCGAGGAGTGAGCTGGGGTTGCGAGCCCCGCAGTCGCGAACTGAGGTGGCACCGTGATCCTCGGTGAGTTCCTGCTGGTCGCGGTGCTGGCGGTGCCGGCGCTCGGCGCGGCCGCGGTGGCGGCGATCCCGCACGACCGGGCGGCCCGGGTGGTCGGCGTGGTGGCCGCCGCGCTGACCCTGCTCGCGGCGGTGCCGCTGCCCGTCGGCCGCGAACGCGGCTGGTTCGCCTACGCGCCGCTGCCGCCCTCGCCGGAGGCCGCGGTGGCCATCCACCCGTGGCACCAGGTCGACGCGCCCTGGGTGCCCGGCCTGGACCTGCGCTTCCACCTCGGCGTCGACGGGATCTCCTGGCCACTGGTGGTGCTGACCGCGCTGCTCACCCTGCTCTGCTGCTACTACACCCTCTGGAAGGTGCCGGAGGGCGGCAGCGGCCGGGCCCTGGTCGCGCTGCTGCTGGTGATCGAGGTCGGCATCCTCGGCACCTTCCTCGCCTTCGACCTGGTGCTGTTCTTCGTCTTCTTCGAGGTCGTCCTCCTGCCCATGTACGCGGTCATCGCCGGCTGGGGCGGGCCGGACCGGCGGCGGGCGGCGCGGAAGTTCGCCCTCTACACCCTGTTCGGTTCGGTACTGCTGCTGGTCGGCGTCTTCGTGGTGGTCGCCGCCACCGGCACGGCGGACCTCCTGGCGCTCACCGGCAGCGCCGGGATGTCCCGGGGCACGCAGCTCGCCGCGTTCACGCTGCTGGCGCTCGCCTTCGCGGTGAAGAGTCCGCTGTGGCCGCTGCACTCCTGGCTGCCCGACGCGCACACCCAGGCACCCACCGTCGGCAGCGTCATCCTCGCCGGGGTCCTGCTGAAGATGGGCACGTACGGGCTGATCCGCATCGCGGTCGGTGTCGCGCCCGAGGGCGCCCGCTGGGCCGCGCCGGTGCTCGGGGTGCTCGCCGTCGCGGCGATCCTGGTCGGCGGGCTGGTCTGCCTGGCGCAGACCGAGCTGAAGCGGCTGATCGCGTACTCCAGCGTCGGGCACATGGGCTTCGTGCTGCTCGGGATTGCCACGCTCACCGCCACCGGTCTGCAGGCGGCCCTGATCGGCAACGTCGCGCACGGCGTGATCACCGGCCTGTTGTTCTTCCTGGCCGGTGCCGTCAAGGACCGTACGCACACCGGCGACCTGGGCGACCTGTCCGGGCTGCGGGAGACCGCTCCCCGGCTGGCCGGGCTGCTCGGCTTCGCCGCCGTCGCCTCGCTCGGGCTGCCCGGGCTCGCCGGCTTCTGGGGGGAGGCGTTCGCCGTGGTGGCCGCGGTGCAGGTCGGTGGGGCGCTGTGGACCACGCTCGCCGCTCTCGCGGCGGTCGGCGGGGCGCTCACCGCCGCGTACTTCCTCCGGTTGCTGCGTCAGGTCACCCACGGGCGGCCCAGTCCCGCCGTCGCGCGGCTCACCCCGGGCCTGGCCGGCGCGGAGTTGGCCGCCTGGGCGCCGCTGGTGCTGCTCGCGCTCGCCGTCGGCCTCGCCCCGACGCTGGTGCTCGGCGTCGCCGAGGCCCCGGTCACCGCCCTGTTGGAGGTCCTGCCGTGAGCGCGAGGAGTGAGCTCGCGAGCCCCGCAGTCGCGAACATCGCGGACACCGTGAGCGCGAGGAGCGAGCTCGCGAGCCCCGCGGTGGCGAACATCGCGGAGACCGTGAGCGTGGTGCAGAGCGTCGACAACGTGGCGCTGCTCCCGGCGTACCTGGCCGCCGGCACCGCCGTGCTGGTGCTGCTCGCCGACCTGCTGGTCGCCCGCGCGCGGGTCACCGTGGCGGCCGCCGCGCTGGGCGCCACCGCCACGGTGGTCGGTGCCGTGCTCGTCGGGTCCGGTGGGGAGCGCCGCACGTTCTGCGTGGGCTCCGACTGCTCGTACGTCTTCGGCGGCCGGGCCGCCCTGGTCGCCGTGGTCGTCGCGCTGCTCACCCTCGGGGTGCTCGGCTTGTCCGGGCCGCTGCTGCGGGCCGGGACGTCGCCGGCCGGGGAGTACTGCTTCCTGCTCGCCGCGTCGATGACCGGGGGCGTGGTGCTCGGGGCGGCGGGCGACCTGATCACCCTGGTCGTGGCCCTGGAGACCCTGACCCTGCCGCTGTACGTCCTGGTCGGGCTGCGGCGGGGGAGCCTGGCCAGCATCGAGGCGGCGGTGACGTTCTTCGTGGTGAGCGTGGTGGCGACCACGCTCACGCTGCTCGGTGCGGCCCTGCTCTACGCGGCCACCGGGGCGCTGCACCTCGGGCGGCTCGGAGCGCTGTTCGCGGAGCGGCCGGAGCTGCTGGACCTGCCGCTGACCACCGCCGCCGTCGCCCTGGTCGTGCTGGGGCTGGCGTTCAAGGTGGCGGCGGTGCC
This sequence comes from Micromonospora sp. NPDC047707, assembly GCF_040704235.1. Lineage (NCBI taxonomy): Bacteria > Bacillati > Actinomycetota > Actinomycetes > Micromonosporales > Micromonosporaceae > Micromonospora > Micromonospora sp. NPDC047707. Next base: position 252,031 of record NZ_JBEYSU010000002.1, read on the forward strand.
GTTCCACGCCTGGGCGCCCGCCACGTACGACGGCGCGCCGCTGCCGGTGGCCGCGTACCTGTCGACGGCCTCGAAGCTCGGCGGGGTGGTGGCCCTGCTGGCCGTGGTGCAGCGCGCGCTGCCGGCGGAGGTCACCGGCCCGGTGCTCGCCCTGCTCGCGGTGCTCACGATGACCGTGGGCAACCTGGTGGCGCTGCGTCAGCGGCGCACCGTCCGGTTGCTCGCCTGGTCGTCGGTGGCCCAGGCCGGTTACGTCCTCGCCCCGCTCGGCGCGCTGGCCCTGGCCGCGGGCCGCACCGACGACGCCCGGGCCGCCGCGTACGCGGCCGCCGTCGCGTACGCCGTCTTCTTCGTGGTCCTGGAGCTGGGGGCCTTCGCGGCCGTCGTGGCGCTGCGCCCGGCCGGCGCGGACGGCGGCACGCTCGACGACCTGCGGGGCGCGGCCCGCCGGCGGCCCTGGCCGGCGGTGGCGCTCGCGCTGGCGCTGGTCGGCCTCGCCGGGCTGCCGCCGGGGCTGGCGGGGCTGTTCGCGAAGGTGACCGTGGTCCGGTCGCTGCTCGACGGCGGCGCCGGCTGGCTCGCCCTGGTGGTGGCGGTCAACGCGGTGATCGGCCTCGCCTACTACCTGAAGGTCACCGCCGCGCTCTGGGCCGCCCCGGTGCCCGTCGCCGGTTCGTCGGCCGGGCCGGCCGCGGCGGCGCCCGGCGAGCGGGTGACGTCCGACCCCTTGTCGGCCTATTCGGCGCCGGCCGGGCGGGCCTGGGCGGTGGCGGCGGTGCTGGCGGTGGCGACGGCGGCGGCCCTGGTGCTCGGCGTCGCGCCGCAGCTCGTCCTCGACCTCGCCGCACGCTGACCCGGCGCGGCCGGCGGCCGCCGGGCGCGCTCCCAGCCATTTCACAGCCATACGACGGATGGTTGACGGGTACCGGTGGTGTTGAACCGGTCAGCGGATCCCCTCGATCCGCGCACCGAAGGAGTGATCGTGCACCACAACCGTCTGAAGACCGCCGCGCTGCTCGGCCTGCTCACCGCGTTGATCCTGGCGGTGGGCTACTGGTTCGGCGGCAGTGGCGGCCTGGTCATCGCCGTCGTCCTCTCGCTGGTGATGAACGGCGTCAGCTACTTCTTCTCCGACAAGCTCGCGCTGCGCGCGATGCGGGCGCAACCGGTCAGCGAGGCACAATTCCCCGAGCTGTACCGGATGGTGCGGGAACTGGCCACCGAGGCCCGGCAGCCGATGCCGCGCCTGTACGTGAGCCCGACGTCCCAGCCCAACGCGTTCGCGACCGGTCGTAACCCGCAGAACGCCGCTGTCTGCGTCACGCAGGGGATCGTCGAGATCCTCGACTACCGCGAGCTGCGCGGTGTGATCGGGCACGAACTGTCGCACGTCTACAACCGCGACATCCTCATCTCCAGCGTGGCGGCCGGCCTGGCCGGCATCATCACCGCGCTGGCGAACCTGGCGTTCTTCATCCCCCTCGGCGGCGGGGACGACGAGGACGCCCCGAACCCGGCGGTCCTGCTGCTGACCATCATCCTGGGCCCGATCGCGGCCACGCTGATCCAGCTCGCGATCAGCCGCAGCCGGGAGTTCCAGGCGGACGCCTCCGGCGCCCAGCTCACCCGGGACCCCCTGGCGCTGGCCAGCGCCCTCAAGAAGATCCACCGGGGGACGCAGCTACGACCGCTGCCGCCGCAGGGTCAGCTCACCAGCACCGCCCACCTGATGATCGACAACCCGTTCAAGGGCGGGGGTGTGGCGGCGCTCTTCTCCACCCACCCCCGGATGGAGGAGCGGGTCGCCCGGCTGGAGCGGATGGCCGCCAGCTCGGGCCCGGTCCAGTACCGCTGATCCACCGACACCCCGCACCCCGCGTCCGCACCGGGCGCGGGGTGCGGCCGTGTCCGGGGTAGGCGATAACACGTTTCTCGTCAGGCTCGCCGACGTTAGGGTCGAGACGGCTCCCACTCATTACATTCCGGAGGTCGACCGTGGCCGCACTGCGCCAGTACCTGGGCGTCTGGCGGATCCCCGGTGCGCCGATGCTGCTGGTCACCGGCATCCTCGGTCGGCTCGGGATCGGCATGACGCCGCTGGCGTTGCTGCTCGTCGTCGAGCAGGTCACCGGCCGCTACTCCCTCGCCGCCGTCGCCGGCGGCATCTACGCCCTGTCCGGTGCCGCGCTCAGCCCGGTCGCCGGGCGGATCGCCGACCGGGTCGGCCCGAGCCCGGTGCTGCTCGGTACCGCCGTCGCCCACCCGCTGGCCCTGCTCGCGCTGCTCTGGGCGGCCCGCACCGAGTCGGTCGGCCTCGCCGTCGTCTTCGTCGCCGCCGGCCTGGCGGGCGCCACCTACCCCCCGTTGACGGCCGCGATCCGGGGCGCCTGGAACGACCTGACCGCCCCGGCCACCGGCCGGTGGCACCTGCGCAACACCGCCCTGGCGGCCGAGACCACCCTGTTCGAGCTGGTCTTCGTGCTCGGCCCGCTGCTGGTCGCCGGGTTCGTGCTGCTCGCCGACGCCGGCGCCGCCCTGATCGGCGCTGCCGTGGTGACCTTCGCCGGCACCACCGCCGTGGCACTCGGCCGGGTCATGCGCGGCTGGCGGCCGCACCCGAGCGAGCACCGCACCAGAGGGCTCGGCCCGCTGCGCGTCGCCGGCTTCCCGGCCCTGCTGGTCTGCGTGGCGAGCCTCGGCATCGCCTTCGGCGCGGCGGGCGTCATCGTGCCGGCCTTCGCCACCGACTACACCGCCGACGACCCGGACAGCCTCGCCGGCCTCCTCCTGGCCGTCTGGGGCATCGGCAGCGCCCTCGGCGGCCTGTGGTTCGGCACGCGCCGCCCGGCGAGCGCCATGAGCCGGCAGTTCGCCCTGCTCCTCGCGGCCGTCGCGGCCAGCTTCGCCGTGTTCGCGGTGATGCCCACCCCGGCCGCGCTGGGCACCGCCCTGGTGATCGGCGGGGCCACCATCGCGCCGGCGCTCACCCTGGAGAACACCCTGGTCGGGCGGATCTCGCCGACCAGCATGCTGAACGAGGCGTACACCTGGGTGGTGACCATGTCGGTCGGCGCGAGCGCGGCCGGTGGCGCGGTCGCCGGCCTGATCGTCGACCACGCCGGCGGCGTGCCCTGGGCGTTCCTGTTCGCGGGGGCGGCCGTCGCCGTCGGGGCCGTGGTCGCGGGCCTGCCCGCCGGCCCCGTCGCCCGCGCGGAGGCCCACGCGGTACGCACCGAGCAGCCCGTCCCCGCGTGACCCGCGCCGGGACGGGTACACCATCCGGATGTTCGTCTTCTTCTCGAACCGGATCGGCTGCCTGGGCTCGCTGCTGATCAGCGCGGTCCTCACGGTGATCCTGCTGCTGGTCTTCGCCACCTGAGCGGGTAGCATCTGCCGCCCGGTCACGGCGGCGGAGGCGGTGCGCGGTGGAACTGACGGCGTTCGGATCGCCCCATGCGGCGAGCGTGGCCGGCTGGGCCCGGTCGGCCGAGGAGACACGGCGCTGGTGCTCCCGGGACGAGGTGACGCCCGAGGTGGTCGCCGGCTGGTCCGCCGCCCCCGACGTGGTCGCGTACGTCGCCGTCGTCGACGGTGAGCCGGTCGCGTACGGCGAGCTGTGGCTCGACGACGAGGAGGCCGAGGTCGAGTTGGCGCGCCTGATCGTCGCGCCCGCGTACCGTGGCCGGGGGCTCGGCCGGGAACTGGTCGGCCGCCTGACCGCGGCGGCCCTCCGCCACCACCCGGCCGTGTTCATGAGGGTGCACCCGGACAACGAGCCGGCGCTGCGCTGCTACGCCGGCGCGGGGTTCGTGCCGGTGCCCGCCGAGCAGGCCGCGGAGTGGAACGCCGGGCAGCCGGTCCCGTACGTCTGGCTCCGCCACGCGGCCAGCGTCTGACCCTCGCCCCCGCCGCCGGCCCGCGGCATTCCGCGTACCCCGCCGTTCATGCCGTCGGCGGACCCGGACGGCATCCGGCGGCGCAACTGGCCGCCACCGCGCTACGCCCAGCTGAGGCGTTGGCGGAGCAGGGACCGCTCGGCCGGGTTGGCGGCCAGGGCGAGGGCGCGTTCGTCGGCGGCTCGCGCCCGGGCGGCGTCGCCGAGGTCGCGGAGCAGTTCGGCCCGGGTGGCGTGGAACAGGTGATAGTCGTTCAGGTCGCCGGCCAGGGCGTCGACTTCGGCGAGCGCGGCTGCCGATCCGGTGACGTAGCGCAGGGCGATCGCCCGGTGCAGGCGGGTGACCGGTGACGGTGCCAGGTGCAGCAGCATGTCGTACAGCACGGCGATCTGGGCCCAGTCGGTGTCCTCCCACCGGGCGGCGTCGGCGTGGCAGGCGACGATGGCGGCCTGCAGCTGGTACGGCCCCGGTCGTTTCCGCGCCGCCGCCCGGGCGATCAGCCGGCCGGCGTCGGTGATGGCCTCGCGGTTCCAGCGGGACCGGTCCTGGTGCTGGAGCTGGACGATCTCGTCGTTGTGATCGAAGCGGGTGCTCGTCCGGGCCCGGTGGAGCCGGATCAGGGCGAGCAGGCCGGCGACCTCCGGTTCGGTAGGCATGAGTTGGTGCAGTAGCGCGGCGAGGATCTCGGCGTCGTCGGCCAGGTCCCGGGACTGGGCGTGGTCACCGCCGGTGGACAGGTACCCCTCGTTGAAGAGCAGGTAGATCACCGCGAGGACCTCGGCGAGGCGGGAACCGAGGTCGTCCGCCGACGGGATCCGGTACGGGATACCCGCGTCGCTGATCTTCCGCTTTGCGCGGGTGATCGGCTGCCCGACGGTGCTCTCCGGGACGAGGAACGCTCGTGCGATCTGCGCGGAATCGGGCTCGCTGGCGCCGTCATGGCGTTCCTCCTCTTCGTTGGTGGTGCCCTCACCAACGAAGACGACGGAAAGGTGGCCGGATCCGACAACCGACCGGGTCCAGCCAACTCCGGCGCAGCTCGTGCGGGGAGTTCCTGCTGGAAGGTGCATCGGCAATCTTCCGGCGATAGATCTCGACCCGGTACGGCTGGATCCGGGCTGCGATCATGGTCCTGTGCTGTCCTGGACCCGGCCGTACGAGGATCGGATGCGCCTCTTCACCGGCACACTCGCGGTGTTCGGTACGGTGCTCTTCGCGTTCATCGCCTTCGGGATGGCCGCCCGCTGGCGGCAGGTTCCGTCGGATGTGGCGTTGGCCTTCACCGGATTTGCGGCGGTATGGCTCACCTTCGCATGGCGGCTTCACCGCACTGCCCTCGTGGTGAGCCGATCGGGGGTTCGGGTGCGCTGGCTGTGGCGAACGCGCACCGTCCCGTGGGAGCAGATTCGAGGGTTCCACAGCGGTCCCGATTGGCTGGTTCCGCAACGGCTCTGGCTGCGGCTCCGCGACGGAACCAAGGTTCGGACGCCGGTTCGGAGACGCCGCACCACCGTCTACCGCCTTCGCGACGGCGGCACGGCTCTCGCGTCTGAACGCTACGAAGAGCTGTTCGCCGATCTCGAAAGATGGAAAGCGGAGGTTGCTCGTCAAGCCCACCCGGCAGTCGGTCGCGCTGGCCGTCACCAGGCCGGCAGAGGCCCGTCGTGACGACCAACAACGACCACAGCTGACGACATCTGCTCAGGTGGCCAGGCGTGTTCGACCAGACCACCAGGCTGGCGAAGTGTCCTTACCGGTAGTTGGTGAACTGGAGCGCAACTCCGAAGTCCTCGCCCTTCAGCATGGCGATGACCGCCTGCAGGTCGTCCTTCTTCTTGCCGGTGACCCGGAGCTGGTCACCCTGGATCTGCGCCTGCACGCCCTTCGGGCCCTCGTCGCGGATCTTCTTGCTGATCGCCTTGGCCTTGTCCGAGTCGATGCCCTGGATGACCTTCGCGTCGATCTTGAAGACCTTGCCCGACGGCCGCGGGTCGCCGGCGTCCAGTGACTTGAGCGAGATGTTCCGCTTGACCAGCTTCTCCTTGAAGACGTCGAGCGCCGCCCGCACGCGCTCCTCGGTCTCCGCCTGGAGACTGACCGCCTCCTCACCCGACCAGGAGATCTCGGCGCCGGTGCCCCGGAAGTCGAACCGCGTCGCGAGCTCCTTCTCGGCCTGCCGGAGGGCGTTGTCGACCTCCTGGCGGTCGACCTTGCTCACGATGTCGAACGACGGGTTGGCTGCCATGCTGATGCTCCTGTTGTCCGGGCGGTCTGTCCTGTGCCGTGTACCACTGACCAGCGGTACGACCCCCTGACGGTACCCGGTTGCACCAGCGCCGGGGGGAGCCGCTATCCTTGCTTCCGCTGCCGCGTCACGACGCGGCGGGTGCCCTGGCGGGTTGCCCGAGCGGCCAATGGGAGCGGACTGTAAATCCGTCGCGAAAGCTACAGAGGTTCGAATCCTCTACCCGCCACCAGGCAATGGCAAGGCCTCTGACCTGCGGAAACGTGGATCAGGGGCCTTTGTCGTTCGCTGCCGTTGTTGACCGCCGTTGCGCCTGATCGACCGGCCCATCGGGCGCGTATCGGGCACGCGAGGGAGGGCTGGGAGCTGGAAAGATCGCGTGCATGATCTTCCTTCCTCAACCCGACGACCTGGTGCACCTGGTGTTGCTCACCGGCCTTCCCGACGCGGCCGGGGTGGTTCGGTGAATCCCAACAAGGCGGCTCCTCGGGTTGTGGTGGAGGAGGATCTGGCCGGCTTCACAGCGGGCCAGCTTGTGGGGGTGATGAAAGCCCTCACGGTGATCCTGACCCTGCCCCAGTCGGCCGCCGACCACGTCGACGCTCTCGTGGTAGCCACCGGTCAGGGCGAGGAATGGCGTCTCACTCATGCGATCCGCAATTGGGAGGCGAACCGAGCGCTTCGCTACCTTCTGGTGGCGAATGGGAATCCGGATGAAGAGACCTACGTCGAGATCACGCTCGACTACCTGCGGAGCCTCGGCCTTCGTCGCACCAATGGTATCTACCTCCAAGCCGACCCGGCCCCCAACACCGGATTGCAGGCGGCATGGATCGTCAACCAGGTCCAAGCCCGCAGGATCGCCAGCCTTGCGCTCGCTGTCTCGCCTTACCACCTGGCCCGCGTCTACCTCACGGTCCTCAAGGCCTTTACCAGGACTGGATTTCGCCTCCCCATGATCCCGCTGCCCGTGGCCGTCCCCCCTGACACACCCGTCCCGGAAACCGGAGCGACCGCCTACGACCTCGTACCCGGCGAGATCAAGCGCATCCTCAACTACATGGACAACGGATGGGTTGCCACGCCGGAGGAAGTGCAGCAGTACCTACAGTGGCTCTGGAGCCATCACAAAGCCCTCCTCGTTTCCGGCCCGGTCTGAGGCGGTCGTAGACCGTCCGGCCCCATGCGGAAGGTGGCCGCCAGTCTGCTCCCATCCTCGGATAGTTGCCAAGCACTGCGGCGCCCGGTCGGGGTTCTCCGCAGCGTGGCCGGCCGGCCCGGCCGATGCCCACGGAGCCAGATCCTGGCTCGGCGTCCGCCACGAGCGAAAAGCTATCCGCTCCCGTCGGCATCCGTGCGCCGTTGTGACTTCGGGAGACTCTGTCCCCTTGTCAATCGAACCTAGACTCAACGCATGAAGCGTCTGCGTCTCCGGGTGGTGGCGCAGCTCGTCGGGTTCCTGCTCTGGCTTGCGTCAGGTGCCGGATTGTGGTTGGGCTGGCCCGATGAGATCACGTCGCTACTGCTCGCCGCAGGGCTGCTTGTGTTCAATGGTCCGATCGTCATCGCATCTCGGCGAGAAAGAGAATTCAAGCCACCGAAGACTGCGGAAGAGGTTCTGAGGTGGTATCCGAAGTGGTGGGCCTGACCGCCTTCCCGCGGATTTTCTTGGGTATGTGTCCACCGCGATGCACGAGGATGCGACCGGAGTAGACGCATCTGGCTCGGGCGTCCCTGAAGGTCGTGGGCAGCTTGGCTCTGCGGCTGGTGCGACCGCCGCCGAGCACGCCCGCGCTCTCCACGAGAAGTCGGTGAGCTGGTCCCGGCTGGCCCCGGGCGCAAAATCGCGTTTTGGTCCGCCGGTTGCCGGGCCGCTGGGAAACTGGGCCGTGTCAGCACCGCCGGCGCCCCGGCGCCGGTCGAACCGACCCGGCAGGTGGAGAGCATGTCCAACGACGAGATCCGTCCCTTCCGGCTCGACACGCCGGAGGAAGCAATCGCCGACCTGCGTCGCCGGGTCGCGGCCACGCGCTGGCCTTCCCGGGAGCTGGTGAACGATCGCTCCCAGGGCGTGCAGCTGGCGACGGTCCAGGAACTGGCCCGCTACTGGACGACCGATCACGACTGGCGCGCGTTCGAGTCGAAGCTGAACGCCCTGCCGCAGTTCACGACCGACATCGACGGCGTCGAGATCCACTTCATCCACGTGCGGTCGCAGCACGAGAACGCCCTGCCGCTGATCATGACGCACGGCTGGCCGGGCTCGGTCGTCGAGCTGCTCGGGACCATCGGCCCGCTCACCGACCCGACCGCGTACGGCGGACGGGCCGAGGACGCCTTCCACCTGGTGCTGCCGTCCCTGCCCGGCTATGGCTTCTCCGGCCAGCCGACCGAGCTCGGCTGGGAGAACGGCCGCATCGCGCGCGCGTGGGCGGAGCTGATGAAGCGCCTCGGCTACCCGCGCTACGTCGCCCAGGGGGGCGACGTGGGCGCCGCTGTCACGGACGCGATGGGCCGCCAGGCGCCCGAGGGGCTGCTCGGCATCCACGTCAACCTGCTCGCCGGGGCGCTCGGATTCAAGGACCAGCTGCCGGCGGAGTCCGAGCAGGAACGCGTGGCGCTCGAGGCGCTCAACACGTTCACGACGGACGGTTTCGGTTACTTCCTGGAGCAGCAGACGCGGCCGCAGACGATCGGCTACTCCCTGCTGGATTCACCCGTGGGGCTGGCGGCGTGGATGCTCGACCACGACACGGACAGCTACTACAAGATGGCCCGCGCGTTCGTCGACGGGCAGCCGACGGGCGGCCTCACCCGGGACACCATCGTCGACAACATCACCCTGTACTGGCTGACCGGCACCGGCGCCTCGGCCGCCCGGTGGTACTGGGAGTTCGGACGCTTCCTGGCCGCGGCCCAGGCGTCCGGCCAGGCTCCTCCGCCGGTCTCGGTTCCGGTCGGCTTCACGACGTTCCCCGGCGAGATCTGGGCTGCCCCGCGCAGTTGGGTCGAGACGGCCTACCCCGGCGTCGCCTACTTCAACGAGGTCGACAAGGGCGGCCATTTCCCCGCCTGGGAGGAGCCCGACCTGTTCACGAACGAGGTGCGGGCCGCGTTCCGGCCGCTGCGGTCATCCTGAGCCCGCTCCCGTTCGCGCAGGTCGCCTCGCCGCACGCCCGCCTACCAGCGGCGGTTCATCAAGAGTGTGGCGATTGGTACGCGCCATCGGACGGGTCCGTTACAGCGTCATGGGGCTTGCTGGGGACTTGCGCGAGCGACCGACCCGTCGCCCGCCCCGGCTGACCCGCCCGGACGGCTCGGCCCAGGCGGTTCCGTCCGATCCGCCCTGTCGAAGCTCCGCCTCCCGGGCGATGCGTCTGTATAGTGACCGATGTCGTTGAACTGGTCGGGTCGACCACGAGGGCGGCATCCCCCGTGGCTGGTCACCCTGCGCCCATGCAATTTGCACCAGAAGTCGTATTCGGCGGACAGTGAATCGGCGCGCACGGTGCGACACCGCTGAGCAGGCTTCCGGTGGAGACGGTCCGAGCCGAACGGTGCAAGCTCGCAAACGGTCGGCCCACGCGGGCTCCCTGCGCTTTCCTGCGCCCGTGCCATGTGGCACGATCGTGGGCACCTTCACCATCCCTGGCACCCTTTCCTGACAGGAGCAAACATGTCTGGTCGAAATTTGGGCCGGCTGCTTGGCTCGCTTCTCGCACTGGCCGCGCTCGTGGGCGGCAGCTTCGTCGGTGACCTCTGGGGCCTGGGGGACGCACAGACGATGGACATCATCTGGAACATGCCGGCGCCGCGCTGACCCGTCCGTCCCGTGAGGTGAACCAGCAGCGTCGGCGAGGGGGCGTGGCATGGCGGGTCGAGGCCGTACCGGTCCCCGCCCGACGGAGTACGCCTGGTTGATCACCGGGCCGATGGCGCTACTCGCCGTCGTCTGCTCGACGGTCGTCGGTCTCGTCGCGCCGGAGCCCTTCGCGGGCCTGCCACTGGCGGCGGTGCTGCTCGTCACCATGGTGGCCGGCGGGATCCCGGTGCTGAACTTCACCGTCCGGCGGCAGTCCATCGGCGTGACGCTCACCGAGATACCGCTCGTGCTCGCGTTCTACCTCGTCGGGCCGCTGGCGGTGGTGACGATCTACACGCTCGCGGCGGTCATCACGCACATCCGGCACCGGTTCGGCCCCACCAAGTTCTGGTTCAACGTGGCCCGCGCCGCCGCCGGTGCGTCCCTCGCCGTCCTCGTCCTGCAGGCGCTCCCGCCGGTGCGGGGAGTCGGCCCCGGCACCTGGCTGACCCTCTTCGCGGCGGCCAGCATGGTCATCCTGGTGAGCATCACCTCCGTGGCCGGCGTGCACACGCTCCTGCAGGGCTGGCAGGCCGGCCGGGAGGCCCTCCGGAAGTCCCCGCCGGCGCTCCTCGCCGTGGCCATCAACATCGCCAGCGGCCTGGTCGTCCTCATCCTGGTCGCCACCACCTGGTGGTCGCTGCTGCTGCTCGCCGGGCTCGTCCTCGCGCTGGCCCTGGTCTACCGCGCGTACGCGCAGTTCTTCCGGCAGCACCGCACGCTCTCCGACATGTACGACCTCAGCCGCGCGGTGGGTGAGAGCGGCCAGGACGGGACCCTGCCGGACGCGCTGCTCGGCCGCGTCCGGGCGCTGATGCAGGCGGAGTACGCCACCCTCTGGCTGCCCGCTCAGGGGCGGCATCCGGAGGTGCTGCTCACGGCCCGGAACGACGACCAGAGCCTGCTCGATCTCGCCCGGACTCCCGCCGCGCTCCGGGAACGGGCCCGCGCGGAGGGCCGTACCGTCGCCATCGGCCGCAGCCTGACCACGGACCTGGACCTGCGCGGCGTCGTGGCGGCGCACCGGGTGAAGGACGTGATCGTGCTTCCGCTCCGGTCCGGCCAGGCGGTGATCGGGACCCTGGAGGTGGCCAACCGGCTGGGCGACAGCAACAACTTCGCCCGCACGGACATCACGTTGTTCGAGACGGTCGCCGCCCACGCGGCGGTGGCGCTGGAGAATTCGCGTCTGGTCGACCGGCTGCGCCACGACGCGCACCACGACACCCTTACCCGGCTGCCCAACCGGCGGCGGATCACCGCGGCGCTCGACGAGGCGGTCAAGATCCGGGCTCCGGGCGAGGTCGTGGCGCTGCTGCTGTTCGACGTCGAGCGGTTGCGGCAGGTCAACGAGTCGCTGGGGCACGCGGCCGGGGACAAGGTCCTCGTCGAGGTCGCCGACCGGCTGCGCGCGTGCGCGCCGTCGTCCGCGCTGGTGGGCCGCGCGGGCGGTGACGAGTTCCTGGTGACGCTCCGGCTGGAGAGCGCCGACGCCGCGCTGGAGATGGCGGCGCGGATGCGCGACCAGATCCGGGACCAGATGATGTTCGACGCGCTCACCCTCGACGTCGACACCGCGGTGGGCGTCGCCGTCCACCCGGATCACGGCAGCGACGCGGCCATCCTGCTGCAACGGGTCGACCTGGCGGCCACGGCGGCCAAGTCCGTGCCGGGCAGCGTCCAGTTGTTCAACGCGGCCCTGGAGTCCCGGTCGCTGCGCCGCCTCGGCCTCGCCGGCGACCTGCGGCGGGCGCTGGACGACGGGGAGCTCGAGGTCTACTTCCAGCCGAAGGTCACCCTGCGGGACCGCCGGCTGGTCGGCGTCGAGTGCCTGGCCCGGTGGGATGATCCCGCGCACGGGACGGTCTCGCCGGAGGACTTCGTGGCGGTCGCGGAGCACACCGGCCAGCTGGGCCGGCTCACCGAGTTCGTGCTCCGGGAGGGCCTGCGGCGCAGTCGGGACTGGGCGCACGGGGGCCACCCGCTCTCCGTCGCGGTCAACCTCTCTCCGCGTACGCTGACCGACCCGCACTTCCCGGCCCGGGTGGGCGAGCTGCTCGACGAGTACGGCGTGCCGGCGCAGCGGCTCACGCTGGAGATCCGGGAGTCCGGGGTGCTGGACGGCACGGACCGCCCGATACCGACCCTGCGCCGCCTGCGGGACCTGGGCGTACGCCTCTCGGTGGACGACTTCGGCACCGGTGACTCATCGCTGGCGCACCTGCGGCGGCTCCCGGTGCACGAGGTGAAGGTCGACCGCTCGTTCGTGCAGGGCATGGCCACCGACCCGGGCGACCTGGCGATCGTGAACGCTGTGGTCACGCTCTCCCAGCAGTTCGGGCTGGCCGTGGTGGCCGAGGGTGTGGAGAGCGAGCTGACCCTGGAGCTCCTCCAGGATATCGGCTGCGAGATCGGCCAGGGTTTCCTGTTCAGCCGTCCGCTGCCGTACGAGCGCCTGGAGGCCTGGTTCGGTGCCCAGGTCGACCCCGAGGCGGTTCCCGCGGGGGAGCTGCCGCGACTCCGGGTTGTGCCCTGAGCTGCGCACACGTGCCACCGGGGGATCCGATTTCACCTCGGCCAGCCGGCCGTGTACTCTTACCTCTGCGCGGCCACCGTGTGATCGCGCAGGCCCCCTTAGCTCAGTCGGCAGAGCGTCTCCATGGTAAGGAGAAGGTCTACGGTTCGATTCCGTAAGGGGGCTCAGAGGGTCCGGCTGGACCCGCCACGGCGGTGTAGCTCAGATGGCAGAGCAAGCGGCTCATAATCGCTGTGTCGCCGGTTCAAGTCCGGCCACCGCTACTCTCGTCCACCGGGCCACTCCGGCGGTCGGTGGGATGGGCGCCACAGGCGCCCACTTTGCATGTGCGCGTAGTCAGCGCGTAGGCTGACGCGCCGTAGTTGTCACCCATTAGCGAGGAAGGCACTCCGCCGTGGCGAAGGCGACCGATGTCCGGCCGAAGATCACTTTGGCGTGTGTGGAGTGCAAGGAGCGCAACTACATCACGCGCAAGAACCGTCGTAACGACCCGGACCGCATCGAGCTGAAGAAGTTCTGCCCGCGCGACGGCCGGCACACGGTCCACCGCGAGACCCGCTGACCTGCGGCCGGCCCCGCCGGCCCGGTCCTGAGCACGTCCGATCGCCGATCCGCCGGCCCCGGCGTGGCCCTGAGCCACCGCTAGCCGTGCGGATCGGCGATTGTGTTTCCCGTGTAGGTTCGCGGCATGTCCCTGGACCCGTCCTTCGTCGGCCGGACGTACCCGCCGACCGCCCCCTACCAGGTGGGCCGAGAAAAGATCCGCGAATTCGCGACGGCCATCGGTGCCAGCGACCCGGCCCACCACGACCCGGAGGCCGCCCGTGCGCTCGGCCACCCGGACGTGGTCGCGCCGCCGACCTTTCCGGTGGTGCTCACCATGGCCGCCAGCCGGCAGATCGTCGAGGACCCGGCCCTGGGCGTCGACTACAGCCGCGTCGTGCACGGCGACCAGCGGTTCGTGTACACCCGCCCGGTGGTCGCGGGCGACGAGCTGATCTGCGCCAACACCATCGAGGACGTCAGCAACCGCGGTGGGCACGGTTTCCTGACCACCCGGACCGAGGTCACCACGTCGGCCGGCGAGCCGGTGGTCACCGTCTGGTCGAAGATCGTCGTACGCGGGGAGGGCTGAGATGGATCTGCCGGCCAGGACGTTCCGGGTGACGCGCGCGGACCTGGTCCGCTACGCGGGTGCCTCGGGCGACTTCAACCCCATCCACTGGAGCGACCGGATCGCCACCAAGGTCGGGCTGCCCGGCGTGATCGCCCACGGCATGTTCACGATGGCGCTGGTCGGCCGGGCGGTGGCGGAGTGGGCCGGTGCCCCCGACGCGGTGGTCGACTACGGCGTCCGGTTCACCCGTCCGGTGGTGGTGCCGGACGACGACCAGGGCACCGAGATCGAGGTGACGGCGACCGTCCGCGAGGTCACCGAAGACGGCCTGACCAGGCTCGACATCACCGCCACCTGCCTGGGGGAGAAGGTGCTGTCGCAGGCGAAGGCGACCATCCGGACGCCCCGCTGACCGATCTCGCGACGCGCGATGGGTGGACCGGTTGGGAAAGTCGTGGCACTACCCGTACACTGGTCCGCCGTGGGGCTCGTGACCCCTGCCTGGCCATGTGTGGCGGGGTGGGGTGATCGTCGCCGCACAGGGGTGTAGCTCAATTGGCAGAGCAGCGGTCTCCAAAACCGCAGGCTGCAGGTTCAAGTCCTGTCACCCCTGCGCCTCAGGCCTGACCGTTCCCGTGGGTCGCGCCGCCGTCCGGCGGCGTCCGGCCCGTGGTGGTGGTATCGGCGGGGTGGTTCCGAGGCACTCGGGCCCTCCGGTTCGATCCGCCGGCCGCGGCCCGTCGCGGGACGGTCGGGCCGGCCGGCGTGACCAGGCGCCGCGCACGTCGCGACGGCGTGCGAACCGACATCCCGCGACGGAGGGCGAAGTGGCCGACAACAAGCGGCGCGGCGAGGACGCCGACGACGAGCGTCTGAACGACGAGTTCGACGCCGCCGGCGACGACGCCGAGGACGCCGAGGAGCCGGTCTCCCGGGGTGGTACCGCGACCCGGTCGCGGGCCCGGGCGGAGTCGGCCGACCGGCCGAGGACCCGCACGGAGACCGAGAGGGTCGGGCCGTTCGGGCGCATCGCCCGATTCGTCCGCGAGGTCGTCGCCGAACTGCGTAAGGTCATCTGGCCGACGCGCAAGGAGCTGCTGACCTACACCGCCGTGGTGGTCGCATTCGTTACGGTGGTTACCGCCCTCGTGGTCGGATTCGACTACGTGTTCGCGAAGGGCGTGTTGTGGGTCTTCGGCAACCCCAGCTGACCGGCGAGATCTGCCGATAGTGACGGAAGTGAGCGAGCGTGCCTGAGTACGACGAGACCGCCGGACCCGCGGACGAGCAGTCCACGGTCGCGACGGCGGCTGGTGACGAGTCGGTCGAGGCCGCCAGCGCGCCGGAGGCTCCCGCCAGCGGGGCCACCGAGGACGAGGAGTTCGATCCGGTCGCCGAGCTGCGCCAGAAGCTTCGCTACGCGCCGGGCGACTGGTACGTGGTGCACTCGTACGCCGGCTACGAGAACAAGGTCAAGACCAACCTCGAGACCCGGATCACGTCCCTCGACATGGAGGACTACATCTACCAGGTCGAGGTCCCGACCCGGGAAGAGGTCGAGGTCAAGAACGGCAAGCGGTCGCAGGTGCAGGCCAAGGTCTTCCCGGGCTACATCCTGGTCCGCATGGAGCTGACCGCGGAGTCGTACTCCTGCGTGCGCAACACGCCGGGCGTGACCGGCTTCGTGGGCGCCACCGACCGGGCCGACCGCCCGGCGCCGCTGAGCCTCGACGAGGTGCTCAAGTGGCTGGCGCCGGCCGTCGAGACCGAGCAGAAGAAGGCCAAGCCCGAGGTCAAGGTCCTCGACTTCGAGGTCGGCGACTCGGTCACCGTCACCGACGGGGCCTTCGCGTCCCTCCCGGCGACGATCAGCGAGATCAACGCGGACCAGCAGAAGCTCAAGGTGCTGGTGTCGATCTTCGGCCGGGAGACGCCGGTCGAGTTGAACTTCAACCAGGTCGCCAAGATCTGACATCCGGTACGCCGGCGGAGGGCGCAGCCCACCGCCGGCGTACGCGTTTCCAGCCCTCGCCGGACCTCGGCGGACCGGGTGGTGGAGCGCTGCGCTACCCTAGAACGTCGCCGTCTTCGCGGTGCGCTGACCGTGCGTGCCCGCAGCCGGTGCGAATCCCCGTTCCAAGTCCCAGGAAGAGACATGCCTCCGAAGAAGAAGCTCGTCAAGACGTTCACGCTTCAGCTGCCGGCGGGCCAGGCCACCCCGGCGCCGCCGGTCGGCCCCGCGCTCGGCCAGCACGGCGTGAACATCATGGAGTTCTGCAAGTCCTACAACGCGCAGACCGAGTCGCAGCGGGGCGACATCGTCCCCGCCGAGATCAGCGTCTACGAGGACCGCACGTTCACCTTCGTGCTGAAGACCCCGCCCGCCGCCCGGCTGCTGATCAAGGCCGCCGGTGTGCAGAAGGGTTCGGGCGTCCCGCACAAGGAGAAGGTCGGCCAGGTCACCCGCGCCCAGGTGCGTGAGATCGCCGAGAAGAAGATGGCGGACCTCAACGCCAACGACCTCGACCAGGCCGAGAAGATCATCGCCGGCACCGCCCGGTCGATGGGCCTGAACGTCGTCGACTGACCTTCGGCCGACACCGAGCCGAACCCGTTCGTGGGAGGGCACGCGAGCGCCGCGGCCCGCCAGATACCACAGGAGTAACCACAGATGCAGCGCAGCAAGAACTACCGCAAGGCCGCCGAGGTCATCGACCGGTCCAAGCTCTACACCCCGGCCGAGGCCGTGAAGCTGGCCAAGGAGACCACCTCCGTCAAGTTCGACGCCACGGTCGAGGTCGCGATGCGCCTCGGCGTCGACCCCCGCAAGGCGGACCAGATGGTCCGCGGCACGGTCAACCTGCCGCACGGCACCGGTAAGACTGCCCGCGTGATCGTGTTCGCCGCCGGCGCGAAGGCCGAGGAGGCCGCCGCCGCCGGTGCGGACGAGGTGGGCACCGACGAGCTGGTCGCCCGGATCCAGGGCGGTTGGCTCGACTTCGACGCGGCGATCGCCACGCCGGACCAGATGGCCAAGATCGGCCGGATCGCGCGGATCCTGGGCCCGCGCGGTCTCATGCCGAACCCGAAGACCGGCACGGTGACCATGGACGTCGCCAAGGCCGTCTCGGACATCAAGGGCGGTAAGATCACCTTCCGGGTGGACAAGCACTCCAACCTGCACCTGATCATCGGCAAGGCCTCGTTCTCCGAGGCTCAGCTGATCGACAACTACGCGGCGGTCCTGGACGAGATCCTGCGGGCCAAGCCGTCGGCCGCCAAGGGCAAGTACCTGAAGAAGGTCACGCTCACCACCACCATGGGCCCGGGCGTCCCGATCGACCCGAACGTGGTGAAGAACCTGCAGGAGACCTCGGCCGAGAGCTGAGCACGACTGCCCCGACGGGGCCCCGCCACGAGGTGGCGGGGCCCCGTCCGTCTGTCCGTCCGGGCGCTGGCCGGCCCGCTCCCCGGACCGACCGGTGTTGCTGACGGGCGGGGCGCAGGCCTGGGCGACGGTGGCGCTCGTCGGGTACGCCCACGTTCGGAACCGGCGCGCCTGAGGGCCGCGTCGGGGGGTGAGCGGGCGCACTGCGGGGGCGATTTGGCGGTCACGGCGGGTGTCGCGTAACCTTGTCGCGTAGTTCCACCCAGAGACCGCTGGTCACCGTGCTTCGGCACGATCGAAGGTCCCGCTACTGACGGGCGACCCGCGTAGGGCGGCAAGCGAAACCGGCTTCTGCACGTGGTCCGCCGACCGCGTCGTGCCGCCGGCCCTCGCCCCGTGCGCCCTGCGCCGGGGCTTTTCTCGTTGGTGCGATGCCTCCGTCTCCGTCGCGAGCATCCCGCTCGTCGACGGTGACCAGCCTCGAGCAACGAGAGAGGAGGGACATGGCGGACAAGCCGATCCGGGCCGACAAGGCCACGGCCGTCGCTGAGCTGACCGAGAGCTTCCGCAACGCGGGGGCGACCGTGCTGACCGAGTACCGCGGTCTGACGGTTTCCCAGCTCACCCAGCTGCGGCGCTCGCTCGGCAAGGAGACCAGCTACACGGTCGCGAAGAACACGCTGGCCAAGCGTGCGGCGGTCGACGCGGGCATCTCCGGCCTCGACGAGCTGTTCACCGGTCCTACCGCGCTGACTTTCGTTTCGGGCGACGTCGTCGAGGCGGCGAAGGGGCTTCGCGACTTCGCGAAGGCCAACCCGAAGCTCGTCATCAAGGGCGGTGTCTTCGAGGGCAAGGCCATCTCCGCGGCCGAGGTCACGAAGCTCGCCGACCTGGAGTCCCGTGAGGTGCTGCTGGCCAAGCTGGCCGGCGCCATGAAGGGCAACCTGAGCAAGGCCGCGGCCCTGTTCCAGGCCCCGCTCGCCAAGACCGCGCGTCTGGCGGCCGCCCTGCAGGACAAGCGCGAGAAGGAGGGCGCCGAGGCGGCCTGAGGCCTCCCGGCGCACCCACGTTCTTAGTTTTCACTTTGAGAAAGGACGCCAGACATGGCGAAGCTCAGCACCGAAGAGCTGCTCGACGCGTTCAAGGAGATGACGCTGATCGAGCTCTCCGAGTTCGTGAAGCAGTTCGAGGAGACCTTCGAGGTCACCGCCGCCGCTCCGGTTGCCATGGGCGTTGCCGCCCCGGGCGCCCCGGGTGCGGCCGCCGAGGCCGAGCCGGAGAAGGACGAGTTCGACGTCATCCTCGACGCCGACGGTGGCAAGAAGATCCAGGTCATCAAGGTCGTGCGTGAGCTGACCGGCCTGGGCCTGAAGGAGGCCAAGGACCTCGTCGAGGCCGCGCCGAAGCCGGTCCTGGAGAAGGTCAACAAGGAGACCGCCGACAAGGCCAAGGCCAAGCTCGAGGGCGAGGGCGCCAAGGTCACCCTCAAGTGACCTGAGGTACGACCTGACGCGCGTCCGGCTCACGTGAGCCGGGGCACACACCGCGTCACGACGGGCGGCGATCCGGGAATCGGATCGCCGCCCGTCGCGTTGGTGGCTCCGGCGGCAGCGCACGTGAGCAGGGCGGTCGGCGTCCGGTGTGGCGCGCCGCCGGGGTGCCGGGCGGTGACCCGGGGGAGGGAAAGGCACGGCGAGCCGGAGACCGGCCCTTGACGCGGCACCGGCCTGCCAGGCACGCTGACACCAGCAAGACCTTCCGCGCTTGCAACGGCCACCACTTGGGTAATGGCAGCGGCGACGCCATCGCCGGCGACACCTGAGTGGCCCGGTGGGACGTCGCGTTCCGAGCGGCCCGGTGTGACCCCGTTCGAGGGGTCCCGGGGCACGTTCCGCGACGACCTGCGGGGTGGGCTGGACAGCGGTTAGCCTCTCGGCTACACTGCTAGTTTGCGCTGCCTTCCGACTTGACCCCTGCTCGGAAATGTCCGTTTGTGGATATTTCTGGTGGGGTCATTGGAGTGCACGCGTACCAGCCGTTCTGCAGCACCGGTCCTCGGAAGGACGCATCTTGGCAGCTTCCCGCCCTGCGAAGACCAGTCGTACGTCGAGCGCTTTCGCTCCCCGCCGAGTTTCCTTCGGCCGGATCACCGAACACCTCGAGGTCCCCAACCTCCTCGCCATCCAGACCGAGTCCTTCGACTGGCTGGTCGGCAACGAGGCGTGGCAGGGCCGGTCGGCGGACGACCCGCACGCACGCTCGGGTCTCGCGGAGATCCTCGACGAGATCAGTCCCATTGAGGACTTCTCCGGCACCATGTCGCTCTCCTTCTCGGCTCCGCGCTTCGACGAGGTCAAGGCCTCGATCGAGGAGTGCAAGGAGAAGGACCTCACCTACTGCGCCCCGCTCTTCGTGACCGCGGAGTTCACCAACAACACCACCGGCGAGATCAAGAGCCAGACGGTGTTCATGGGTGACTTCCCGATGATGACGCCGAAGGGCACCTTCATCATCAACGGCACCGAGCGGGTCGTCGTCAGCCAGCTCGTCCGCTCCCCGGGCGTCTACTTCGACAAGCAGCCGGACAAGACGTCCGACCGCGACCTCTCCAGCGTCAAGGTCATCCCGAGCCGGGGTGCCTGGCTGGAGTTCGACATCGACAAGCGCGACACGGTCGGCGTCCGCATCGACCGCAAGCGCCGGCAGGCCGTCACGGTGCTGCTCAAGGCCATCGGATGGTCGGCCGAGCAGATCCGCGAGAAGTTCGGCTGGTCCGAGCTGATGATGACGACGCTCGAGAAGGACCACATCGCCGGCCAGGACGAGGCGCTGCTCGACATCTACCGGAAGCTCCGCCCCGGCGAGCCGCCGACCCGTGAGAACGCCCAGACCCTGCTCGACAACCTCTTCTTCAACCCGAAGCGGTACGACGTCGCCAAGGTCGGGCGCTACAAGTTCAACAAGAAGCTCGAGCTGGACGTGCCGATCACCACCGGCACGCTCACCGAGGACGACATCGTCGCCACCGTGGAGTACCTCTGCCGGCTGCACGCCGGTGAGGAGGGCTACGAGGCCGACGACATCGACCACTTCGGCAACCGGCGCCTGCGTACGGTCGGCGAGCTGATCCAGAACCAGGTCCGGGTCGGCCTGTCCCGGATGGAGCGGGTCGTCCGCGAGCGGATGACCACGCAGGACGTCGAGGCGATCACGCCGCAGACCCTGATCAACATCCGTCCGGTGGTGGCGGCGATCAAGGAGTTCTTCGGCACGTCGCAGCTGTCCCAGTTCATGGACCAGACCAACCCGCTGGCGGGCCTGACCCACCGGCGGCGGCTGAGCGCGCTCGGCCCGGGTGGTCTGTCCCGGGAGCGGGCCGGCTTCGAGGTCCGTGACGTGCACCCGTCGCACTACGGCCGGATGTGCCCGATCGAGACGCCGGAAGGCCCGAACATCGGCCTGATCGGCGCGCTGTCCACCTTCGCCCGGGTCAACCCGTTCGGCTTCATCGAGACGCCGTACCGGAAGGTCGTCGACGGTCGGGTCACCGACCAGATCGACTACCTGACCGCGGACGAGGAGGACCGCTTCGTCAAGGCGCAGGCCAACGCGCCGCTCAAGGCGGACGGCTCGTTCGCCGAGGACCGGGTCCTGGTCCGCCGTAAGGGCGGCGAGACCGAGGACGTCCCGCCGGCGGCCGTGGACTACATGGACGTGTCGCCGCGGCAGATGACCTCCGTCGCGACGGCGATGATCCCGTTCCTCGAGCACGACGACGCCAACCGCGCGCTCATGGGCGCGAACATGCAGCGCCAGGCCGTGCCGCTGGTCAAGGCGGAGGCGCCGCTGGTCGGCACCGGCATGGAGTACCGGGCCGCGGTCGACGCCGGTGACGTGGTGGTCGCCGAGGTCGGCGGTGTCATCGAGGACCTGTGCGCCGACTACATCACCGTCCACCAGGACGACGGCCACCGCCGGACGTACCTGCTGCACAAGTTCCGCCGCTCCAACGCCGGCTCCTGCGTCAACCAGAAGCCGGTCGTCTTCGAGGGCGACCGGGTCGAGGCCGGCCAGGTCATCGCCGACGGTCCCTGCACCGACGACGGCGAGATGGCGCTCGGGCGCAACCTGCTCGTGGCGTTCATGACCTGGGAGGGCCACAACTACGAGGACGCGATCATCCTGTCGCAGCGCCTCGTGCAGCAGGACGTGCTCACCTCGATCCACATCGAGGAGCACGAGGTCGACGCTCGGGACACCAAGCTCGGCCCGGAGGAGATCACCCGCGACATCCCGAACGTCAGCGAGGAGATGCTCGCCGACCTCGACGAGCGCGGCATCATCCGGATCGGCGCCGAGGTCGTCCCCGGCGACATCCTGGTCGGCAAGGTCACGCCCAAGGGTGAGACCGAGCTGACCCCGGAGGAGCGGCTGCTCCGCGCGATCTTCGGCGAGAAGGCGCGCGAGGTCCGGGACACCTCGCTGAAGGTGCCGCACGGCGAGACCGGCACGGTCATCGGCGTCCGGACCTTCTCCCGCGAGGACGGCGACGAGCTGCCGCCGGGCGTCAACGAGCTGGTCCGGGTCTACGTCGCCCAGAAGCGGAAGATCCAGGACGGTGACAAGCTCGCGGGCCGCCACGGCAACAAGGGCGTCATCTCCAAGATCCTGCCCGTCGAGGACATGCCGTTCCTCGAGGACGGCACGCCGGTCGACATCGTGCTGAACCCGCTCGGCGTTCCCTCCCGGATGAACATCGGCCAGGTGCTGGAGACGCACCTCGGCTGGGTGGCCAAGACCGGGTGGAAGGTCGACGGCGAGGACGCCGAGTGGAAGCGCCAGCTCCAGGCGATCGGCGCGGACGAGTCCGAGCCGGACACCAACGTGGCCACTCCGGTCTTCGACGGTGCCCGCGAGGAGGAGATCTCCGGTCTGCTCGCGTCGACCCTGCCCAACCGGGACGGCAAGCAGCTGATCGGCTCGTCCGGTAAGGCGCAGCTGTTCGACGGCCGCTCCGGCGAGCCGCTGCCGGACCCGATCGCGGTCGGCTACATCTACATCCTGAAGCTCAACCACCTGGTCGACGACAAGATCCACGCCCGGTCGACCGGCCCGTACTCGATGATCACGCAGCAGCCGCTGGGTGGTAAGGCGCAGTTCGGTGGTCAGCGCTTCGGTGAGATGGAGTGCTGGGCGATGCAGGCGTACGGCGCCGCGTACGCCCTGCAGGAGCTGCTGACGATCAAGTCCGACGACGTCCTGGGCCGGGTGAAGGTCTACGAGGCGATCGTCAAGGGCGAGAACATCCCCGAGCCGGGCATCCCGGAGTCGTTCAAGGTGCTGCTCAAGGAGCTGCAGTCGCTGTGCCTCAACGTCGAGGTGCTCTCCAGCGACGGTGTGGCCCTGGAGATGCGCGAGACCGACGACGAGGTGTTCCGGGCCGCGGAGGAGCTGGGCATCGACCTGTCCCGGCGCGAGCCGAGCTCGGTCGAAGAGGTCTGAGGTGAGCGGTCGGGAGCCGGCTCGCCGCCGGCTCCCGACCCCACCCACTAGCTAAGCAGTACAGACGACGACATAGGGGACATAGTGCTCGACGTCAACTTCTTCGACGAGCTGCGCATCGGCCTCGCCACCGCCGACGACATCCGTCAGTGGTCCCACGGCGAGGTCAAGAAGCCTGAGACGATCAACTACCGCACCCTGAAGCCGGAGAAGGACGGGCTCTTCTGCGAGAAGATCTTCGGTCCTCAGCGGGACTGGGAGTGCTACTGCGGTAAGTACAAGCGGGTCCGCTTCAAGGGCATCATCTGCGAGCGCTGCGGCGTCGAGGTGACCCGCTCCAAGGTCCGTCGTGAGCGGATGGGGCACATCGAGCTGGCCGCTCCGGTGACCCACATCTGGTACTTCAAGGGCGTGCCGAGCCGGCTGGGTTACCTGCTGGACCTCGCCCCCAAGGACCTCGAGAAGATCATCTACTTCGCCTCGTACGTCGTGACCAGCGTGGACGCCGAGGCGCGTCACCGTGACCTCTCGACGATCGAGAACGAGATCCTGGCCGAGAAGCGGCAGGCCGAGAACAGCCGCGACTCGGAGATCGAGAAGCGGGCCGCCAAGCTCGAGGCCGACCTGGCCGAGCTGGAGGCCGAGGGTGCCAAGGCGGACGTCCGGCGCAAGGTCAAGGAGGGCGGAGAGCGCGAGATGCGCCAGATCCGCGACCGGGCCCAGCGCGAGATCGACCGCCTGGACGAGGTGCTGGACACCTTCCGCAAGCTGGAGCCGAAGCAGCTGGTCACCGACGAGCTGCTCTACCGGGAGCTGCGCGACCGGTTCGGTGAGTACTTCACCGGCGGCATGGGCGCCGAGGCCATCAAGGCGCTCGTCCAGAACATGGACCTCGACGCCGAGGCGGAGAGCCTGCGGGAGACCATCCGCACCGGCAAGGGCCAGCGGAAGATCCGGGCGCTCAAGCGGCTCAAGGTCGTCGCGGCGTTCCTGAACACCCGCAACTCGCCGCTCGGCATGGTGCTGGACTGCGTTCCGGTCATCCCGCCGGACCTGCGGCCGATGGTGCAGCTCGACGGTGGCCGGTTCGCGACCTCCGACCTGAACGACCTGTACCGCCGCGTCATCAACCGGAACAACCGCCTCAAGCGGCTGATCGACCTCGGCGCGCCCGAGATCATCGTCAACAACGAGAAGCGGATGCTCCAGGAGGCCGTCGACGCGCTGTTCGACAACGGCCGACGTGGCCGGCCGGTGACCGGTCCGGGCAACCGCCCGCTCAAGTCGCTGTCCGACATGCTCAAGGGCAAGCAGGGCCGGTTCCGCCAGAACCTGCTGGGTAAGCGCGTCGACTACTCCGGCCGTTCGGTCATCGTGGTCGGCCCGAAGCTCAAGCTGCACCAGTGCGGCCTGCCCAAGCAGATGGCGCTGGAGCTGTTCAAGCCGTTCGTGATGAAGCGGCTGGTCGACCTCAACCACGCGCAGAACATCAAGTCCGCCAAGCGGATGGTCGAGCGGCAGCGGCCGGTCGTGTGGGACGTGCTGGAAGAGGTCATCGGCGAGCACCCGGTGCTGCTCAACCGGGCGCCGACCCTGCACCGGCTGGGCATCCAGGCCTTCGAGCCGCAGTTGGTCGAGGGCAAGGCCATCCAGATCCACCCGCTGGTCTGCACCGCGTTCAACGCCGACTTCGACGGTGACCAGATGGCGGTCCACGTGCCGCTGTCCGCCGAGGCCCAGGCCGAGGCGCGGATCCTGATGCTCTCGTCGAACAACATCCTCAAGCCGGCCGACGGCAAGCCGGTGACCATGCCCACCCAGGACATGATCATCGGTCTCTACCACCTCACCCACCTCACCGCCGGTGAGCGCGGCGAGGGCCGGGCGTTCAGCTCGGACGCCGAGGCGCGGATGGCGTTCGACAACGGCGAGCTGCACCTGCAGGCCCCGGTGAAGATCCGGCTGCGCGGGCTGGTCGGTGTCGACAACGGCCCCGGCACCGAGGCGTGGACCGCTCCCGAGGGCTGGGTCGAGGGTGACCCCGTCACCGTGGAGACCACGCTCGGCCGGGTCCTGTTCAACGAGACGCTGCCCCCGGGCTACCGCTTCGTGAACTACGAGATCCGCAAGGGCCAGCTCTCCGCGATCGTCAACGACCTCGCCGAGCGCTTCCCGAAGGTGGCCCTCGCGGCCACCCTCGACGGGCTCAAGGAGGCCGGTTTCCACTGGGCCACCTGGTCCGGCGTGACGATCGGCATGGAGGACGTCATCGCTCCGCCGCGCAAGCGGGAGATCCTGGAGCGGTACGAGAAGGAAGCCGACCGGATCGACAAGCAGTACCAGCGTGGTCTGATGACCGCCGAGGAGCGCCGCGGCGAGCTCATCGAGATCTGGACCAAGGCGACCAACGAGGTCGCCAAGGAGATGGACACCGCGCTGCCGCAGGAGAACCCGCTGTGGAAGATGATCAACTCGGGTGCCCGCGGTAACCTGCTCCAGCTCCGGCAGATCGCGGCGATCCGTGGTCTGGTGGCCAACCCGAAGGGTGAGATCATCCCGCGGCCCATCAAGGCCAGCTACCGGGAGGGTCTGTCCGTGCTGGAGTACTTCATCTCCACCCACGGTGCCCGGAAGGGTCTCGCGGACACGGCCCTGCGTACCGCCGACTCGGGTTACCTGACCCGGCGTCTGGTGGACGTCTCGCAGGACGTCATCATCCGCGAGGAGGACTGCGGCACCGACCGTGCCATCCCGATGCAGATCGGCCAGAAGCGGGACGGCCAGCTGGTCGTGCACGAGCACGCCGAGACCAGCGTGCACGCCCGTACCCTCGCCGACGACATCAAGGGGCCGGACGGCACCGTCGTCGCCGAGCGGGGCTCGGACATCAACTCGATCCTGGTCGACCGGATCGTCGCGGCCGGGGTGGAGACGGTCCGGGTGCGGAGCGTGCTCACCTGCGAGTCGAAGCTGGGCGTCTGCGGTGCGTGCTACGGCCGCTCGCTGCCGACCGGCAAGACCGTGGACGTCGGCGAGGCGGTCGGCATCATCGCCGCCCAGTCGATCGGTGAGCCCGGTACACAGCTGACCATGCGTACCTTCCACACCGGTGGTGTCGCCGGTGAGGACATCACCCAGGGTCTGCCGCGTGTCCAGGAGATCTTCGAGGCCCGCGTGCCCAAGGGCAAGGCGCCCATCGCCGACACCCCGGGTCGCGTGCGCATCGAGGACGGCGAGCGGTCGCGGAAGATCATCGTGGTGCCGGACGACGGCAGCGACGAGATCGTCTACGACAAGATCTCGAAGCGGGTCCGGCTCCTGGCCAACGACGGCGACCACGTCGAGGTCGGCGAGAAGCTCACCGTGGGTACGGTCGACCCGCACGAGCTGCTGCGCATCCTCGGCCCGCGTGCGGTCCAGGTCCACCTGACTCAGGAGGTCCAGGAGGTCTACCGCTCGCAGGGTGTGCTCATCCACGACAAGCACATCGAGATCATCATCCGCCAGATGCTCAAGCGGGTGACGGTCATCGACTCCGGCTCGACCGAGTTCCTGCCGGGCGTGCTGGTCGACCGGGCGCTGTTCGAGTCGGAGAACCGCCGACTCGTGTCGGAGGGTGGCGAGCCCGCCGCCGGTCGCCCGGTGCTGATGGGTATCACCAAGGCCTCGCTGGCCACGGACTCCTGGCTGTCGGCGGCCTCCTTCCAGGAGACCACCCGGGTGCTGACGGACGCGGCGATCCACGCCCGCAGCGACTCGCTGATCGGCCTCAAGGAGAACGTGATCATCGGTAAGCTCATCCCGGCCGGTACGGGCATCAGCAAGTACCGCAACGTCCGGGTCGAGCCGACCGAGGAGGCGAAGGCCAAGGTCTACTCGATGACCGGCTACCCGGAGACCGACTACGGCTTCGGGCCGGCCAGCGGCCAGGCGGTTCCGCTGGACGACTTCGACTTCGGGTCGTACCGCTAAGGAGCGCACGCACGAGGCCCCCGGCATCCGCCGGGGGCCTCGTCGTGTCTCCGGCCCCGCTGCCGGTCGTCGGGGCCGGAGATGTCGGAGAGATCGACACCGTCCTCGCCGAGGTCGACGACCCGCACGCCGTAACGGGGTGGGCCCGACGCTCCCGCCGACCAGCTCCGACGGGGCGGGGCATGATGGAGGGCATGACCACCGCTCCCGGGCCCGCCCCGGTCGCCCCGCTCGCGGGGCCGCCGCGGCATCCACTCGACCCGGATCCGACCCGGGCCACGAAAGCGCGGGCGGTCTTCGCACTCGGGCTGATCGGCGCGCTGACCGGCCTGTTCATCGGGGGAGTGGTGCCTGCGACGGTCGCCCTCCGGCTGGCGCGGCAGGCGCGCCGTGAGGCGTACGCCTCGGGGGGTTTCCTCACCGGCGCGGCCTGGCTGCGGCGGGGGGAGCGCCTGGCCTGGACGGGCCTGGTGCTCGTCGCGGTCGCCGTGGTCGCCGCGGTGGTGGTCGGCGTGATCCGGCTCGCCGAGGCACCCTACGGGCAGGACTTCGCGCCGAACGTGAACTGACCGGCGCGGGCGAACCACCCGCGCCGGGCGTCGTCGGCTCGCCCGACGGCGGTAGCCTGACCGGTGTCCGTCGCCCGGTGCGTGGACGTCGACTTCCGACAGGAGGACCCGTGACCGACCCGGCGCGACCGCAGGGCACCGACCCGACGACGCCCGGTCGGCCGGCCACCCCCTCCGCTCCGGACGGGTGGACGCCCCCGGACGGCTCGCCGCCGTCTCCGGCGCCGACCTCCGAGCCCTGGTCCCGGCCCTCGGCCGACGCCACGGCGAGCCCCGGTGCCGGATCGGCCCCGGCCGTCGGCCCGACGAGCCCGGGTGCCGGATCGCCGCCGGGCCCGGCCGCCGGCCCGACGAGTCCGCCTTCCGGGCCGCCGCACGCCGTGCCCGCCGGCCCGCCCGCGATGCCCGCCGGCCAGCCGTCTGGGCCGTCCGGGCCGTCCGCGATGCCTGCCGGCCCGCCGTCCGGGCCGTCCGGGCCGCCCGCGATGCCCGCCGGCCCGCCGCCGGCGGGGCTGCCGACCGCTCCCGCGACGGTCTCCGGGGCGGGGTGGGGTGTTCCGACCGGGCCGGGCGGCACGCCGCCGACGGCCGCCGCGGGATGGGGCTCCCTGCCCGCCGTGCCGCCGCCCCCGCCACGGGACGCGGTGGGGCGTCCGCGACGGGTCGATCCGGTGCCCGGCACGCCCTTCGGCGTGGTGCACATCGACGTGCCGCCGGTCGCCTCCGGCCTGGCGGTGGGTTCGCTGGTGGCCGGGATCGTCTCGATCCTGGTCTCGCTGCTGGTGATCTGCTTCGGGGCGGTGGGGCCGGACCGGGACGGCGTCTGGGCCGCCGGCGCCTTCACCGTGCTCGGCGTCCTGACCGGGGCGGGTGCCGTCGGCGCCGGCCTGCTCGCGATACGGCAGATCCGCCGTCCCGCGGCACCGCCGGCGGTCCGGTTCACCGGGCGCGGCCTGGCCATCTCCGGCGTCAGTTGCGGCGGCGCCGGGCTGCTGCTCAGCCTGCTCGGGCTGGGGCTGGCGTTGCTGGTGTCGCTGGCGTGACCAACGGGGCGACCGCCGGGCGGGAGCCCGAGGGAACCCCGGGGCCGAGGGGCCACTTCCCGGTGCAGCCGGTACACTTGTGTCCGTAGGTGCCCATCGCGGGCGCGTAGGCAGCACGGTTCCGATCGGCGGGCGGCGAGACGCTTCGCCGGCCGCCCCGTTTTGACCGGCGCGGTTGTGGTAGGTACTCTTTCCCCTTGTGCCCGGGCCAGCCCGGGCAACTCGTGCGTGCGCTGGATCCGATCAGCCGATGGTCCTGCGGCAGCGCGACGAAGCCAGAAGATCCGGCGCACGGCCTGCCGCGTGCCGGTGACAGACCCCCGGGTTCCGCGCGAGCGACGATCCGGGAACCGTGAGCCGGGCGACACGCCCGACCGCGGGTGCTGGGACCCCGTGAGGTGGCCCTGGTTGGAATGTAGGAGAGCCGTCCATCCGGCCGGCTAGAGCAGACGGCGCGGTCGCCTCGCAGCGGCCGAAGGGAGCGGAGAAACCCGGTGCCCACCATTCAGCAGCTGGTCCGAAAGGGCCGCCAGGCCAAGACGACCAAGACCAAGACCCCGGCGCTCAAGGGGTCTCCCCAGCGGCGCGGCGTGTGCACCCGCGTGTACACCACCACCCCGAAGAAGCCGAACTCGGCGCTGCGCAAGGTCGCTCGTGTCAAGCTCAGCAGCCAGATCGAGGTGACCGCCTACATCCCGGGCGTCGGCCACAACCTGCAGGAGCACTCGATCGTGCTCGTGCGTGGCGGCCGTGTGAAGGACCTCCCCGGCGTGCGGTACAAGATCGTTCGCGGTTCGCTGGACACCCAGGGTGTCCGCAACCGCAAGCAGGCGCGCAGCCGTTACGGCGCGAAGAAGGAGAAGAGCTGACATGCCGCGTAAGGGACCCGCTCCGCGGCGGCCGCTGGTCGCTGACCCGGTGTACAACTCGCCGCTGGTCACCCAGCTGGTGAACAAGATCCTGCTGCGCGGCAAGCGGCAGCTCGCCGAGAGCATCGTGTACGCGGCTCTCGAGGGCTGCCGCGAGAAGTCCGGCACCGACCCGGTCGTCACCCTGAAGCGGGCGATGGACAACGTCAAGCCGACCCTCGAGGTGCGCAGCCGCCGCGTCGGTGGCGCCACCTACCAGGTGCCGGTCGAGGTGCGCCCGGCCCGCGCGACCACCCTGGGTCTGCGCTGGCTGGTCACCTACGCCCGGGCGCGGCGCGAGAAGACCATGGTCGAGCGGCTGATGAACGAGCTGCTGGACGCGAGCAACGGCCTCGGTGCCGCCGTCAAGCGGCGCGAGGACACCCACAAGATGGCCGAGTCCAACAAGGCCTTCGCGCACTACCGCTGGTAACACCTTGGTTCCGGCGCCCACCAGGCGCCGGAACCGCCACCAGTTGTGTCGAGACGACGATAAGTAGGGATTGAAGTGGCCGCCGCAGACGCGCTCGCCAACGTACGCAACATCGGCATCATGGCGCACATCGATGCCGGTAAGACCACTACCACCGAGCGGATCCTGTTCTACACCGGTATCACCTACAAGATCGGTGAGGTCCACGAGGGCGCTGCCGTCATGGACTGGATGGAGCAGGAGCAGGAGCGCGGTATCACCATCACTTCCGCCGCCACGAAGTGCGAGTGGAAGGGCCACACGATCCAGATCATCGACACGCCCGGCCACGTCGACTTCACGGTCGAGGTCGAGCGGTCGCTGCGCGTTCTGGACGGTGCGGTCGCGGTCTACGACGGTGTCGCCGGCGTGGAGCCGCAGACGGAGAACGTCTGGCGTCAGGCCGACAAGTACAACGTCCCGCGGATGTGCTTCGTCAACAAGCTCGACCGGACCGGCGCCGACTTCTTCCGCTGCGTGCAGATGATGATCGACCGGCTCAACGCCACGCCGCTCGTGCTGCAGATCCCGATCGGGACCGAGGCCGACCACATCGGCGTCGTGGACCTGATCGGCATGCGCGCCCTCACCTGGCGCGGGGAGACCCAGAAGGGTGAGGACTACGCGGTCGAGGAGATCCCGGCCGACCTGGCCGACGCCGCCGCGGAGTGGCGCGAGAAGCTGATGGAGACCCTGGCCGACGTCGACGACTCGGTGATGGAGCGGTACCTGGAGGGCGAGGAGATCTCCGTCGAGGAGATCAAGGCCGCCATCCGTCGGGCCACCATCGCCGGCAAGGCCAACCCGGTCCTCTGCGGCTCCGCCTTCAAGAACAAGGGCGTCCAGCCGATGCTCGACGCCGTGGTCGACTACCTGCCGTCGCCGCTGGACATTCCGGCGATCGAGGGCACCGCGACCGACGGCGAGACCCCGCTGCAGCGGAAGCCGTCCACCTCGGAGCCGTTCTCCGGCCTGGCGTTCAAGATCCAGACCGACAAGCACCTCGGCAAGCTCACCTACGTCCGGGTCTACTCCGGCGTGGTCGAGTCCGGGTCCCAGGTGGTCAACTCCACCAAGGACCGCAAGGAGCGGATCGGCAAGATCTACCAGATGCACGCCAACAAGCGGGAGGAGCGCAGCTCCGCCAAGGCCGGCGACATCATCGCGGTCCAGGGTCTGAAGCAGACCACCACCGGTGACACCCTGTGCGACCCGGCGAACCCGGTCATCCTCGAGTCGATGACCTTCCCGGAGCCGGTCATCGAGGTGGCCATCGAGCCGAAGACCAAGGCCGACCAGGAGAAGCTCAGCACCGCCATCCAGCGGCTGGCCGAGGAGGACCCGACCTTCCGCGTCAAGCTGGACGAGGAGACCGGCCAGACGGTCATCTCCGGCATGGGCGAGCTGCACCTGGACATCCTGGTGGACCGGATGCGCCGTGAGTTCAACGTCGAGGCGAACATCGGCAAGCCGCAGGTGGCGTACCGCGAGACCATCCGCCGTCAGGTGGAGAAGGTCGAGTACACCCACAAGAAGCAGACCGGTGGTTCCGGCCAGTACGCCCGGGTGATCATCAGCCTGGAGCCGCTGCCGCTGGACAACGAGGCCCCGACCTACGAGTTCGCGAACGCCGTCACCGGTGGCCGCATCCCCCGGGAGTTCATCCCCTCGGTGGACGCGGGCGCGCAGGACGCCATGCAGTACGGCATCCTCGCCGGCTTCCCGCTCGTCGGCGTGAAGCTGACGCTGGTGGACGGTCAGTACCACGAGGTCGACTCGTCCGAGATGGCGTTCAAGATCGCCGGCTCGATGGCGCTCAAGGAGGCGGCCCGCAAGGCCGACCCGGCGCTGCTCGAGCCGATGATGGCCGTTGAGGTCACCACTCCCGAGGAGAACATGGGTGACGTCATCGGCGACCTCAACTCCCGCCGCGGCATCATCCAGGCGATGGAGGAGCGCGGCGGTGCCCGCGTCGTCCGCGCCCTGGTGCCGTTGTCGGAGATGTTCGGCTACGTCGGCGACCTGCGGTCGAAGACCCAGGGCCGGGCTAGCTACAGCATGCAGTTCGACTCCTACGCCGAGGTTCCGGCCTCGGTGGCGAAGGAGATCATCGCCAAGGCGACCGGTGAGTGACGCTCGCCTGAGCTGATCCGATGAGTCGGGTGTGGTCGCGGGAGGGTTCTCCCGCCCGCGGCCACCTCGGTCGGGTTGTGTGAATCCGGGCCTGTAGGCTTCATCGCCGCAGAACCCACAAAGGCTCTCCGGCCGTCAGGTCGGAAAGGCTGTCGACAGAGTCCTAAGCGCCGACCGGCGCACCGGGGCGAACGAACCAAGAAAGTCCACAGGAGGACACCAGTGGCGAAGGCGAAGTTCGAGCGGACTAAGCCGCACGTCAACATCGGCACCATTGGTCACATCGACCACGGTAAGACGACGCTGACGGCGGCCATCACCAAGGTCCTGCACGACCAGTTCCCGGACCTGAACCCGTACACGCCGTTCGACGAGATCGACAAGGCGCCGGAGGAGAAGGCCCGCGGCATCACGATCTCGATCGCGCACGTCGAGTACCAGACCGAGGCGCGGCACTATGCGCACGTCGACTGCCCCGGTCACGCCGACTACATCAAGAACATGATCACCGGTGCCGCCCAGATGGACGGCGCGATCCTGGTGGTCGCGGCGACCGACGGCCCGATGCCGCAGACCCGCGAGCACGTGCTGCTGGCCCGTCAGGTCGGCGTGCCGTACATCGTCGTGGCGCTCAACAAGAGCGACATGGTCGACGACGAGGAGCTCCTGGAGCTCGTCGAGCTCGAGGTCCGTGAGCTGCTCTCGGCGCAGGAGTACCCGGGTGACGACCTGCCGGTCGTCCGGGTGTCGGCGCTGAAGGCCCTCGAGGGTGACCCCGAGTGGACCGGCAAGCTGCTCGAGCTGATGAGCGCGGTCGACACCGCGATCCCGCAGCCGGAGCGCGAGACCGAGAAGCCGTTCCTCATGCCGATCGAGGACGTCTTCACGATCACCGGTCGTGGCACCGTCGTCACCGGTCGCGCGGAGCGCGGCATCCTCAAGCCGAACGAGGAGGTGGAGATCGTCGGTATCCGCGAGAAGTCGCAGAAGACGGTCTGCACCGGCATCGAGATGTTCCGCAAGCTGCTCGACGAGGCCCGCGCGGGTGAGAACGTCGGTCTGCTGCTGCGTGGCATCAAGCGCGAGGACGTCGAGCGCGGCATGGTCGTCATCAAGCCGGGCACCACGACCCCGCACACGGAGTTCGAGGCGACGGTCTACATCCTCTCCAAGGAGGAGGGCGGCCGGCACACCCCGTTCTTCCAGAACTACCGTCCGCAGTTCTACTTCCGGACCACGGACGTCACCGGTGTCGTCACGCTCCCCGAGGGCACCGAGATGGTCATGCCGGGCGACAACACCACGATGAGCGTGAAGCTCATCCAGCCGATCGCGATGGAGGAGAACCTCAAGTTCGCGATCCGCGAGGGTGGTCGTACGGTTGGCGCGGGTCGCGTCACCAAGATC
This sequence comes from Micromonospora sp. NPDC047707, assembly GCF_040704235.1. NCBI lineage: Bacteria > Bacillati > Actinomycetota > Actinomycetes > Micromonosporales > Micromonosporaceae > Micromonospora > Micromonospora sp. NPDC047707. Next base: position 285,081 of record NZ_JBEYSU010000002.1, read on the forward strand.
ATCAAGTGAGCTGGGTAACCCCGATTAGACCCGCCGCCGGTCGTGCGGCATACTAGTCAGGTTGCGTAACGACGGTTCGACCGCCTGCGTTCGGCTTGTGCCGAACCTCCGGGCGGGAGGGCCAGTCGGGCGTAGGGTGGTTGGCGGCCAGTCCGCCAACCACCCTCGCACGGCGTCCAGGTCGCGGTAGTGCGATCGGCGCCATGACCCACCGCGCGGTCGGTATCGCTCCGGAGTCCCGGGGCGGAGCCTGGCCCGAGGGCGCGACACGCCCGACCGCGGGGGTCGGCGAAGTGGGCCTGTGCCAGCCGGTACAGGCGCCCGCAACACAGCGGCATCGAGAGAAGGAACAGAAGCCACCATGGCGGGACAGAAGATCCGCATCCGGCTCAAGGCCTATGACCACGAGGTCGTCGACTCCTCGGCTCGGAAGATCGTCGAGACGGTGACGCGCACCGGGGCGCAGGTCGCGGGCCCGGTGCCGCTGCCCACGGAGATCAACCGTTTCTGCGTTATCCGCTCGCCGCACAAGTACAAGGACTCGCGCGAGCACTTCGAGATGCGCACGCACAAGCGGCTGATCGACATCATCGACCCGACCCCGAAGACGGTCGACTCGCTCATGCGCCTCGACCTGCCGGCTGGCGTCGACATCGAGATCAAGCTGTAGGGATCGGACAAATGGACAGGCAAGTCAAGGGGATCCTGGGCGCGAAGCTCGGCATGACCCAGGTCTGGGACAACAACCGTGTTGTTCCCGTGACCGTGGTGCAGGCCGGCCCGTGCGTCGTCAGCCAGGTTCGCAGCGCTGAGAAGGACGGCTACGCGGCGGTCCAGCTGGCGTACGGCGCCATCGACCCGCGCAAGGTCAAGAAGCCGATCAGCGGTCACTACGCGAAGGCCGACGTGGCGCCGCGGCGCCACATCGTCGAGCTGCGCACGGTCGACGCCGCCGAGTACTCGCTCGGCCAGGAGGTCACGGTCGAGCAGTTCCCGGCCGGCATCTCGGTCGACGTGACCGGCAAGACCAAGGGCAAGGGCTACGCCGGCCCGATGAAGCGGCACGGCTTCCACGGTCTGCGCGCCAGCCACGGTGTCGAGCGCAAGCACCGCTCGCCGGGCTCCATCGGCGCCTGCGCCACCCCGGGTCGTGTCTTCAAGGGCACCCGGATGGCCGGCCGGATGGGTGGCGTGCGCTACACCGTCCAGAACCTGACCGTCCAGGCGGTCGACACCGAGAACAACCTCCTGCTCGTCCGTGGCGCCATCCCGGGCCCCAAGGGCGCGCTGGTCCTGGTCCGTACCGCGGCCAAGACCAAGGCGAAGAAGGGCGGTGCGGCCAAGTGACCACCGTTGACGTCCGCACCGTCGAAGGCGCCAAGAGCGGCTCCGTGGAGCTGCCCGCCGACATCTTCGACGCGCAGGCCAACGTCGCGCTGATGCACCAGGTCGTGGTGGCCCAGCTCGCGGCGGCCCGGCAGGGCACGCACAAGGCCAAGACCCGCGGCGAGGTCGCCGGCGGCGGCAAGAAGCCGTACAAGCAGAAGGGCACCGGTCGTGCCCGGCAGGGCTCGATCCGCGCGCCGCAGTTCGCCGGCGGTGGCGTGGTGCACGGTCCCGTGCCGCGCGACTACAGCCAGCGGACCCCGAAGAAGATGAAGGCCGCCGCGCTCCGTGGCGCCCTCTCGGACCGGGCCCGCGCCGGCAAGGTGCACGTCGTCGAGGCGTTCGTCTCGGGCGAGAAGCCGTCGACCAAGGCCGCGCTGGCCACGCTGACGAAGCTGACCGACGCCCGCCGGGTGCTGGTCGTGCTGAGCAGCACCGACGAGCTGAACTGGGTGTCGCTGCGCAACGAGCCGCGGGTGCACCTGATCGAAGCCGGCCAGCTCAACACGTACGACGTGCTGGTGGCCGACGACGTGGTCTTCACCAAGGAGGCCCTGGACGAGTTCCTGGGCGTTCCCGCCGAGACCACCGAGGAGGGTGGCAAGTGAGCACGATCGCCGACCCGCGCGACATCATCGTGGCGCCGGTCGTCTCGGAGAAGAGTTACAGCGAGCTGAACCGCAACTGGTACACCTTTCTGGTGCACCCGGACGCGAACAAGACCGCGATCAAGATCGCTATCGAGCAGATCTTCAACGTCCGCGTCCTGACGGTCAACACGCTCAACCGCGAGGGCAAGCGCAAGCGGACCCGCACCGGGTTCGGCAAGCGCAAGGACACCAAGCGGGCGATGGTGAAGCTGGCTGACGGTGACCGCATCGAGGCCTTCGGCGGCCCGGTCAGCTGAGGGGTGTAGACAATGGCTATCCGTAAGTACAAGCCGACGACGCCGGGCCGGCGTGGCTCGAGCGTCGCCGACTTCGCCGAGATCACCCGGTCGACGCCGGAGAAGTCGCTGCTGGCCCCGCTGCCGAAGAAGGGCGGTCGCAACGCCCACGGCCGGATCACCACCCGGCACCACGGTGGCGGCCACAAGCGGCAGTACCGGATCATCGACTTCAAGCGGGTCGACAAGGACGGCGTGCCGGCCAAGGTCGCGCACATCGAGTACGACCCGAACCGCACCGCGCGGATCGCGCTGCTGCACTACCTCGACGGCGAGAAGCGCTACATCATCGCCCCGAAGGACCTGAAGCAGGGCGACACCGTCGAGTCGGGTCCGAGCGCCGACATCAAGCCGGGTAACAACCTGCCGCTGCGCAACATCCCGGTGGGTACCACGATCCACAACGTGGAGCTGCGTCCGGGTGGCGGCGCCAAGCTGGCCCGTTCGGCCGGCGTCGGCATCCAGCTGCTGGGCCGCGAGGGCGCGTACGCGACCCTGCGCATGCCGTCCGGTGAGATCCGGCGGGTGGACGTGCGCTGCCGCGCCAGCGTCGGTGAGATCGGCAACGCCGACCAGTCGAACATCAACTGGGGCAAGGCCGGCCGCATGCGCTGGAAGGGCAAGCGCCCGACCGTCCGTGGTGTCGCCATGAACCCGGTCGACCACCCGCACGGTGGTGGTGAGGGTAAGACCTCCGGCGGTCGCCACCCGGTCAACCCGCAGGGTAAGCCCGAGGGCCGCACCCGTCGTAAGGGCCAGCCGAGTGACCGGCTGATCGTCCGCCGCCGCTACGCCACGCGTAAGCGCGGCTGAGGGAGATAAGACATGCCTCGCAGCCTGAAGAAGGGCCCGTTCGTCGACGACCACCTGATCAAGAAGGTGGAGACGCAGAACGACAAGGGCACGAAGAACGTCATCAAGACCTGGTCGCGGCGCTCGACGATCATCCCCGAGATGCTGGGCCACACGATCGCGGTGCACGACGGACGCAAGCACGTCCCGGTGTTCGTGACCGAGGCGATGGTCGGGCACAAGCTCGGCGAGTTCGCGCTGACCCGCACGTTCAAGGGTCACGAGAAGGACGACCGGAAGAGCCGCCGGCGCTGACGCCGCGGGCATACGGATAGAGGAACAAGGGGTTACAGCGATGCCAGGAAAGGGCGACGCTCCGGTGCTTCCGGGCGCGCGGGCGGTTGCGCGGTACGTGCGCATCTCGCCGATGAAGGCGCGCCGGGTGGTCAACCTCGTCCGCGGCCTGCCCGCGAAGGAGGCGCTCACGGTGCTGCAGTTCGCGCCGCAGGCTGCGAGTGAGCAGGTGTACAAGGTGCTCGCGAGCGCGATCGCCAACGCGGAGAACAACGAGCGGCTGGACCCCGACGCGCTGCTCGTCAGCGAGGCGTACGTGGACGAGGGCCCGACCATGAAGCGGTTCCAGCCGCGGGCGCAGGGCCGGGCGTACCGGATCCGCAAGCGGACCTGCCACATCACGGTCGCGGTCGAGGCGGTCGCCCCGGCCGCGCCGAAGAAGTCGGCGGCGAAGAAGGCGGCCCCGGCGAAGCAGGCTGCGCCGGCCGAGACGCAGAGCACGACGGAGGGTGCGGAGTAATGGGTCAGAAGGTTCACCCGCACGGGTTCCGGCTCGGCATCTCGACCGACTGGAAGTCCCGCTGGTTCGCGGACAAGCTCTACAAGGACTACATCGGCGAGGACGTCAAGATCCGCCGCATGATGTCCAAGGGCCTCGAGCGCGCCGGGATCTCCAAGGTCGACATCGAGCGCACCCGGGACCGGGTCCGCGTCGACATCCACACCGCCCGGCCGGGCATTGTCATCGGCCGTAAGGGCGCGGAGGCAGACCGGATCCGTGGCGAGCTCGAGAAGCTGACCGGCAAGCAGGTCCAGCTCAACATCATCGAGGTGAAGAGCCCCGAGTCGGACGCGCAGCTCGTCGCGCAGGGCGTGGCCGAGCAGCTGTCCAGCCGGGTCAGCTTCCGTCGGGCGATGCGCAAGGCCATGCAGTCCGCGATGAAGAACCCGGTCTGCAAGGGCATCCGGGTCCAGGTCTCGGGCCGTCTCGGCGGCGCCGAGATGAGCCGGACCGAGTTCTACCGCGAGGGTCGGGTTCCGCTGCACACGCTGCGGGCCAACATCGAGTACGGCTTCTTCGAGGCCCGTACCACCTTCGGCCGGATCGGCGTGAAGGTCTGGATCTACAAGGGCGACGCGGTGCCGGGTCGGGAGACCCCGGCCGAGGCTCCGTCGCGCCCGCGCCGTGAGCGCGGCGACCGCCCCGAGCGGCCGCGCCGTGGTCGGTCCGGCTCCGCCGGCACGACCGCCGGTGGCACCGAGGCCGGCCGGGCAGCCGCGACCACCATCGCGCAGCAGGCCGAGACGCCGAGTGGCGAGCCGGTGGACGCGTCCGCCGTCGCCGCCGCGGCAGAAACGCAGCAGGAGGGCTGACAGATGCTGATGCCGCGCAAGCCCCCGAAGGGCTTCCGCAAGCCGCACCACCCGGACCGCAGCGGCGCGTCCAAGGGTGGTAACCGGGTGGTGTTCGGCGAGTTCGGGATCCAGGCTCTCGAGCCGGCGTACGTGACCAACCGCCAGATCGAGTCGGCGCGTATCGCGATGACCCGTCACATCAAGCGTGGCGGCAAGGTCTGGATCACGATCTTCCCGGACCAGGCCCTCACCAAGAAGCCGGCCGAGACCCGGATGGGTTCCGGTAAGGGTTCGCCCGAGTGGTGGGTCGCGAACGTGAAGCCGGGACGGGTCCTCTTCGAGATGTCCTTCCCCAACGAGCAGATCGCGCGTGAGGCGATGCGCCGCGCGATCCACAAGCTCCCGATGAAGTGCCGGATTGTTACGCGCGAAGTGGGTGAATCCTGATGGCAGCGGGCGTTAAGGCCGCCGAGCTGCGTGAGCTCTCCGAGGAGGAGCTGGTCACGAAGCTGCGCGAGGCCAAGGCGGAGCTGTTCAACCTCCGCGTGCAGGCCGCAACCGGGCAGCTGGACAACAACCGGCGGCTGCAGGTCATCCGTCGGGAGATCGCCCGGATCTACACGATCATGCGTGAGCGTGAGCTGGGGCTCTCGGCCGCGCCGACTGAGGTGACTGCTTCATGAGCGAGAACACGACCGCCGCCGCGCGGGCCCGTCGCAAGGTGCGTGAGGGTCTCGTGGTCAGCGACAAGATGGAGAAGACCGTCGTCGTCGAGGTCGAGGACCGGGTCAAGCACGCGCTGTACGGCAAGATCATGCGCCGCACCAGCAAGCTCAAGGTCCACGACGAGCAGAACGCCGCCGGCATTGGCGACCGGGTCCTGATCATGGAGACCCGGCCGCTGTCCGCCACCAAGCGGTGGCGGCTCGTGGAGATCCTCGAGAAGGCCAAGTAGCGAAGGCTCAAGCTCGGCCGGCATCGGTCGGGCGCAGGTTCCGCCAGGCTCCGGCCGCCTCGTGCGGCCGGAGAACCGGCAGACATAGGAGATAGACGTGATTCAGCAGGAGTCGCGACTGCGCGTCGCCGACAACACGGGTGCCCGGGAGATCCTGTGCATCCGCGTGCTCGGCGGCTCCGGTCGGCGCTACGCGAGCATCGGCGACGTCATCGTGGCCACCGTCAAGGACGCGATCCCCGGTGCCGGTGTGAAGAAGGGCGACGTCGTCAAGGCGGTCGTCGTTCGCACCGCCAAGGAGAGGCGGCGGCCGGACGGTTCGTACATCCGCTTCGACGAGAACGCCGCCGTCATCATCAAGGACGGTGGGGACCCGCGCGGCACCCGTATCTTCGGCCCGGTGGGCCGGGAGCTGCGGGACAAGCGGTTCATGAAGATCATTTCTCTCGCGCCGGAGGTGTTGTGACCGTGAAGGTCAAGAAGGGCGACACGGTCGTCGTCATCGCCGGCAAGGACAAGGGTGCCAAGGGCAAGGTCATCGCGGCCTACCCGCGGCAGGACAAGGTCCTGGTCGAGGGCGTGAACCGGGTCAAGAAGCACACCCGCATCAGCACCACCCAGCGTGGCGCCAAGACCGGTGGCATCGTCACCCAGGAGGCCCCGATCCACGTCTCGAACGTGATGGTCGTGGACTCCGACGGCAAGCCGACTCGCGTCGGCTACCGGATCGACGAGAACGGCCAGAAGGTCCGCATCGCGCGTAGCACCGGTAAGGACCTGTGATGACCACGGCTACCGAAACCAAGACCATGCCGCGCCTCAAGGAGCGGTACCGCAACGAGATCGTGGCCCAGCTGCGCGAGCAGTACAACTACGGCAACCCGATGCAGGTGCCGCGGCTGGTCAAGATCGTCGTCAACATGGGTGTCGGCGAGGCCGCCCGGGACGCCAAGCTGATCGAGGGCGCCGTCCGCGATCTGGCGACCATCACCGGCCAGAAGCCGCAGGTGCGGCGCGCCACCAAGTCCATCGCGCAGTTCAAGCTGCGCGAGGGCATGCCGATCGGCGCGAAGGTCACCCTGCGCGGCGACCGGATGTGGGAGTTCCTGGACCGGCTGCTGTCGATCGCACTGCCGCGTATCCGTGACTTCCGCGGCCTCGACGGGCGCAAGCTCGACGGGCACGGCAACTACACGTTCGGTCTGACCGAGCAGTCGGTGTTCCACGAGATCGACCAGGACAAGATCGATCGCCAGCGGGGCATGGACATCACGGTGGTCACCACCGCCACGACCGACGACGAGGGCCGGGCGCTGCTCAAGCTCCTGGGCTTCCCGTTCAAGGAGAACTGAGATGGCCAAGAAGGCGCTGATCCTCAAGGCGGCCGCGAAGCCGAAGTTCTCGGTTCGCGCGTACACCCGCTGCCAGCGGTGCGGGCGTCCGAAGGCGGTCTACCGCAAGTTCGGTCTCTGCCGGGTCTGCATCCGGGAGATGGCCCACCGCGGTGAGCTGCCCGGCGTGTCCAAGGCTTCCTGGTAATAGCCCGGCGCGCTCCGCGCGTCAGCTGCACTGTCTCTTCGCCGTAGGCCCGGGTGGTCCCGGGAACCCCGGCGAGAAAGGTTGACGAGTTTAATGACGATGACCGACCCGATCGCAGACATGCTCACGCGTCTGCGTAACGCCAACCAGGCGTACCACGACCGGGTGACGATGCCCTACTCGAAGATCAAGGCGAACATCGCCGAGGTCCTCAAGACCGAGGGTTACATCGCCACCTGGTCGGTCGAGGAGCCCGAGGAGGGCGCCGTCGGCAAGCGACTGGTCGTCGAGCTGAAGTACGGCCAGAACCGCGAGCGGAGCCTGGCCGGCATCAAGCGCGTGTCCAAGCCCGGCCTCCGGGTGTACGCCAAGTCGGGCGAGCTCCCGCGGGTGCTCGGCGGTCTGGGCGTGGCGATCATTTCGACGTCCCAGGGGCTGCTCACCGATCGGCAGGCCCGCAAGCGGAGCGTTGGCGGGGAAGTCCTCGCCTTCGTCTGGTAACGGGAGACAGGTAGAAATGTCGCGTATTGGACGTAAGTCGATTCCGGTGCCAGCCGGCGTCGACGTCACGATCGACGGCCAGACCGTCAAGGTCAAGGGCCCCAAGGGCGAGCTCTCGCACACCCTGGCCGAGCCGATCACCATCGAGCGGGCCGAGGACGGGCAGCTGAACGTCGCCCGCCCGAACGACGAGCGCAAGGCCAAGGAGCTCCACGGCCTGAGCCGTACCCTGGTCGCCAACATGATCGTCGGCGTCACCGAGGGCTACCGCAAGAGCCTGGAGATCGCGGGTACCGGTTACCGGGTCACCGCCAAGGGCAAGGACCTGGAGTTCGCGCTCGGGTTCTCGCACCCGGTCCTCGTGCCGGCGCCGGAGGGCATCACCTTCACGGTGGAGAAGCCGACGCTGTTCCACGTGGCCGGCATCGACAAGCAGCTGGTCGGCGAGGTTGCCGCGAACATCCGGAAGATCCGCCCGCCGGAGCCCTACAAGGGCAAGGGCGTGAAGTACCAGGGCGAGGTCATCCGCCGCAAGGCTGGAAAGGCAGGTAAGAAGTGAGCGCCACGCTGCTCAAGCGCCGCCGCGGCGTCGCCGCCAAGCGCGCCGTCGGGCGTGCGCGCCGGCACTTCCGGGTCCGCAAGAACATCAGCGGTACGGCCGAGCGTCCCCGCCTGGTCGTCACCCGCTCCCTGCGGCACATGGTCGCCCAGATCGTGGACGACACCAAGGGTCACACCCTGGCGTCGGCCTCGACCCTGGACGCGTCGCTGCGGGGCGCCGAGGGCGACAAGAGCGCCCTGGCCGGCAAGGTCGGTGCGCTGCTCGCCGAGCGGGCGAAGGCGGCCGGCATCTCCAAGGTCGTCTTCGACCGCGGTGGCAACCGGTACGCGGGGCGGGTAGCCGCGCTCGCCGACGCCGCCCGCGAAGCCGGGCTCGAGTTCTGACAATCCCCGTCACGAGAGAAAAGGAAGGCTGCTGATGCCAGGTCAACAGCGCCGTGGCGGCGGGTCCGGTGGCAACGAGGGTGGTCGCCGCGACAACCGCCGTGAGGGCGGCCGCGGAAACGCGCCCGTCGAGAAGACCCCGCACCTCGAGCGGGTCGTCGCGATCAACCGCGTCGCCAAGGTCGTGAAGGGTGGTCGTCGCTTCAGCTTCACCGCCCTGGTGATCGTGGGCGACGGCGACGGCACCGTCGGCGTGGGCTACGGAAAGGCCAAGGAGGTGCCCGCGGCGATCGCCAAGGGTGTCGAGGAGGCCAAGAAGCACTTCTTCAAGGTGCCGCGGATCGGCCAGTCGATCCCGCACCCGGTGCAGGGCGAGGACGCCGCCGGCGTCGTGCTGCTCAAGCCGGCCTCGGCCGGTACGGGCGTCATCGCCGGTGGGCCGGTGCGCGCCGTGCTGGAGTGCGCGGGTATCCACGACGTGCTCTCCAAGAGCCTCGGTTCGTCCAACCCGATCAACATCGTGCACGCCACGGTGGCGGCGCTGAAGGGGCTGGAGTCCCCCGAGGCTGTCGCCGCCCGTCGTGGTCTGCCGGTCGAGGACGTCGCGCCGGCCGCCATGCTGGCGTCGCGGGCGGAGGTGGCGTCCTGATGGCTCGCCTGAAGGTCACCCAGGTCCGGTCCGAGATCGGGGCCAAGCAGAACCAGCGTCACTCGCTGCGTTCGCTCGGCCTCAAGCGGATCAACGACGTGGTGGTCAAGGAGGACCGTCCGGAGATCCGCGGCATGATCTTCACGGTCAACCACCTCGTGAAGGTCGAGGAGGTCGAGTAATGACGATCAAGGTCCACCACCTGCGCCCGGCGCCCGGTGCCAAGACCGCGAAGACCCGCGTGGGTCGCGGTGAGGGCTCCAAGGGCAAGACCGCTGGCCGCGGTACCAAGGGCTCGAAGGCCCGCAAGAACATCTCGGCGGCGTTCGAGGGTGGGCAGATGCCCATCCACATGCGCCTGCCGAAGATGAAGGGCTTCAAGAACAAGTTCAAGGTGACCTTCCAGGTCGTCAACCTGGACCGGCTCGCCGAGCTGTTCCCGAACGGCGGTCAGGTCGGTCCGGTCGAGATGGTCGAGGCCGGTGCGGTCCGCAAGGGTCAGCCGGTCAAGGTGCTCGGCACCGGCGACCTCGGTGGGGTGGCGCTCCAGGTCTCGGCGCACGCGTTCAGCGCGTCGGCCAAGGAGAAGATCACCGCCGCCGGTGGCTCGGTCACCGAGCTGTAGGGCTGTACGACCCATGGCGCCCGCCCAGTTGTCCGTCAACTGGCGGGCGCCATGGTCTACCTGGGCCGTGTGCGCCCGGTAACATCGGAAGCGGTTTATGTAGCCGGGCACACCTGCCCGGACCGGGAGCGGACTGTTAGAGTCCCATCCCAGTCATGGATTTCGGGCGCCCGCCCGGCCCACCCCGATCCGCCAGGGACAACCGGCGGCCCGCCTCGCGCAGGAGGAAGAAGTTGCTGTCCGCCTTTCTCAGTGCGTTCCGCACGCCTGACCTGCGCAAGAAGCTGCTGTTCACAGTAGGCATCATCGCGATCTACCGGCTCGGCGCCACGCTGCCGAGCCCAGGCGTGTCGTACGGAAACGTGCAGAAGTGCCTGGACACCCTGGAGAACGGCTCCACGGGCGTCCTTAACCTGCTCAACCTCTTCTCCGGTGGTGCGCTCCTGCAGCTGTCGGTCTTCGCGCTGGGCATCATGCCCTACATCACCGCGTCGATCATCCTGCAGCTGCTGACCGTGGTGATCCCGCGGCTGGAGCAGCTCCGCAAGGAGGGCCAGGCCGGCCAGGCCAAGATCACCCAGTACACCCGCTACCTCACCCTGGGGCTGGGTGTCCTGCAGGCGTCGGCGTTCGTCGCCCTGGCCCGCTCCGGCCAGCTCTTCAACAACCAGTGCGACCAGTTCCCGATCATCCCCGAGGGGACCGGCATCCCGGACTGGCTGACCCTGACCATCCTGGTGATGACGATGACCGCCGGCACCGGTGTGGTCATGTGGCTCGGTGAGCTGATCACCGACCGGGGTGTCGGCAACGGCATGTCGGTGCTGATCTTCGCCTCGATCGCGGCCCGGCTCCCCGCCGAGGGTTGGCAGATCAAGGAGACCAGCGGCTGGGGGAAGTTCTGGCTGGTGATCGCCCTGGTCCTGGTCGTCATCACCGCGGTGACCTTCATCGAGCAGGCGCAGCGCCGGATCCCGGTGCAGTACGCCAAGCGGATGATTGGCCGGCGGATGTACGGCGGCACCTCGACCTACATCCCGCTCAAGGTCAACCAGGCTGGTGTCATCCCGGTCATCTTCGGCTCGTCGCTGCTCTACCTGCCGCAGCTGGCCCTGCAGTTCTTCGACCAGACGGACCCCGGCAAGACCCAGGCGTGGATTCAGAACAACCTGGTCGACCCGACCAGCCCGATCTACATCGCGGTCTACTTCCTGCTGATCATCTTCTTCACGTACTTCTACGTCTCGATCACGTTCAACCCGACCGAGGTCGCGGACAACATGAAGAAGTACGGCGGCTTCGTGCCGGGCATCCGCCCCGGCAAGCCGACCGCCGACTACCTGGACTTCATCCTCAGCCGGATCACCCTGCCGGGCGCTCTCTACCTGGGCGTCATCTCGATCCTGCCGAACTTCTTCTTCATCTGGCTGAACAAGCAGCAGTACCTGAACTTCCCGTTCGGCGGCACCGCTGTACTGATCATGGTCGGCGTCGGTCTGGAGACGACCAAGCAGATCGAGAGCCAACTGATGCAGCGGAACTACGAAGGGTTCCTGCGGTAGATGCGACTCGTTCTGGTTGGCCCGCCGGGGGCGGGCAAGGGCACGCAAGCGGAGTTCATCGCCGCGCACCTCGCGGTGCCGAAGATCTCGACGGGTGACATCTTCCGCTCCAACGTGTCGCAGGGCACCCCGCTCGGCGTCGAGGCGAAGCGGTACATGGACGCCGGCGAGCTGGTGCCGGACGAGGTGACCATCAACATGGTGCGGGACCGGCTCGCCGAGCCGGACGCGAGCGAGGGCTTCCTGCTCGACGGCTTCCCGCGTACGACACCGCAGGCCGCCGCGCTGGACAAGCTCCTCGCGGACCTCGGCACCGCTCTGGACCTCGTGCTGGAGCTGGTCGTCGACGACGACGAGGTGATCCGGCGGCTCTCCGGCCGGCGCACCTGCCGGGGCTGCGGCAAGATCTGGCACGTCGAGTTCGACGCCACCACGCGCGAGGGCATCTGCGACCGGTGCGGCGCCGAGCTGTTCCAGCGGGACGACGACAAGCCGGAGACCATCGCCACGCGCCTGCGGGAGTACGCCGACAAGACCGCGCCGCTGGTCGACTACTACGGCGCCCAGGGCAAGCTCGTGGGGATCGACGCCACGGGTCCGGTGGAGGACGTCACCGTCCGCGCCATCGACGCCCTGCGCTCGTACGGTGGCTGACCCCTCGGTGGATAGAGTGCGAGGAGCGGGGTACGCGACGGCGTGCCCCGCTCTTCGGCAGGAAAGGTAACGACCCGATGCGCCGTCCCCAGCTGGACATCCAGCTGAAGACTCCTGACCAGATCGAGAAGATGCGGGCCGCGGGGCTGGTGGTGGCCGAGGCGCTCCGCCGGATGCGCGAGGCCGTCGCGCCCGGTGTCAGCACCGCGGACCTGGACGCCATCGCCGAGGCCACCATCCGCGAGGCCGGCGCGGTCCCCTCCTTCAAGGGTTACCACGGCTTCCCCGCCTCGATCTGCTCCTCGGTCAACGAGCAGGTCGTGCACGCCATCCCGTCCCCCCGGCAGGTGCTCCAGGACGGCGATCTCATCTCGATCGACTGCGGCGCGGTGCTGGACGGCTGGCACGGCGACGCCGCGATCACCGTCGGCGTCGGCGACGTGAACCCGGCGCTGCTGGCGATGGCCGCGGTCGCCGAGGACGCGATGTGGGCCGGCATCGCCGCGGCCGCCCGCGGCGCCGCCAGCGGCAGGGGCCGGCTCACCGACATCTCCCACGCCGTCGAGACGGCGGTCCGCAAGGGCGGGCGGTACGGCATCGTCGACGGGTACGGCGGCCACGGCATCGGCACCGAGATGCACCAGGACCCGCACGTGCTCAACCACGGACGCCCGGGCAAGGGGCCCCGCCTCGTGCCCGGCATGGCCCTCGCCATCGAGCCGATGATCACCCTGGGCTCGCCGCGTACGGCGGAGCTGGCCGACGGCTGGACCGTGGTGACCCGGGACGGGTCGATGGCCGTGCACGTCGAGCACACCATGGCGTTGCTGCCCGACGGGGTGTGGGTGCTCACCGCGCCGGACGGCGGCCGGGAGCGCCTCGGCGACCTGGTCACCGCCCGCCAGCCGGCTCCGGCCGCCTGACCCGTCCGGGCCTCGGCCGCCAGCCTGCCGTGGCCGCCTGGTCCGTCGGCTCCGTCCGCCGGTTACCCTCGCCCTTCGCCGGACCCCGGCGGCCGACAAGGGGCTGTCCGACTCACGTGATCAACTCGATGCCGGTGCCATCGCTGTTTCGGCCCGCCGCGGATGCCACGATGGCGGCGGCACGGAGTCGACCAAGGGACCGGCCGGCGCGGGATCGCGACCGGTGGCACGCCGGTGGCATGCTGGAACGCATGCAGGGGCGGGACGGGATGCGGGCCGCCGACGCCGACCGGCAGGCGGTGGCCGACCGGTTGCGGGCGGCCGTGGACGAGGGGCGTCTGGACCTGCACGAGTACGACGAGCGCCTCCAGCAGGCGTACACCGCCCGCACGTACGGCGAACTCGACGCGCTGCTCGCGGACCTGCCGGCGCCGGCCGGCGCCGCGGCCTCGGCGCTCGTCGTCCCGGGCGGGAACGCCCTCGCCCCGCCGGGCGGGGTGACCGGGCCGGCCGGGATGCCGGCCGTCGGGGCCCGTCCGGTCGTCGCCCGGTGGCTCGTCGAGGTGTGGGAGCCGTGGTTGAAGGTCGTCCCGATCGTGGTGGCGGTCTGGGCGGTGACGTCGCTGCTGGCCGGGGACGCGCTCTACTTCTGGCCCGGGTGGGTGGCGGGTCCGTGGGGAGCGGTGCTGCTGGTCCGCACTGTGCTCGGGATCACGTCGGGTGAGCCGGCGCGCTGGGCGGCCGAGCGGGAGCGGCGCCGGGAGAAGCGGGCCCGCAAGCGGGAGCGGAAGGCGGCGCGACGCGAGAGTGGGAAACCTCCGGGCGAATCGGGCTGAACGTCCGGATCATTCTGTTCGTAGCGCCGGCAATGGGTGGTCGGTTTGGCGGCGGCGCGCAGGCGGGCGTACACTTTCTGATCGGCGCACAGCGTCCACTCCGGCATGCCCACCCTGCGCTTCGGTGGGCGTCGGAGCCGCGGCTGGCGCGGGCATCTGATCTTGATCAGTCATCCCGTGTAAGACGTTGTGGGCCGTCCGGAGCAACCGACGTCAGGACAGCGGAGGACATGCCGAAAAAAGACGGAGCCATCGAGATCGAGGGCCGGGTCATCGAGCCCCTGCCGAACGCCATGTTCCGCGTGGAGCTCGCGAACGGTCACAAGGTGCTGGCTCACATCAGCGGCAAGATGCGGCAGCACTACATCCGCATCCTGCCGGAGGACCGGGTCGTCGTCGAACTCTCGCCGTACGACCTGACCCGAGGGCGCATCGTCTACCGCTACAAGTAAGCCTGACGGCGGCCGGGTGAGTCCCGTGTCCGTCTTCGTCGCCCGGAGTCGCGAACACCGCGTCGCCGGGCCAGATGGGAAGTAAGGCAACCGTGAAGGTCAAGCCGAGCGTCAAGCGGATCTGCAACAAGTGCCGGGTGATCCGCCGGCACGGCCGGGTCATGGTCATCTGCACCGACCCGCGCCACAAGCAGCGCCAGGGCTGAACCAGTTCCGGCCGGTCGCGACACCGCGGCCGGTCGACAACCGGTCCGGGCCGCAGATCCTGACACAACACATCACATGCTCGTCCCAGCCGCGGGAGTGCGCAGCGCGTACCTCATCGTGGTTGACCCCCGGTCGGAGGCCGGGGCCCGCTCGGGCAGCGACCGATCCCGGTCGCCGGTGCTGACAGGCGCCGGAAGGACAGGGACGGCCGGTAGCGGGGTGGGGCGGGTCCACACCTCCGCCAGCACATCACGAGGAGTACGCCCGCACATGGCACGTCTAGCCGGCGTCGATCTCCCCCGCGACAAGCGGATGGAGATCGCGCTCACCTACATCTTCGGCGTGGGTCGCACCCGCGCCCTGGAGACGCTCGCCGCCACCGGCATCTCGCCGGACAAGCGCGCCCGGGACCTCACGGACGAGGAGCTCGTGCAGCTCCGCGACCACATCGAGGGCAACTACAAGGTTGAAGGCGACCTGCGCCGCGAGGTCGCCGCGGACATCCGCCGCAAGGTCGAGATCGGCTGCTACGCCGGCATCCGGCACCGCCGCGGTCTGCCGGTTCGTGGCCAGCGGACGCGGACCAACGCCCGCACCCGCAAGGGCCCGAAGCGGACCGTCGCCGGCAAGAAGAAGCCCGGCAAGAAGTAATTAGGAGCGCACAGACTTATGCCACCGAAGGCTCGTGCCGGAGCCGCCGTCAAGAAGGTCCGGCGCAAGGAACGCAAGAACGTCGCCCACGGGCAGGCGCACATCAAGAGCACCTTCAACAACACCATCGTGTCCATCACGGACCCGACCGGTGCGGTCATCTCCTGGGCCTCGTCGGGCCAGGTGGGCTTCAAGGGCTCCCGCAAGTCGACCCCGTTCGCCGCGCAGCTGGCCGCCGAGGCCGCCGCGCGTCGGGCGATGGAGCACGGCATGCGCAAGGTCGACGTGTTCGTCAAGGGCCCCGGCTCCGGCCGGGAGACCGCCATCCGTTCGCTGCAGGCCGCCGGTCTCGAGGTCGGGCAGATCTCCGACGTGACCCCGCAGCCGCACAACGGGTGCCGTCCGCCGAAGCGTCGCCGGGTCTGAGAGGTAGAGAGAGATGGCTCGTTACACCGGTGCTGACTGCCGCCGTTGCCGGCGGGAGAAGATGAAGCTGTTCCTCAAGGGCAGCAAGTGCGATGGCCCGAAGTGCCCGTTCGAGTCCCGGCCGTTCCCGCCCGGGCAGCACGGCCGTGGCCGTACCAAGGAGACGGAGTACCTGCTCCAGCTCCGGGAGAAGCAGAAGGCCCGCCGGGTGTACGGCGTGCTGGAGAAGCAGTTCCGCGGTTACTACGAGGAGGCCGTGGCCAAGCAGGCCAAGACCGGTGAGGTCCTCCTGCAGATCCTCGAGTCGCGGCTGGACAACGTGGTCTACCGGGCCGGCTACGCCAGCTCCCGGGACCAGGCCCGTCAGCTGGTCAAGCACGGTCACTTCACGGTGAACGGCAAGAAGGTCGACATCCCGTCGTACCGCGTCAAGGAGCACGACATCATCGAGGTCCGGGTTAAGAGCAAGCAGCTCACCCCGTTCCTGGTGGCGCAGGCTCAGGCCGGTTCGCGGTCGGTTCCGGCGTGGCTGGAGGCCATCCCGAGCCAGATGAAGATCCTCGTGCACTCGCTCCCGGCCCGCCAGGTGATCGACACCCAGGTCCAGGAGCAGCTGATCGTCGAGCTCTACTCCAAGTAAGAGCTCGTTGCGGTGGCCCGCCCTCCAGGGCGGGCCACCGGAACCGTTTGTGTCGTGGGCGTCATATGGCGGGCGCCCCGGAAGAGAAGAGAAGACATGCTCATCTCCCAGCGACCGACCCTCTCCGAGGAGTCGATCAACGAGACCCGGTCCCGGTTCACCATCGAGCCGCTGGAGCCGGGCTTCGGCTACACCCTGGGCAACTCGCTGCGCCGGACGCTGCTGTCGTCCATCCCCGGCGCGGCGGTGACCTCGATCAAGATCGACGGTGTGCTGCACGAGTTCACCACGATCCCCGGGGTCAAGGAGGACGTGGTCGAGCTCGTCATGAACATCAAGGAGCTGTGCGTCAGCTCCGAGCACGACGAGCCGGTCAGCATGTACCTGCGCAAGCAGGGCCCGGGCGACGTGACCGCCGGTGACATCCAGCCCCCGGCCGGCGTCTCGGTGCACAACCCGGACCTGAAGCTCGCCACCCTCAACGGCAAGGGCCGGCTCGACATGGAGCTGACCGTCGAGCGGGGTCGCGGCTACGTGACGGCTGCGCAGAACAAGCAGGCCGGCGCCGAGATCGGCCGCATCCCGGTCGACTCGATCTACTCGCCGGTGCTGAAGGTCACCTACCGCGTCGAGGCGACCCGTGTCGAGCAGCGGACCGACTTCGACCGGCTGATCATCGACGTCGAGACCAAGCCGTCGATGGGCCCGCGCACCGCGCTGGCCTCCGCCGGTTCGACGCTGGTCGAGCTCTTCGGCCTGGCCCGGGAGCTGGACGAGACCGCCGAGGGCATCGACATCGGGCCGTCCCCGCAGGACGCCCAGCTGGCGGCGGACCTGGCGCTGCCGATCGAGGAGCTGGACCTCACCGTCCGCTCCTACAACTGCCTCAAGCGCGAGGGCATCAACACCGTTGGTGAGCTCATCGGGCGTACCGAGGCCGACCTCCTCGACATCCGCAACTTCGGCCAGAAGTCGATCGACGAGGTCAAGATGAAGCTCGCCGGGATGGGTCTGGGGCTGAAGGACTCCGCCCCGAACTTCGACCCGGCGCACGTCGTGGACGCCTTCGGTGAGGCCGACTACGACACCGAGGACTACCGCGAGACTGAGCAGCTGTAAGCGCGGCTGAGGATTAACGAGGAGCACCGAGAATGCCCACGCCCACCAAGGGTCCCCGCCTCGGCGGCAGCCCGGCGCACGAGCGGCTGATGCTGGCCAACCTGGCCACGTCGCTGTTCCAGCACGGCAAGATCCAGACCACCGAGACCAAGGCCCGGCGGCTGCGTCCGCTCGCGGAGCAGCTGATCACCAAGGCCAAGCGCGGTGACCTGGCCTCCCGGCGTCGGGTGCTCGCCGTCGTCAAGGACAAGGACGTGGTCTACGCCCTGTTCGACCAGATCGCGCCGCGGTACGCCAACCGCAACGGTGGCTACACCCGGATCGTGAAGACCGGTCCGCGCAAGGGTGACGCCGCGCCGATGGCGATCATCGAGCTGGTCGAGGAGCTGCAGGTCGCCGAGCCGAAGGCGAACAAGAAGACCGCCGCCCGCAAGGCCGCCCAGCAGGACAAGGTCGAGGCGCTCGCCCCGGCCGAGGAGGCCCCGAAGTCGGCCGACAACGACCAGGACGCCGAGGCGCCCGTGTCGGCGTCGGGTGACACCGCCGAGGCGCGCGAGGACAGCGACCTCGCCGTCGAGGAGAACAACGAGCAGAACAAGGCCTGATCAGGGTCTTTGTCGGGCCCGGCACCCCCTGGGGTGTCGGGCCCGCGGCGTCAGAGGGGGTACGAGGTGGACGAGGGCATCCGGCTGCGGCTGGACGTCTCGTACGACGGCACCGGCTTCTCCGGCTGGGCCGCCCAGCCGGAGCGGCGTACCGTCGCCGGGGTCCTCGCGCAGACCCTCGACCTGGTGCTCGGCGCCGGGACCGCGACCGGCCTGACCGTGGCCGGCCGGACCGACGCCGGGGTGCACGCCACCGGGCAGGTCTGCCACGTCGACCTGCCGGCGGACGTCTGGCGGCAGCACGAGGGGCGGCTGCTACGCCGGTTCGCCCGGCTGCTCCCCACCGACGTGCGGGTGCGGGCCATGACCGAGGTGCCGGCCGACTTCGACGCGCGGTTCTCGGCGACCTTCCGGCGCTACGAGTACCGCGTCACCGACACACCCTGGGGCGCGGAGCCGCTGCGCCGGCACGACACCCTCGCCTGGCCGAGGCCGCTCGACCTGGCGGCGCTGACCGCCGCCGCCGCCGGGCTGGTGGGGGAGCACGACTTCGCCGCGTACTGCCGGCGGAAGGAGAACGCCACCACGCTGCGCGAGGTGACCCGGCTCGACTGGCGGCGGGATCCGGACGGCATCCTCGTCGCCACCGTCCAGGCCGACGCGTTCTGCCAGGCGATGGTGCGCAGTCTGGTCGGCGCGATGCTGACCGTCGGGGACGGCCGGCGGCCGGTCGAATGGCCGGCCGGCCTGCTCAGCCGCCGGGAGCGGGCCAGTGAGGTGACGGTCGCCCCCGCGCACGGGCTCACCCTGGTCGCCGTCGGCTACCCCGAGGACCCGGCCGAGTACGCCCGCCGCGCGGACCTCACCCGGCGGCTGCGCGTACCGGTGGAGAGCTGAGCGCACGGCGGAGCGGGTGCGCGGCCGGACAGCCCCGCACCCGCTGTGCCCGGAGCTCAGTTCCGGGTGCCGTTCTGGGAGGCGGTGCCGTCGTCGGGGTCGGCCGTGGGTTGGCCGGCCACGCCGCCGTTCGCCCGCCGCTCCAGGACGCCCTGGTTGAGGTGCAGTTCGATCATGTCGAAGAGGATCTCGCGGACCTGCGTGTCGCCGGCGCGGACGGACTCGCCGTCGGAGCGGGCCACCAGCGCGTACGCGAGGTAGTGGCCGCGTACCTGCCAGCCGACCCGGGCCGGGGCGGTGGCGATCGCCTCGGACTCCTCGTCGGCGGCCATGCCCCGGAACCGGCCCTGCCGCTCGTCGAGCATCTGCCGGATCCGGTCGCGGGCGCGTTCGGCGCTGGCCCGGTCGGTGAGGTTGAACAGGCCGGCGGTGACCAGGTGGTCGCCGTCCCGGGTGCGCAACGTCGCCCGGACCACCTGGTTGCAGCCGAGGCGGGTGAGCAGCTCGGCGACCTCGCCGGTGGCGGCGATGGCGCAGCTGCCGCTGGACTGCGTCTTCAGCACCTGGTACGCGGGCTGCCCGTCGGAGACGACGAGCTGCTTGCCCGGGAAGACCTCCTTGGCGCTCAGCGGTGCCTGGTCGGTGTCCCGGGAGTCGAGGTCGTTCGCCTCCGGCTCGGGGCTCTCGTCCGCCGCCGCGGGCTGGTTGTTCGGCGGGTTGACGAGGTCAGCACCGCGCTCGCCGAGCAGGGCGGCCGCGCCGAGCCCGCAGAGCGCGAGCAGGACCAGCACCGCCGCGCCGCCGACCACGACCTGCCACATCCGGCCGCCGCCGCGGGGCGGGGGTGCTGCGGCCGGGGAGTAGACCTCCGCCTGGGGTGGCGTGGCGGCCGGTGCGCGGGACGGCTCCGCCGCTGGTGCGGGCTCCGGCGCCCGTGCGGGGACCGGCTCGGCGCTGTACGTGGCGGCGGGCTCCGGCGCGAACGTGGGGGCGGGCTTCGGTGCCGGCGCGCGGGGCGGCTCGGGAGCCGGCGGGCGGGCGGGCTCGGGGGGTGGCGGTGGTCTCCGGGTGGTCCGGGGCAGTGACGGGGTGGGGAAGCGGGACGGCGACGGCCCCGCCGGCGGAGGCGAACCAGGGCCGAGCGCCGACAGGTCCGACCCGGGCTCCGGGTGCTCCACGAATGCGTCCTCATCGGACTCGTACCGATACACCATGTCGCCCAGAGTAAGAGCCATTGTCCCTTTAGGGGGTAATAATGGGAAATTGTGATGACGCGGGGTGTCGCCATGCCCCCCGTCAGCCGGTGGAAGAATCGCGCGTGTGACCGGCGACCACTACTTCACCCCCGAACCCGCGACCCCCGCCCAGCCGCGCGAGGTCGAGTTCTCCGTCGCCGGCCGCGACTACACCCTGGCCTCCTCCGGCGGGGTCTTCTCCGCCGCCCGCCTCGACCCCGGGACCGCGGTGCTGCTGCGCAAGGCGGAGCTGCCGGCTCCCGGCACCACCGGCGACCTGCTCGACCTCGGCTGCGGCTTCGGACCGATCACCTGCGTGCTCGCCACCTCGGCACCGTTGGCCACCGTCTGGGCGGTGGACGTCAACGAGCGGGCGCGCGAGCTCACAGCGGCCAACGCCGCCCAGGTCGGCGCGGCGGACCGGGTGCGCGTCGCGCCGCCGGAGGGCGTACCGGCCGACGTGACCTTCGCCGAGATCTGGTCCAACCCGCCGATCCGGATCGGCAAGGACGAGCTGCACCAGCTGCTGCTGCGCTGGCTGCCGAGGCTCGCCCCGGACGGCGCCGCCTGGCTGGTCGTCGCCCGGCACCTCGGCGGCGACTCGCTGCACCGCTGGCTCACCGAGCAGAGCTGGCAGGTCCAGCGACACGCCAGCCAGAAGGGCTACCGGGTGCTGCGGGTCACCAGGTAATCGGTTGGCCCCCGCCGGGCCCTCGGGCAGGATGCCGGCGTGGGATACGTGGACGTGGCGGCCGTCGGGCACACGCTGCCCGACGGCCGGGAACTCTTCGCCGACGTGTCGTTCCGGGTCGGCGAGGGCGCCAAGGTCGCGCTGGTCGGGCCGAACGGCGCGGGCAAGACGACGCTGCTGCGGATGGTCGCCGGTGACCTCCCGGTGCAGCGCGGCGCGATCGCGCGTACCGGTGGGCTCGGCGTGATGCGCCAGTTCATCGGGATGATCGGCAATGAATCCACGCTCGCGGACCTGGCACTCTCGCTCGCCCCGCCGGCCCTGCGCGCCGCCGGCCGCCGGCTCGCCGCGACCGAGGCGGCCATGCGGACGGCCGAGGTGCGCGGCAAGTACAGCACCGCCGCCGGCAAGGCGCAGCTCGCGTACGCGGACGCGCTGGCCGCCTGGGGCGAGACCGGCGGGTACGACGCCGAGGTGCTCTTCGACACCGTCGCCACGATCGTGCTCGACCTGCCCTGGGACTCCGCGCGGGACCGTCCCGTCCGGACGCTCTCCGGCGGCCAGCAGAAGCGCTTCGCCCTGGAACTGCTGCTCCGCGGCCCCGACGAGGTGCTGCTGCTCGACGAGCCGGACAACTTCCTCGACGTGCCGGGCAAACGCTGGCTGGAGGCGCGGCTCCGCGAATCCGGCAAGTCCGTGCTGTACGTGTCGCACGACCGGGAACTGCTGGCCCACACCGCCGACCGGGTCGTCGCCGTCGAGGGCGGCGGCGCCTGGGTGCACCCCGGCGGCTTCGCGAGCTGGCACGAGGCGCGGATCGCCCGGCACGACCGTCTCGACGAGCAGCGCCGGCGGTGGGACGAGGAGCACCAGAAGCTGCGCGAGCTGATGCTCATGTACAAGCAGAAGGCCGCGTACAACTCGGGGATGGCCTCCCGCTACCAGGCCGCCCAGACCCGGTTGCGCAAGTTCGAGGAGGCCGGACCGCCGCCCGTACCACCGAAGGACCAGGACATCCGGATGCGCCTCACCGGCGGGCGGACCGGGAAGCGCTCGGTGATCTGCGAGCAGCTGGAGCTCGACGGCCTGACCTACCCCTTCGACCTGGAGATCTGGTACGGCGACCGGGTCGCCGTGCTGGGCGCCAACGGGACCGGCAAGTCGCACTTCCTGCGGCTGCTCGCCCGCGGCGGCACCGACCCCGACCCGGCGAACGGACCGGTGGACGGCGCGGAGGCCCTCGCGCCGGTCACGCACGACGGGGTGGCCCGGCTCGGCGCCCGCGTGCGGCCGGGGCACTTCTCCCAGACCCACGACCGGCCGGAACTGATGGACCGGACGCTGGTCGACATCCTGTGGCGCGGCGACGAGCACCGCGCGGGTATGGACCGGCACGCGGCGATGGCGGCGCTGTCCCGGTACGAGCTGCCCGGCCAGGGCGACCAGCGGTTCGGCAGCCTGTCGGGCGGGCAGCAGGCGCGGTTCCTGGTGCTGCTGCTGGAGCTGTCCGGGGCGACCCTGCTCCTGCTCGACGAGCCGACCGACAACCTCGACCTGGCGTCGGCCGAGGCCCTCGAAGCGGGGTTGGCCGCCTTCGAGGGCACCGTCGTGGCCGTGACGCACGACCGTTGGTTCACCCGCTCGTTCGACCGGTTCGTGCTGTTCCGGGGCGACGGTGAGGTGGCGGAGGTCCCCGAGCCGGTCTGGGACGTGGCGTGATCCGGGCCGGAATAGGGTGGATCTCGTGACTGAGATGACGTACCGCCGGCTGGGCGACTCCGGGCTCGTGGTGTCCGTGGTCGGGATCGGCTGCAACAACTTCGGCCGCAAGCTCGACCTCGACGGGACGCGCGCGGTGGTCGAGGCCGCGCTCGACGCGGGCATCAACTTCTTCGACACCGCCGACATCTACGGCGAGCCGCAGGGCGGCTCCGAGGAACTGCTCGGGCAGGCGCTCAAGGGACGTCGTGAGGACGTCGTCCTCGCCACCAAGTTCGGCATGGACATGCACGGCGCCAACGGGCCGGACCACGGCGCGCGGGGGGCCCGGCGTTACATCATGCGGGCCGTGGAGGCGTCGCTGCGCCGGCTCGGCACCGACCACATCGACCTGTACCAGATGCACGAGCCCGACCCGGGCACCCCGATCGACGAGACGCTCGCCGCCCTGGACGACCTGTTGACCGCCGGCAAGGTCCGCTACCTGGGCAACTCCAACTTCGCCGGCTGGCAGATCGCCGACGCCGACTGGACCGCCACCTCGCAGGGGCGCACCCGGTTCATCTCCGCGCAGAACCACTACTCCCTGGTGGAGCGCGGTGTCGAGGCGGAGGTCATCCCGGCGTGCGAGCGGTTCGGGCTCGGCATGCTGCCGTTCTTCCCGCTCGCCAACGGGCTGCTCACCGGCAAGTACAAGCGGGACCAGGCGCCACCGGCCGGCAGCCGTCTCGCCGGTGGCGGCCGGTACGCGCAGCGCCTCGCCGCCGCCGACTGGGACACCATCGAGGCGATCGAGGCGTACGCCGCCGAACGCGGTCTCACGATGCTCCAGGTGGCCATCGGCGGGCTCGCCGCCCAGCCGGCGGTGACCTCGGTGATCGCCGGCGCCACCACGCCCGAGCAGGTGCGCGCCAACGCCGGGGCGGGCACCTGGCAGCCCGGCGACGAGGACCTGGTGGCCCTCCGCGCCGTCCTCGACGGCTAGGGGGCGGCCCGTACCCCGTCCATCGGACGGCGGGGTGCCGGGGCCGCGGCGCGAGGTGCCCACGACCGATCCCGATGGTGGTGCCGCCGGGAAGCGGCGGGGCGACCGGCGGCGCGGCGGGCGCGGCGCGGAGGGTATCCGGACAGCATGTCGTGACCGGACGGTGACGCGCCGCCCCGACCGTCGTCGTCGGACGGTGAGTGGGAAAACGGCGACCCGCACTTGGCGGATCCGGGGGATCCGTCGTACGGTGACACGCGCAAGTGACCCACGGGAGCCCGGTGGACCGGGCTGAGAGGGGGGCTGTGAGCCCCCGACCGTCGAACCTGATCCGGGTAATGCCGGCGCAGGGAGGAGTGTTGCCGTGCCGTCCCTCGGACGACTGCATCTCATCACCGACACCCGTCCCGGGCGGGATCCGCTCGCCGTCGTCCGGGCCGCTCTGCCGGTGGCCCGCGCCGAACTGGTCGTCCAGGTCCGGGTGACCGACGACGCGACCGACCGGGAGGCGTACGACCTGGCCCGCCGCGTGGTCGTGCTGTGCGCGCGGTACCGGGCGACCTGCCTGGTGAACGACCGCCTCCACGTGGCGCTGGCGGTGGGCGCCGACGGCGGGCACGTGGGCGCCGACGACCTGCCGGTCGGCGCGGCCCGCGCGGTGCTGGGTTCGGCGGCCGTCCTCGGCGCGACCGCCCGCGACCCGGACACCGCCGGCGAGGCGGTCGCCGCCGGGGCCAGCTACCTGGGCGTCGGGCCGTACCGGCCCACCTCGACCAAGGACGGGCTCCCGACCGCGATCGGCGTGGCCGGAGTCCGGGCGGTCGCCGCGGCGGTCAGCGTGCCGGTGGTGGCCATCGGGGGAGTGACGGCGGAGGACGTGCCCGCCCTGCGGGCGGCCGGCGCGTACGGGGTGGCGGTGGTCGGCGCCCTCTCCGGGGCCGCCGACCCCGCCCGCGCCACCGCCGAACTGCTGAAGGCCCTGACGTGTTAAGAGGGGGCCCTTCCTCTACCGGAGGCGATAACAAGGGGCCCTTCCTTGCACCCGACGTTGCGGTGGTGGGGGCCGGGCCGGTCGGGCTAGCGATCGCCTGGCGGTGCGCCGCGCGCGGGCTGCGGGTCGTCGTGCACGATCCGGCCCCCGGGTCGGGCGCCGCGTACGTCGCCGCCGGGATGCTCGCGCCGGTCGCCGAGGCGTACTTCGGGGAGCACGAGCTGACGGCGTTGCTCACCGCCTCGGCCGCCCGCTGGCCGGCGTTCGCCGCCGAACTGGCCGACGCCTCCGGCGCCGACCTCGGCTACCGCGCCGACGGCACCCTCCTGGTCGGGCTCACCGCCGACGACCTGGCCGAGGCCCGGCGGCTGTGGGCGTACCAGCAGGGTCTCGGCCTGCCGGTGGCCGCGCTGCGGCCCTCCGAGTTGCGGGAGCGCGAGCCGGCGCTGGCGCCCCGGGTGCGCGGCGGCGCCCTCGCCGCCACCGACCACCAGGTCGACCCACGCCGCCTGGTGCCGGCCCTGCGGACCGCCGCCGAGCGGGCCGGCGTGACGCTGGTGGCCGGGGCGGTCCGCTCGCTGTCCGACGTGGCCGCCGACGTCACCGTGGTCGCGGCCGGCTGCGGCGCCGCCGCGCTGACCGGGCTGCCGGTCCGGCCGGTGAAGGGCCAGGTGCTCCGGCTCCGCGCGCCCGGCGGCGCCGCGCCGGGCTTCCGGCACGTGATCCGGGGGTACGCGGACGGCGAACACGTCTATCTCGTCCCGCGGGCCGACGGCGAGGTGGTGGTCGGGGCGACCGTCGAGGAGCGCACCGACACGACGGTGTCCGCCGGAGCGGTGCTGCGCCTGCTCCGCGCGGCCGTCGACCTGGTGCCGGAGCTGAGCGAGTACGACCTGGTCGAGACGCTCGCCGGCCTCCGCCCCGGCACGCCGGACAACGCGCCGATCCTCGGCCCGCTGCCGGGCCGGCCGGACGTGCTCGCCGCCGCCGGGCACCACCGGCACGGGATCGTGCTCACCCCGATCACCGCCGACCTGATCACCGACCTGATCGTCACCGGCGAGCCGGGCCCGCTGCTCGCCCCGTTCACGCCCGACCGCTTCGGACCCGGCACACCGGGTGCGCCGGGCGCCGCCGGTGGGCGCGTGTCCGGCGGCACGACCACGAAGGAGGAGCGGTGGAACTGACCGTGAACGGGGTCGGACGTACCCTGCCCGGCGGCTCGACCGTCGCGGACCTGGTCCGCGCCGTCACCGAGCAGGAGCGCGGCCTCGCCGTCGCCGTCAACGGCGAGGTGGTGCCGCGTGGCGGCTGGTCGGCGACGCCGCTGCGGGACGGCGACCGGGTCGAGGTGCTCAGCGCGGCGCAGGGCGGGTGACCGGCGTGGGTTTCGAGCTGGGCGATGTCACGTTCACCTCGCGGCTGGTCCTGGGCACCGGCGGGGCGGCCAACCTGCACGTGCTGGAGCAGGCGATCCGGGCCTCCGGCACCGAGCTGGTCACGCTCGCTCTGCGCCGGGTGGACACCTCCGGCGGCTCGGGTGGTCTGCTGGACCTCCTCGACCGCTGCGGGGTGCGGCTGCTGCCCAACACGGCCGGCTGCTACACCGCCGGCGAGGCGGTGAAGGTGGCCCACCTGGCGCGGGAGGCGTTCGGCACCGACTGGGTGAAGCTCGAGGTGATCGGCGACGAGCGCACGCTGCTGCCCGACGGGGTGGAGCTGCTGCGCGCCGCCGAGGAGCTGGTCGCCGACGGGTTCACCGTGCTGCCGTACACCTCGGACGATCCGATCCTCGCCCGCCGGCTCGCCGACGTCGGCTGCGCGGCCGTGATGCCGGCGGGGTCGCCGATCGGGTCCGGGCTCGGGGTGTCCAACCCGCACCACATCCGGCTCATCCGGCAGAGCGTGGACGTGCCGGTGATCCTGGACGCCGGCATCGGCACCGCGTCCGACGCGGCCCTCGCCATGGAGCTGGGCTGCGACGCGGTGCTGCTGGCCAGCGCGGTGACACGCGCGGCCGACCCGGTGGCGATGGCGACGGCGATGCGGCACGCGGTCGAGGCGGGCCGGTTGGCGTACCGGGCCGGCCGGATCCCCCGTCGCTTCCACGCCCTCGCCTCCACCCCGGACGAAGGCAGGCCGGAGCTGTGACGCCCCTGGCAGCGGCCGGTCTTGGCAGGGCGCGGCCCCTGGCGGGGCCGCAGACCTCCAGGGTCTTCAGCGTGCCGGCCGGCGTCGTGCTGCTCACCGATCGGCGGGTGGCGCGGCGGCCGCTCGTCGACGTGGTGTCGGGCGCGGTGGCCGGGGGAGTGCGGTGGGTGGTGCTGCGGGAGAAGGACCTGCCCCGCCCCGACCGTGCCGCGCTCGCGGCCGACCTGCGCGCCGTCCTCGCGCCGGTGGGCGGCACCCTGGTCGTCGCCGGCCCGGACCCGCTCGACGGGGACGCCGTGCACCTGCCCGCCGCCGGCCCGTACCCGCCGCCGCGTCTCGGTCTGGTCGGCCGCTCCTGCCACGACCGCACCGAGCTCGCCCGACTCACCACCGAGGACTACGCCACCCTCTCACCCGTCTACCCCACGCGGACCAAACCCGGCTACGGCCCACCCCTGCACCCCCAGGGCCTGCGCACGCTGACCGGAGCCTGCCCCGTGCCGGTCCTGGCCCTCGGCGGCATCGAGACGGCAGAGCAGGTGCGTGCCTGCGTCCAGGCGGGAGCGGCGGGCGTGGCGGTGCTGGGTGCCGTCATGCGGTCAGCGGACCCGGCAGAGGCAGCGGGCGCCCTCACCAACGCCTTCGACCAAGCCGCTCGACAAGCAGGGGGAGAGCCGTGACGCCAACGACAGTCCTCACCATCGCCGGCTCCGACTCCGGGGGCGGCGCCGGCATCCAGGCCGACCTGAAGGTCTTCGCCGCGCTCGGGGCGTACGGCACCAGCGTCCTCACGGCCGTCACCGCGCAGAACACCCGGGGTGTCGACGCCGTCCTGCCGCTGCCGCCGCGCACTGTCGCCGACCAGTTGGGCAGTGTGCTCGCCGACTTCGCCGTCCGGGCGGTCAAGACCGGCATGCTGGGCGCCCCGGCGATCGCCGACGTGGTCGCCGACGCGGCGAAGGACGGGCGGCTGCCGCACCTCGTCGTCGACCCGGTGCTGGTCGCGACGAGTGGCCACGCGCTGGGTGTGGTCGCGGCGGTGGAGCGGCTGCTGCCGTACGCGAAGGTGGCGACGCCGAACTGCGCGGAGGCCGCGGCCATCACCGGACGTCCGGTGTCCACCGTCGAGGAGATGGTGGCCGCCGCGGAGGCCCTCGCGGCCGGCGGCCCGGAACACGTCGTGGTCACCGGCGGCGACGTGGACGCGGACGGCGAGGCCGTCGACGTGCTGCACGGCGGCGGCGTCACCACCCTGCTCCGCGCGCCCCGGGTGCGGACCCGGCACAACCACGGGACCGGATGTTCGTTCTCGGCGGCGGTCGCCGTCCGGCTCGCCCTGGGCGATCCGGTGCCGGCGGCCGTCGCCACCGCCAAGGAGTACGTCACCCGGGCGCTGACCGGTGCCCGGGACTGGGAGCTGGGCGCGGGACACGGCCCGCTGGACCACTTCGGCTGGTCCGCTTGAGCGACAGGGAGGCTGTCATGCAGGCACGTCGCAAGGTCTACGTCGAGGGTTCGCGGCCGGACATCCGGGTGCCGTTCGCCGAGGTCGACCTCACCGGTGACAACCCGCCGGTACGGCTCTACGACACGTCCGGGCCGGGTTCGGACCCCGAGGTCGGGCTACCGCCGCTGCGCGGGCCGTGGATCGCGTCGCGCGGGGATGTGGCGCCCGCCCGGGGTGCGGGCACCCCGCTCGCCGGGGTGGACGGCAAGCGGCCGACGCAGCTCGCGTACGCCCGGGCGGGCATCGTCACGCCGGAGATGGAGTTCGTGGCGATCCGGGAGGGCGTGGCCCCGGAGTTCGTGCGCGACGAGATCGCGGCCGGCCGGGCGGTCCTGCCGTTGAACGTCAACCACCCGGAGTGCGAGCCGGCGATCATCGGCAAGGCCTTCCTGGTCAAGGTCAACGCCAACATCGGCACGTCCGCGGTGACCTCGTCCATCGCCGAGGAGGTGGAGAAGCTGACCTGGGCGACGCGCTGGGGCGCGGACACCGTGATGGACCTGTCGACCGGCAAGCGGATCCACGAGACGCGCGAGGCGATCGTGCGGAACTCGCCGGTGCCGATCGGCACGGTCCCGATCTACCAGGCGCTGGAGAAGGTCGGCGGTGACCCGGTGAAGCTGAGCTGGGAGGTGTTCCGGGAGACGATCGTCGAGCAGGCCGAGCAGGGCGTCGACTACATGACGGTGCACGCGGGTGTGCTGCTGCCGTACGTGCCCCTCGCGGTCGGCCGGGTGACCGGCATCGTGTCCCGGGGCGGCTCGATCATGGCGGCCTGGTGCCTGGCGCACCACCAGGAGAACTTCCTCTACACCAACTTCCGGGAGCTGTGCGAGATCCTGGCCCGCTACGACGTGACGTTCTCGCTCGGCGACGGCCTGCGGCCCGGCTCGATCGCGGACGCCAACGACGAGGCGCAGTTCGCCGAGCTGCGCACGCTCGGCGAGCTGACGAAGGTCGCGTGGGAGCACGACGTCCAGGTGATGATCGAGGGCCCGGGCCACGTGCCGATGCACAAGATCAAGGAGAACGTGGACCTCCAGCAGGAGTGGTGCCACGAAGCGCCGTTCTACACCCTCGGGCCGTTGACCACGGACATCGCACCCGCGTACGACCACATCACCTCGGCCATCGGTGCGGCGATGATCGGCATGTTCGGCACGGCGATGCTCTGCTACGTCACCCCGAAGGAGCACCTCGGCCTGCCGGACCGGGACGACGTGAAGGCCGGCGTGATCGCGTACAAGATCGCGGCGCACGCGGCGGACCTGGCCAAGGGGCACCCCGGCGCGCAGGCGTGGGACGACGCGCTGTCCAAGGCGCGCTTCGAGTTCCGGTGGGAGGACCAGTTCAACCTCTCGCTGGACCCGGAGACCGCGCGCGCGTACCACGACGCCACGCTCCCGGCCGAGCCGGCGAAGACGGCCCACTTCTGCTCGATGTGCGGGCCGAAGTTCTGCTCCATGAAGATCACGCAGGAGCTCAAGGAGTACGCGGCCCGCGGCATGAAGGACAAGTCCGACGAGTTCGTGGCCTCCGGTAGCCGCGTCTACCTGCCCCTGGCCTGACCGCACTGCCCGCCCGCCCACCTGCCCGTCGGCCGGACGGCGGGCGGGCAGTTCATCCCGCCCCTTTGCTCTGCTTCAACGGGCGCAACGACATCACGCGGAATCTGTTGCGTGGGTTGAAGCAGAGCAAAGGAGGCAGGTGGGTGTGTCAGTCGCGGTGGTGGCGGCCGGTCGAGCGTAGGGAGCGGCGGCCGCTCTCCTGCTCCGGCTCGTTGTCCGGCAGCGGCTTGCCCAGCCCGGCGACCCAGTCCACGAACTCCTCGTCCTGCGCCGCCAGCGGCTCCGCGTCCGACGAGGCGTCGGCCTGGTCGGCCCGCGACCGGTTGCGCCGGAACAGGCCGCGCCGCTTCGGCTCCGGTCGCCCCTCGCCGGGATCGGCCGCGGGGGCGCCGGCGACCTGCCCGGTCGCCGGTGACGAGGCGCCCGCCGGGCGGTTGTCGCCGTCCGCGAACGCGGCGGCCAGCCGGTCGGCCACGGACGCTGTGGAGTCCCCTCCGGTCGCCGGGCTCACCGGACCGGCGGCGGCTGCCGGCGACGCGTCACCACCGGTCGCCGCCGGCTGGCTCTCCGCCGGACGGGTCTCCGTCGGGTCGGGGCGCCGGGCCGTGGGGAAGGCGTCCCAGGTGTCGGAGCTGGTCAGGTCCGGCAGGGGAGCCCGGTGCCGGGGCCGGGGAGCCGTCTCGGCCGTCCGACCGTCGCCAGGACGGGCGGACCCGGGCGCTGGCGGGGTGAACGGATCCGGGGTGACCGGGCGCGGCGCCGGTTGCGCCGGCGCCGGCGGCGGTAACGCGGCGAACGGCTCCGGCCCGACCGGGGTGGGGGTCGGGCGGGGCGGCGTGACCGGCGTGGGATCGGGGCGGGACGACGGGTCCGGCCCCACCTGGGTGGGCGCCGGCCGGGCCGGAACGGCGGGGGTCGGTGGCGTGGGAGGGGGCCCGGACGGTACGGGGCCACGCGCAGTGGCCGGTGCCGGGCCGCTGCGGTCGGTGGCCGACTGCGGGGTGTTTGCGGGTCGGGTGGGGGGTTGGTCGGCGACTGCCGGCTCGTCCGCGGTCGGGGATGCCGCAGCGGCCGCCTTTGCCGGCGTGGCCTTCGTCCGGCGACCACGGCGTGGCCGGGGTGCCGTCTCGCCCTTCGCCGGCGCCGCGTCCGGCACCGCCGCCGGCGCCGCCCGGTCCGCGGCCTTCGCCCGGCCTCCGGTTCGCGGCGGATTCCCCGCCGGCGCGACCGGCCCGGCCGTGTCAGCAGCGCCCGTCGCGGGCTTCGCTGCGCTGCCCGCCGGCCCGGCTGGCCGGGCACGCTCCGTCGGCGGGCCTGCCGGCGCTGGGGGTGCCGGGGGCCGGGCGGAGGGCCGGGACACGGCGGCCGCCGGCGCCGACGGGGCGGTTGTCGGCGTCGACGGGGCGGCTGCGGCGGCGGAGGAGGAGGTTCGACCCGGGGTGGGCCAGTCCCAGTGGGCCGGGGTGGGACCGCCCGGCGTCTCCGGTGCCCGTCCACCCCACCCGGTGCCCGGAGCATCTCCGCCGCCGGCCGGCGTACGGGCGTCGTCGATCTGGTGACCGGCGTCGTCCGCCGTACCGGCGGACGGTGCGGTCGCCGCGGTTCCGGGCAGGGGCGGACCGGCCGGCAGCGGCCGCAGGATGTCGGTGGGCTCGATCGCGCGGGCGGCCGGCGAGTCCGCGCTCACCGCCGCCGGGCGCTCCACGAGCGGCCAGCGCAGCAGGGCGGCGGCGGCCGAGCCGAGCGCGCCCGCGGCCACGGCGAGCAGGGCGCCGTAGTACGGCGTGGTCTGGTAACGGTCGACGCCACCACCGGGGCCGGCGGTGAGGTAGGCGAACGCCAGCAGGGCCGGCCCGGCCACCCCGGTCAGACCGCCGATCAGCGCGGGATGTCCGCGCCAGCGGGCGAGGGCGCCGGTGGCCGCCCCCGCCAGGAGCGCCACCAAAGGCAGGACCAGTAGCGCCAGGCGCTGCGCCGCCGCGGTGCCGAGCCACGCCGGCTCCAGCACCCCGAGGCGGACGGTGGTCAACGGGCCGGTGGCGGTGAGCGACGGGGTGACCGAGACCAGGGCCAGCAGCCAGACGACGCCGGCGACCAGTGCCATGTTCCAGCCCAGCGGTGGCCGGACCAGGACGGCGAGCGCGGCGCCCGCGCCGGCCCCCGCGCCGAGGATCGCGCAGATGGCGACCGCCCAGACCGGGTCCATGGAGATCAGTTCGGCGGCCCGGGCCGGCTGCATGCAGAGCGGTGCGACGACCGTGGCGCCCAGCGCGGCGGCGCCCGCGACGGCGAGTTGCCGCGCGGTGCCGGTCAGCGGCCCGTCCCGGCGGGCCAGGCGTTCGGTGAGTACCGCACCGATGACGGCGGCGTTCGCCGCGAACCAGCCGACCCAGGCGAGCTGGGCCGGCCACTGGTTGACGGTGCCGCCGGTGAAGACGCCGGTGAGCCGTACGACGCCGAAGCCGAACGCGACGCCGAGCTGGCCGGCGCCGGCCAGCAGGCTCACGCCGAGCGCCGTGAGCAGCAGTCTGCCCAAGGTCCGATTGGCCATGTCCGGCACGTTACGGTCCGGTGCGCCCGATCGCCACCGGCACGCCGTGCGGCCCGGCAGCCCTGCCGGCGGCAGGTCTACTTGAGTTCGACCAGCCGGGCCAGGTACGTCGTGTCGCCCACGTTGGTGAGCATGTGCACCGCCCCGGGGTCCCGGTAGACGACGCCGCCGGTCGGCTCGTCGGCGTCGATGCGGGTGCCGTCGACGGTCTGCACCACGTTCTTCGCGCCCTGGATGGCCACCACCAGGTACGGGTGGTCGTGCCGGTGCAGCGGCTGCCGTTCGCCCGGCTCCAGCTTGATGTGCCAGACCCGGACCCGGTCGTTCTCGTACACGATCTCCTGGCCCACCGGGCCGAGGTCGAGGTCGGTGTCGGTCATCGGAGTCCGTCCAGTTGGGGAAGCACCTCGGCGGCGATGAGGTCCAGGTGGTCGAGGTCGGCGAGGTCGATCAGGCGCAGGTGCACGCGGCCGGCGCCGATCGCGGCGAACTCGCCGATGCGGTCGACGAGCTGCGCGGGCGAGCCGACCACCGGGTCCTCCGGCGGAAGGGCGCTCGGCACGTGCAGGGGCGCGGCCCGGTGCCGGGCCTCGGCGTCGGTGCGTCCGATCGCCACCACGATTCCGGCGGAGAACACCAGCGGCGGCCGGCCGGACTCGGCGCGTCCGGTCTGCTCGCACGCCTCGCGGACCCGCTCGTACGCGGCGGCCGTCTGGGGCACCGAGGTGAACGGCATGTTGAACTCGTCGGCGTACCGGGCGGCCAGCTCGGGGGTGCGCTTCGGGCCGCGCCCGCCCACGATCACCGGTGGGCCGGCCGCCTGCACCGGCTTCGGCAGCGCCGGAGCGTCGACCAGGCGGTAGTGGGCGCCGGTGTAGCTGAACGTCTCGTCCGCCGGGGTGCGCCACAGCCCGGTGACGATCTCCAGCTGTTCGGCGAGCCGGTCGAAGCGCTCGGCGACGCCGGGGAACGGGATGCCGTACGCGGTGTGCTCGCGTTCGTACCACCCGGCGCCGATGCCCAGCTCGACCCGGCCGCCGCTCATCTGGTCCACCTGGGCCACCATCACGGCCAGCGGCCCGGGCAGCCGGAACGTCGCCGAGGTGACCAGCGTGCCGAGCCGGATCCGGCTGGTCTCCCGGGCCAGGGCGGCCAGCGTCAGCCAGGCGTCGGTGGGGCCGGGGAGCGCGGGTTCGTCACCCATCGCCCGGTAGTGGTCGGCGCGGAGGAAGCCCTCGTACCCGCAGTCCTCGGCCCGGCGCGCGAACCGGAGCTGGTCGTCGTAGCTCGCTCCCCGGTGCGGCTCGGTGAACAGGGACACCCGCATCGTCATCGGTCCTCCGCCGGGGCCGGCATGTCCTTCTCCATCAGCAGCTCGTGCAGGTCGGCGCTGACCTGGGCGACGTCGGCCAGGTGCGCGTTGCGGCCGAGGGTGCGCGGCCGGGGGACGGCCACGTCGACGACGCTGCGGATGCGGCCGGGGCGGGGGCTGAGCACCACCACCCGGTCGGCGAGCAGGACGGCCTCGTCGATCGAGTGGGTGACGAAGACGACCGTCGCGGACGTCTCCATGTGCACCCGCTGCAGCTCACCGGAGAGCTCCTCCCGGGTGAGCGCGTCCAGTGCGGAGAACGGCTCGTCCATGAGCATGACCCGCGGCTCACCGATGAGGGAGCGGCACAACGCCACCCGTTGCTGCATCCCGCCGGAGAGCTCGTGCGGCAGCCGCTTCTCGAAGCCGGCCAGGCCGGCCAGCTCCAGCAGTTGCCGGGCCCGGTCGCGGTGCTTCGCCCGTTTCCAGCCGAAGATCTCGACCGGGAGCAGGACGTTGTCGAGCACGGTGCGCCACGGCAGCAGCGCCGGCCGCTGGAACAGCATGGCGACGTCCCGGCGGGGGCGGCTGATCGGGGTGCCGCCGACCGTGACCTCCCCGGCGGTGACCGGCAGCAGGCCGGCGACCAGCCGCAGCAGGGTGGACTTGCCGCAGCCGGAACGGCCGACGACGGCGACGAACTCGCCCTCGGTGACTTCGAGGTCGATGCCGCGCAGGGCCTCCACCCGGCCGGAACGGCCGTCGAAGGTGCGGGATACGCCGGACAGACGGATCATCCCGCGGGCCTCCCTGAGTCGGCGGTCAGCAATCCGCGGGACAGAGTATCCGTCTCGTGCCTCAATCGCACCGTCCGGGTTGGACGTCAGGCCGTTTCCGTTTCGCAACCCGATACGCCTGGCGTCGCAAAGGTGGAATTCTCGTACGCTGTGCCCGCGAAGAGTCCCCTCACGACGGTGGTGTCGGCCACCCCCCTCCCGCCGGCACCGCCAGACAACCCCTCCGGAGGCCCGCCGGCCCCGGTCGGAAAGGACAAGGTGCACTGATGAGAAGGCTGACCCGTACGCTCGCCGCGGCCTCGATGGCCGCCGCCCTCGCGCTCGTCGCGGCCTGCAGCAGCGGCTCGAACTCCACCGAGGACGCCAAGGGCGGCGACGGCGGTTCCGTGGAGAAGGTGACGTACCTCACGTCGTTCGGCAACTTCGGCCGGGACTCCTACGCCTGGGTGGCGAAGGACAAGGGCTTCTTCCGCGACGCCGGCTTCGACGTCGAGATCAAGCCCGGCCAGGGCACCGGCAGCGTCATCCAGACGATCGTCGGCGGCCAGGCGCAGTTCGGTCCGATCGACCTGACCGGCGGCCTGCTCCAGCTCGGCAACGGCCAGGCCAAGGACTTCGTCGCGGTGGCCGCGATCCAGCAGCGAACCATGGCCGCCATCGCCACCGTCGAGGGCAAGAACATCGCCTCGCCGAAGGACCTGGAGGGCAAGAAGCTCGCCGACACCCCCGGCTCCGTGGTCCGCAACCTCTTCCCGACGTACGCGAAGATGGCCGGCGTCGACGCGAGCAAGGTGACCTGGGTCAACGGTGAGGCCCAGACGCTCATGGGCACCCTGGCCTCCGGCGCGGTGGACGGCATCGGGCAGTTCGTCGTCGGCCAGCCCACGATCGAGACCGTCACCAAGAAGAAGGCGGTCCTGCTGCCGTACAGCAACGTGATGCAGGACCTCTACGGCAACGTGCTGATCACCTCCTCCAAGATCGCCAAGGAGGACCCGGAGATGGTCAAGCGGTTCGCCGGCGCCCTGCTGAAGGGCCTGGAGTACGCCCTGGCCAACCCGCAGGAGGCGGCCGACATCCTGAAGAAGAACGTGCCGGCCGCCGTGCCGGCGGCCGCCAAGGCCGAGCTGGAGCTGATGGCCGGTTACGTCCGGTCCAGCAACACCGGCACCCAGCTCGGCACGCTGGACAGCGGCCGGGTCGCCAAGAGCATCGCGATCCTCCAGGGCGCCGGTGCGCTCAAGCAGAACCTCACGCCCGACCAGATCATCGACTTCAGCCTCGCGCCGAAGGCCTGACCGCCGACCGGTCGGGGGGTGCGGCCCACGGGACGGCGTTCGGGCCGCACCCCCCGCCGCGTGCCGGCGGCCAGCCGGCAGAACAGGAGGTTCCCGTGACCGAGGCGACCGGTACCCGGCCCGAGCGGCGACCGCCGGAGGAGGCCGTCGACGCGCCCCCGACGACGGTCCCCGCCACACCGGCGGTCCCCGCCACACCGGCGGTCGCCGGCCGGTGGCACCGTACGCAGCCGGCGAACGCCGGTCTGCCGCTGCTGGGGCTGGTGATCGCGCTGGGTTTCTGGTGGCTGGTCACCTCGGGGCTCGGCCTCGTGCACCCCGCGTCGCTGCCACCGCCGCAGACCGTCTGGGACTCCCTGACCCGGTCCAGCGAGGTGCTGCTGCCGGCCCTCGGCATCACCACCATGATGACGGTGCTCGGCTTCCTGATCTCGACCGTGGCGGGGGTGCTGATCGGGATGACCCTGGCCGCCTCCCGGCGCGCCGAGCGGATGTTCGCCCCGCTGCTCGTGGCGGTCAACGCGGTGCCGAAGATCGCGCTCGGCCCGCTGCTGGTGGTGTCGGTCGGCTGGGGCGAGAAGCCGATCCTCACCATGGTGTTCCTGCTCTGCTTCTTCCCGATCGTGCTCTCCACCGCGACCGGTCTCACCACCACCCCGGCGGACCTGGCCGAGCTGGCCCGGTCGTTGAACGCCTCGTGGTGGCAGTCGTTCCGCAAGGTGCGCTTCCCGGCCGCCCTGCCGCAGGTATTCGTCGGGTTGAAGGTGGCGATGCCCCTCGCCGCGATCGGTGCGGTGATCGGCGAGTTCTACTCCGACAAGCCGGGTCTGGGGTACCAGATCCTGCAGTACAACGGCGTGGGGGACACCGCGACCGCGTGGGCGGCGATCGTGCTGATCGCCGCGATGAGCATCGCGCTCTACTCGGCGCTCTCCCTCGTCGAGCGCCTCGCCCTGCCCTGGGTACGCGCCACCACGGCCCGCTGAGCGGGGGCCGGTGGGCATCGACTCACCGGCCCCCGCTGAGCGGACCCGTGTGGGCCCGGTGAGGCGATGCCGCGCGGACGCCGCGGCCCGGCCGGCGAGCGGCAGCCCCCGTACGGCGGCGGTCAGCCGGCCAGACGCCAGCGGCCGTTCCGCGCGACCAGGGTGGTCAACGCCTGCGGCATCAGGCCGGAGTGGTTGTCCGGGGTCATCCGGATGGGTCCCGACAGGCCGTCCAACTGGGACGTCTCCAGCACGTCGCGGATGCCGTCCCGGTTGACCGCGCCGGGGTCGCCGCCCGCGCGCACCGCGGCGTCGGCGATCAGCTGGACGGCGTCCGCGGCGAACGAGGACGAGCCGTGGTAGCCGCCGAACCGGGCGGTGTAGTCCTGGAACCACTGCCGCCGGGCCGCCTTCGCCGGCGTGGTGGCGATGACGTCGTCGATCACCATGGTCTGCGTGAACACCAGGGTGGCGCGTTCGGTGGCCCGTGCCGCCGTGCCGAGGAAGAGGTCCCCGGCGGCCGAGGCGTCCAGGTAGAGCGAGCCGCGGAAGCCGGCCGCCTGGGCCGCCACGGCGGCGAGGCTCGCCTGCTCCGGGGGCGTCCAGAGCACCAGGGCGTCGGGCTTGCCGGTGGTGACTGCGCCGACCTGGCGGGCGACGTCGGTGTCGGTGGCACGGACCTGCTCCACCCGGCGTACCTTCACGCCGGCCTTGGCGAACTCGCGCTGGAGCGCCGCGAGCCCCTCCCGACCGTAGTCGTCGTCGCTGTGCAGCAGGCCGACCTCGCGGGCACCGCCGCGCCGCAGTTCACCGGTGAGGGCGGCGGCGTTGTCGGCGGCGTTCGGGGCCAGCTTGAACACGTACCGGCGCTGGCCGACCGGGTTGGTGACGGCGCCGGAGGGTGCCAGCGCGATGGTGGGCACCCGCTTTTCGTCGATGGTGCGCACGGCGCCGACCGCGCATTCGTTGCAGCCGCCCATGATGATCGCGCTGACCCGCGGGTCAGCACCGAAATCGTTGATGTTGCGCAACGATTCGCTCGCGTCGGAGCGATTGTCCTTGACCGTGAGTTCGACGCGCCGGCCGTCCAGCGCGCCCGAGGAGTTCAGTTGCTCGACCTTCAGTTCCAGGGCTCGCTGGTACGCCTTGCCGACGGTCGCGGACGCCCCGGAGAGTTCGAGGTCCGCGGCGATGACGATGGGGCTGGTGTCCCGCTCCTCACCGCCGAACTGGCAGGCGGTGAGCGTGGTGGCCAGGACGGCCGAGGCGAGCGCCGCGACGGTCGCGGAGCGGATGGGGCTCAACGTTGTCCTCCAGGTGGACGTGGGCGCGGCCCGGGCACCGCCGGAATCGACCATCCTCAGTGGAGGACGGATCTGTCGTGCCGTACGGTGAGCGCGAAAGCCTGCAAAACCTTGCCAATGTCGGGCGCTGCGGTCAAGCGGGCGGTGGAGAGGCTTTTCGGGACGCCGATCCCACATGTTGAGGTAACACAAAGTTTGCAAACGCTCACCGATCCGGCATGTGTCGCCACTC
This sequence comes from Micromonospora sp. NPDC047707, assembly GCF_040704235.1. Taxonomy (NCBI): domain Bacteria; kingdom Bacillati; phylum Actinomycetota; class Actinomycetes; order Micromonosporales; family Micromonosporaceae; genus Micromonospora; species Micromonospora sp. NPDC047707. The sequence continues at coordinate 323,368 of NZ_JBEYSU010000002.1, forward strand.
ACCGTCAACAATGCCTGTTCAGAGCGTCGGGACACTGGCGTCAGCGAGGGAGTCGAGCGCCTGTTCGGTGCCGTCCGACCGTTTCCTGCCTCACTGCGGCTTCCCAAACCACATCCCGTCTGATGAAATCGCGGCCGTGCCGCGCGTGGGCTCTCCGCTGCACCAGGCACGGGTCGGCGGGTCAGGCGTGGAAGAAACGACGGAGGCGATGTCGTGAGCACCGGACCGACGACCCTGCCCGCAGGCGGCGACCGTGACCGGTCGAGTCGCCGCCGCCTGCCCCGGCTCCGCGACGCCCGGATCCGGTCCAAGCTGGCGCTGATCCTGGTCGTGCCGGTCGCCGCGGTCATCGCGCTGGCCGCGGTCCGCCTGGTCGCCGTCGGCGCGGACGCGTACGACGCCTCCCGCGCCGAGGCGCTCACCGAGCTCTCCGTCGACGTCTCCGCGCTCGCCCAGGACCTGCACGCCGAGCGGATGGCCGCGTCCGCCTACCTCGCGGCGCCCGAGCAGCGCGCCGACGCGTACAACCTGCGGGTGCGCAGCACCGACGAGCGGGTGAAGGCCTACCGGGAGGAGCGCGAGCGCGTCGGCGCGGCGCCGGCCGCGGTCCGCGACCGCCTGGCGGCCATCGACGACCACCTGGAAACCCTCGACGCGACCCGGCAGCAGGTGCTGGACCGCCGGCAGATGGTTGTCGCCGAGGCGTCGCTGCGGTACGGCGTCATCCTGACCGACCTGGTCGCGTACGGCGACGGCCTGGCCCAACTGCCCGGCGAGGAGCGGCTGGCGGACGCCCGTCGTGCGGTCGCCGCCTTCGCCCGCGCCAAGGCCGCCGTCGCCGAGGAGGAGTCGGTCGCCTACACCGCGCTGAGCGCCGGCCGGATCGACGAGGAGCAGTTCTCCTCCTTCGTGGCGACCCTGACCAGCCAGCAGGAGGCGCTGCTCGCCTTCTCCCTGGCGGCCGACCCGACGCAGCGCGCACTGGTGGACAGCACCGTCTCCGGCGACGCGGTGACGCTGGCCGACCGGGTCGCCTCCGACATCACCCGCTCGGTCGGGCAGCGGCCCCTGGTCACCGCCCGCGACGCGAGCGCCGCGATCGGCGCGGTCAACGACCTCATGCGGTGGGCCGAGATCCGGCTCCAGGACGAGCTGCTGACCCAGGTCGAGCAGGCCCGCGCGGACGTTCTCCGGCAGGCCGTGGTCGAGTCGCTGCTGGTGCTCCTCACGCTCCTCATCGCGGTCACCCTCGCCGTGGTGCTGGCGCGTTCGCTGAACCACTCGCTGCACCGGCTGCGCGAGGGCGCCCTCGCGGTGGCCAACCACGACCTGCCGGACGCGGTGCGCCGGCTCCAGAGCATGGAGACCGTCGGCGACGGCGGTGTCGACGAGATCGTCCGACAGGTACACGACCCGATCAAGCTCGCCAACCGCGACGAGGTCGGCCAGGTCGCGCTCGCCTTCAACGTGGTCCACCGGGAGGCGGTCCGGGTCGCCGCCGAGCAGGCCGCGCTGCGGACGAGCGTCTCGGCGATGTTCCTCAACCTGGCCCGTCGGAGCCAGACGCTGGTCGACCGCATGATCGGCGAACTGGACGCGATCGAGCGCAGCGAGGAGGACCCGAAGCGGCTGGCGCGGCTCTTCGAGCTGGACCACCTGGCGACCCGGATGCGCCGCAACGACGAGAACCTGCTGGTCCTCGCGGGTGCCGACTCGGCCGTCCCGCGCCGGGAGGACGCCCTGCTGGTCGACGTGCTGCGCGCCGCGCAGTCCGAGGTGGAGCTGTACAACCGGATCGAGTTCGGCACGGTCGACACCGACGTCTCGGTGGCCGCGCACGCGGTCAACGACGTCGTCCGGCTGGTCGCCGAACTGCTCGACAACGCCACCCGCTTCTCCCCGCCGAACACGACGGTGGTCGCCGACGCGCGGCGGATCCGCGACTACGTGCTGATCCAGGTCGAGGACCGCGGCCTCGGCCTGTCCGAGGAGCAACTGGACTCGCTCAACCGGCGGCTCGCCGAGCCGCCGACCGTCGACGTCGCGGCGTTCCGGCTGATGGGTCTGGCGGTGGTGAGCCGGCTCGCCGCCCGCTACGGCATCCGGGTCGAGCTGCGCCGCAACGTCGAGGGCGGCACCGTCGCCCAGGTGACCCTGCCGACGACCACGGTGGTTCTGCCCACCCGGGGACGGGAGCCGATCGCCCGGCCGCGCCAGCCGCTGGCCGTGGAGCAGACCCCGCTCACCCCGGTCGGCCTCGGCGAACCGCTGGCCGGCGCGACGCGGACCGCCACCCTCCCGGACCCCTGGCGCACCGACCAGGCGCCACCGGCGCCGTGGCAGGCGCCGGAGCAGGCTCGCGACACCACCTCGCCGGTCCAGGCGGGCGGCCGGACGGGGGCGCAGCCCACGGTCGCCCCGGTGCAGCCGGCGTTCGCCGGTGGCCTCGCCACGGGTGCGCCGACGGCCGCGTACGCGACGCTGGACCCGCTGCCCCGCCGCCCCGCCGCGGACACCCCCGCCACGACCGCCACGGGGGCCTTCCCCGCCGTCGGTACGGGCGCCGCGACCGGTGCCGCCCCCGGCAGCGGGTCGACCGGCGGCGGGTTCGGCGGCGGGCTCGGCGCGGGGCTGGCGGCCACCGCGTCGCTGGCACCGACCCCGCCGATCACGCCACCGGTCGACCTCCCGGCGGAGGCCCCGATCTTCCGGGAGATGGAGGCGGTCTGGTTCCGGTCGCACGGCAACGACGCCACCGCCATCTTCGCCCGGCCGGACTTCGGCCCGCCGGCCACGCCGGCCACGGACCGTCCGGCGGCGGAGGAGTCACCGGCCCGGCCGAAGCTGCCCACCCGGGTGCCCGGCACGTCGGCGGCGCCGCCCGCGCAGCCGCCACCGCCCGCGCAGCCGCCACCGCCGTCGTACGCCCCGCCCGCCGCGACGGCCGGTCGGCCGGCCGCCGCCGCCGCGACGGCGGCCACGGAGCCGCCCGCGGCCGCGCCGGCGGCCGACGCGGACGCGTGGCGGACCGCGGCCGACGAGGGCTGGTCCCGGGCCGGCCGGGCCGCCGAGCCGGCCACCGACGGCACCACCCGCTCCGGCCTGCCGAAGCGGAGGCCGCAGGCGCAGCTCGTTCCCGGGGGCATCGAGCCCCGTACCCAGGAACGCACCCGGCGGACGCCGGACGACGTACGTGGTCTCCTGTCGGCCTACCACCGCGGTGTGCAGCGCGGGCGGGCGGCCGGCACGGATCTGAACAGCACCTCTACCAAGGAGACGAGCCGATGAACAGGCCAGCTGCCATGCAGGACATGGGTTGGCTGCTCACCAACTTCGCCGACAGCGTGGCGGGCATCGCCCACGTGGTGGCGGTGTCCGCCGACGGGCTGCTGCTCGCCTCCTCCCGGGACCTGCCTGCGGACCGGGCGGACCAGCTCGCGGCGATCACCTCGGGTGTGGTGAGCCTGACCGAGGGCGCGGCCCGGATGTTCAGCGCCGGCGGGGTGCTTCAGACAGTCATCGAGATGGACAGCGGCTACCTGTTCCTGATGTCGATCAGTGACGGCTCGTCGATGGCCGTGCTCGCGGCCCGCAGCTGCGACGTCGGCCAGGTGGGGTACGAGATGGCGCTCCTGGTGGAACGGGTCGGCGCCGCACTGGTGCCGCTGCCGCGGGACGCGGTGCGTTCGTAGCCCGGGGCGCGGCGCTCGCCCGCGCCGACCTGGGACAGGTGATCCGGTGCCGGAGGGCTCCGGACCGGCAGAGGGGAGGTGACCGCGGATGGATCACCGGCGTGCGGACCCGCGTGGCGAGCTGGTACGCCCCTACGCGGTCACCCGGGGCCGGACCGAGCCGCGGCAGGACATCGCCCTGGAGGCGGTGCTGTCCGCGAGCGCCACAGCGGTCGCCGAGTCCCGCTTCGCGGGGCACGACAAGCACCGCATCGCGACGGTCTGCGAGGGCCGGGCGCAGTCGCTGGCGGAGATCGCCGCGTACACCCGGATGCCGCTGGGCGTCACCCGGGTGCTGGTCGCCGACATGGTGGCCGAGGGCCTGCTGACGCTACACACCGCCGCTCCCGCCGTGGGGTACGAGGAGCGGATGAACCTGCTTGGAAGGGTGCTAAGTGGACTTCGCGAACTATGACCCCGCCGGGGCGAGCCGCAGCCGGGAGATCATCTCCGCGAAGATCGTCATCGCGGGTGGCTTCGGCGTCGGCAAGACGACGCTGGTCGGCGCCATCTCGGAGATCACCCCGTTGACCACCGAGGCGGTCATGACGGCGGCCGGCGTCGGCATCGACGACCCGTCCAAGGTGCCCGGCAAGGAGACCACCACGGTCGCCATGGACTTCGGTCGGATCACGATGGCACAGGACCTGATCCTGTACCTGTTCGGCACGCCGGGCCAGACCCGGTTCTGGTTCATGTGGGACGAGATCATCCGGGGCGCGGTGGGCGCGGCGGTCCTGGTGGACACCCGCCGCATCACCGACGCGTTCGCGCCGCTGGACTACTTCGAGAACCGCAACCTGCCGTACGTGGTGGCGCTCAACAAGTTCGACGGCGCCCCCGAGTACGAACTGGACGAGGTGCGGGAGGCGCTCGCCATCCCGGCCGACGTGCCGCTGGTCATGACCGACGCCCGGCACCGGGACGCCGTCAAGCAGGTGCTGGTGACCGTCGTCGAGCACGCCATGACGCGCCTGCAGGCCGAGCACGACCGGGGCTACCCGGCCCCGGTCGGCTGACGGCCCGGCCCGGCGGCCCGGGCCGCCGGCCAGCGGTGGTGTTAAGAGGGGCCCCTTCCTCTACCGCAGGCGTTAAGAGGGGGCCCTTCCTTTCACGTCAGTCCACGCGGAGGCGGTAGCCCCGTTTCACTACCGTCTGGACGACCCTTGGGGCCTTCAGGCCGGCGCGGAGTCGCGCCACCGCCATCTCCACCGCGTGCTCGTCCGCGCCGCGCGGCAGCGTCCGCAGCAGGGCGGTCCGGGACAGGACGCGCCCCGGGGCGGCCGCCAGCGCCCGCAGCACCGCCATCGGGGCCGGCGCCAGCGGGCGCAGGTCCCCGTCGACCAGGGCCGCGTGCCCGCGCAGGGTGAGCAGGTGGCCGGCGGCCTTCAGGGTGACCGTACGCTGGGGCAGTTCGTCGACGATGGTTCGGACCAGGGCACCGAGCCGCGCCCGGTGCGGCGCGCTGACCGGGACCCCGCGTCGCAGGAACGGCTCCGCGGTCACCGCGCCCACGCAACTGGCCAGCACGTCGCCGCGGAAGGCGTCGAGCACCGCGTCGGTGCGGTCCCCGGCGGCGCGGAGCAGCGCCTCGGCGGCCGGAGCGGAGGTGAACGTCACCGCGTCGACGAGCCGGCCGGCGACCAGGTCGATCAGCCGGTGCAGCGGCGCCGGGTCGGTGGGCGGCGCCCAGCGGTAGACCGGAACCTCGATCACGGTCGCCCCGGCGGCCTCCAGCGCCATCGTGCACTCGGGCTGCCGCTCGCCGTGCAGCTGCATGGCGATCACCTGCCCCGCCACGCCGCGCCGGCGCAGGTGGTCGACCACCTCGTCACAGCTCTCCGAGGCCGGGGACCACTGGTCGTGCAGGCCGGCGGCGCGGATCGCGCCGCGCGCCTTGGGGCCGCGTGCCACCACGTACGCCTCGCCGAGGACCGACCGCAGCGGCTCGGCCAGCCCCCAGCCCTCGGCCGCCTCCAGCCAGCCGCGCATTCCGATGCCGGTGTTGGCCATCAGGATGTCCGGCGGCCGGTCCAGGCAGGCCCGGGTCGCCTCGCGCAGCTCGGTGTCGTCGGCCAGCGGGACGATCCGCAGGGCGGGGGCGAGGACCACCCGCGCACCCCGCCGCTGGAGCAGCGCCGCCAGTTCGTCCCGTCGCCGGTCGGCGGTCACCCCGATGGTGAAGCCGGCCAGTTCGTCGCGCATTCACCCACCACCTCTCAGCCGCACCTCGACCAGGCCGTCGCGGCAGCGCACCTCGTGCGACCGGACGGTGACCCCGGGCAGGTCCAGGCAGCGCCCGGTACTCAGGTCGTACACCTGCTTGTGCAGCGGGGACGCCACCGTCGGCACGCCACCCCGGCTGCCGACGATCCCGCGGGAGAGTACGTACGCCCCGGAGACCGGGTCGAGGTTGTCGATGGCGAACAGGCCGTCGGGGGTGCGGAACAGCGCGATCTGCACGCCGTCGACCAGTGCCGCCACGCCCCGGTCCGGGTCCAGGCGGTCCAGCGGGCAGACCGCGGTCCAGGTGCTCGTCGCCGTGCTCGTCGCCGTGCTCATCGCCGCACCTCCGGCATCCCGAGCGCCACCGGCTGCCGCTCGCCGGCCACCGCGGCGGGAGCGGGCACCGGTTGGCCGCGTTCCGAGGTGAACCGGATCGAGGGATCGGGCACGTCGGGCGCGTTGACGAAGGAGGCGAACCGGCGCAGCCGTACGGGGTCGTCGAGGACGTCCCGCCACTCGTCCGAGTACGACGCGACGTGCCGGGCCATCGCCTCGTCCAGTTCGGCGCAGACGCCGAGGGAGTCGTCGACGATGACCGCGCGGAGGTGGTCCAGCCCGCCGTCCATCGCCTCGATCCAGGCGGCGGTGCGTTGCAGCCGGTCCGCCGTGCGGATGTAGAACATGAGGAACCGGTCGATCAGGGTGACGAGCTCGGCCGTGGTGAGGTCACTGGCGAACAGGTCGGCGTGCCGGGGCCGGAAACCGCCGTTGCCGCCGACGTAGAGGTTCCATCCGGTCTCGGTGGCGATGATGCCGAAGTCCTTGCTGCGGGCCTCGGCGCACTCCCGGGCACAGCCGGACACCGCAGACTTGATCTTGTGTGGGGCGCGCAGACCCCGGTAGCGCAGCTCCAGCGCGATGGCCAGTCCGACCGAGTCCTGCACCCCGTACCGGCACCAGGTCGACCCGACGCACGACTTCACCGTGCGCAGCGCCTTGCCGTACGCGTGGCCGGACTCGAAGCCGGCGTCGACCAGCCGCCGCCAGATCTGCGGCAGCTGCTCGACCCGCGCGCCGAACAGGTCGATCCGCTGCCCACCGGTGATCTTCGTGTAGAGCTGGAAGTCCCGGGCCACCTCGCCGATCACGATCAGCTTCTCCGGGGTGATCTCGCCGCCGGGGATCCGTGGCACCACCGAGTAGCTGCCGTCGCGTTGCAGGTTGGCCAGGAAGTGGTCGTTGGTGTCCTGGAGCGACGCCTGCTCCCCGTCGAGGATGTGCCCGCTGCCGAGGGAGGCGAGGATCGACGCCACCGCCGGCTTGCAGATGTCACAGCCACGCCCCCGGCCGTGTTCGGCGATCAGCCGGGAGAAGGTACGGATGCCGCGTACCCGGACGATGTCGAACAGCTCCTGCCGGCTCGCGTCGAAGTGCTCGCAGAGTGCCGTGGACTGCTTCACCCCGGCGGCGTCGAGGAGCTGCTTGAGCATCGGTACGCACGAGCCGCAGCTGGTGCCGGCCCGGGTGCACGCCTTGAGCGCCGGCACGTCGGCGGCGCCACCCGCGATCGCCGCGTCGATGTCGTCGCGGGTCACCGCGTTGCAGGAGCAGACCTGCGCGGAACCCGGCAGCGTCGTCGCCCCGGCGCCGCCCCCGGCCGGCGCGAGCAGCGCCAGCGGCGGGCCGGGCAGCGGGCCGCCCACACTCGCCCGCAGCGTCGGGTACGCGCCGGCGTCGCCGACCAGCACCCCGCCGAGCAGCGTGCTCGCGTCGTCGGAGAGGACCAGCTTCGCGTACACCCGGGTGGCCGGGTCGGTGAACGTCACGTCGAGGCAGCCCTCGGTGGTGCCGTGCGCGTCACCGAACGAGGCGACGTCCACCCCGAGCAGCTTGAGCTTGGTCGCGGTGTCCGCGCCCGGGAAGGTCGCCGCGCCACCGACCAGCCGGTCCGCGACCACCTCGGCCATCGCGTAACCCGGCGCGACCAGGCCGTGGCAGGTCCCGTCGACCGCCGCGCACTCGCCGACCGCCCAGATCCGCTCGTCCACCGTCCGGCACGTGTCGTCGACGAGCACCCCGCCCCGGGGCCCGAGCGGCAGGCCGGCGGCCCGGGCCAGCTCGTCGCGCGGCCGGATGCCGGCCGCGACGACGACGAGGTCGGCGTCGACCCGGCCGCCGTCGCTCAGCTCCAGCGCGGCCACCGACCCGTCCGGGCCGGGGCGCAGGGCGCTGGTGGCGACCCCGAGGTGGCAGGTCACGTCCAGCTCCTCGACGTACCGGCGGAGCATCGCGCCGCCGGCGGTGTCCACCTGCACCGGCATCAGCCGCGGCGCGAACTCCACCACGCTGGTGGCGAGCCCCAGCAGCCGGAGCGCGTTCGCCGCCTCCAGACCGAGCAGGCCGCCCCCGATCACGGCGCCGGTGCGCCGGCCGTGCGCGTGCTCGCGGATCGCCGCCAGGTCGTCCAGCGTGCGGTACACGAAGACCCCCGGCAGGTCCGTCCCCTCGACCGGCGGGACGAAGGCGTACGACCCGGTGGCCAGCACCAGCGCGTCGTACGGGTACTCCCCGGCCGCCGTCGTGACCACGCGCCGGGCCCGGTCGATCGCCGTGACCGGCTCGCCGAGCCGCAACTCGATGCCGTCGTCGGGGGTGTGCAGGTTCAGTTCGTCCTCGCCCACCCCGTCGAAGAACGCCGAGAGCCGCACCCGGTCGTACGCCGGCCGGGTCTCCTCGGCGAGCACCGTCACCCGCCAGCGACCGGCCGTGTCCCGGGCGCGCAACGCGTCCACGAACCGCTGCCCGACCATGCCGTTGCCGACGACCAGCACCCTGCCGCCGTTCATCGCGCCACCTCCACCGAGTCCACGCTGGACAGCCATTCGACGATCCCGGCGACCGCGTCCCGGCAGCCGCCGCAGCCCGTACCGGCACGGGTCCCCGCCACCACGGCGTCGACCGTCCGGGCCCCGGAACGCCAGCAGCTCACCAGCGCCCCCTTGCTGACGTTGTTGCACTGACAGACCGTCACCGCGTCCGGCATCAGCGCCGGCGTCGCGGCCGGCTCGGCCGGTGCCGCGCCGAACGCCCGGCCGAGCAGCAGGGACCGCCGGTCCGCGGGGACCGGCTGCCCCCGGTCGAAGAGTTGGATGACCGTGCCGACCGCCGGGTTGTCGCCGAGCAGGATCGCGGCGGTCAGCCGCTCGTCGTGGATGCGCAGCCGGGCGTACGTGCCCCGGGCCGGGTCGGTGAAGGTCAGCTCCTCACCGGGCCCGTCGCCGGCCGGGTCGCCCATCGCGGCCAGGTCGATGCCGGCCGCCTTGAGCCGGGTCACCACCGGCCTCGGCCGGTAGCGGGCCAGCGGGTCCTCGCCGGTGAGCACCTGCGCCAGCACGCGCGCCTGCGCCCACGCCGGGGCGACCAGGCCGGTCAGCGCGCCGTCGTGCTGGGCGCAGTCGCCGATCGCCGAGACGCACCGGTCGCTGGTGCGCAGCCGGTCGTCCACGAGCACACCCCGCTCGACCGCCAGCCCGGCCGTCGCGGCGAGCGCCGTGTCGGGGCGCACCCCGCAGGAGAGCACCAGCAGGTCGGCGTCGAGCGACCGGCCGTCGGCGAGGTCGAGGCGTACGCCGTGGGCGTCGGCCGCCACGGCGGTGGCCGGGACCGACAGGTGGGTGGTGACGCCCAGACCGGCGAGGGTCCGCGCGAGCACCGCGGCGCCGGCCGGGTCGAGCTGGCGCTCCATCAGGTACGGCACGGGGTGCACCACGGCCACGTCGAGTCCCCGGGCGGCGAGCCCGCGGGCCGCCTCCAGCCCGAGCAGCCCGCCGCCGAGCACGAGGACGCGGCGTGCCCCGGCGGCGACGGCGAGGATCCGTCGGCAGTCGTCCAGGGTGCGGAACGGCACCACCCGCTCGGGCAGTTCCGGGCCGTCCAGTCCGGGCAGCGGCGGCACGATGGCCCGGCTGCCGGTGGCGAGCACGAGGTGGTCGTACGGGATCCGGTCGCCGTCCTTGGTCCGGACCGCGCGGTCCGCCCGGTCGATCGCCGTGACGGTCACCGCGGTTCGCAGGTCGACGCCCTGCCCGGCGACCTCGGCCAGCTCCACGTCCGGCTCGCCGATCTTCCCCGCCAGCAGCGTGGACAGCATGATCCGGTTGTACGCCCGGTGCGGCTCCGCCCCGAGCACGGTGACCTTCCGGTCCCCGTCGCGTGCGTGCAGTTCGCTCGCGAGTCGGGCTCCGGCCATCCCGTTCCCGACGATCACGATCCGTTCGGTCACGGCGTCTCCACCCTCTCGACTCGCACGGCGCAGATCTTGAACTCCGGCATCCCGGAGACCGGGTCGACGGCGTCGTTGGTGACCGAGTTGGCGCGGGCCGCGCCGCCCCAGTGGAAGGGCGCGAAGACGGTGTCCGGTCGGATCGCCGTGCTGAGCCGGGCCGGCGCGACCATCTCGCCCCGGCGGGAGACCACCCGGACCGGCTCGCCGTCGGTCACCCCGAGCCGCCCGGCCAGGTCCGGGTGCAGCTCCACGAAGGCCTCCGGAGCGGCCCGGTTCAGCGCCGGCACCCGCCGCGTCTGGGTGCCCGACTGGTACTGGGCGAGCACCCGGCCGGTGGTGAAGTGCAGCGGGTAGGCCGCGCTGACCTCCTCGGCGGCGGGCCGGTGCTCGACCGCGTGGAACCGGGCCCGTCCGTCCGGGGTCGGGAAGCGCTCGGCGAAGAGCCGGGGCGTGTCCGGCCCGTCGGGGTCCGGGCAGGGCCAGTACGCGCCGTCGTGCGTGTCGATCCGCTCCCAGGTGATGCCGGCGTAGTCGGCGATCCCGCCGGCCGATGCCCGCCGCAGCTCCGCGAACACCGCCGCCGGCTCGGCCGGAAGGAAGGGCCCCTTGTTAACGCCTGGTGACTGTGAAGGGTCCCTTCCTTGCACCTGGGCGAGGCGGGCGGTGAGGTCGGCGAGGATCGCCAGGTCGGTGCGGACGCCGGGCGGTGGCTCCCGCAGCGCGCGGCGGCGCAGCACCCGGCCCTCCAGATTGGTCATCGTGCCGTCCTCCTCGGCCCACTGCGCCGTCGGCAGCACCACGTCGGCGAGGGCGGCCGTCTCGGAGAGCAGGAAGTCGGCCACCACCAGCAGGTCGAGGTCCCGCAGCCGGCCCTCGATCCGGGTCGCCCGGGGCGCGGAGACCACCGGGTTGGAGCCGAAGACGAGCAGCGCCTTCGGCCCGTCCGGGGTGCCGAGCGAGTCGAGCAGCCGGTACGCGGGCACCCCGGGCCCGGGCAGGTCGTCGGCCGGTACGCCCCACACCCCGGCAACGTGTGCGCGGGCGGCCGGGTCGTCGATGCGGCGGTACCCGGGGAGTTGGTCGGCCTTCTGCCCGTGCTCCCGGCCGCCCTGCCCGTTGCCCTGCCCGGTGAGGCAGCCGTACCCGGAGCCGGGCCGGCCCGGCAGGCCGAGGGCGAGCGCGAGGTTGACGTACCCGGTGACGGTGTCCACGCCCTTGGCGTGCTGCTCGGCGCCGCGCGCGGTCAGGATGACCACCCGCTCGCCGGTGCCCAGTGCCCGGGCGGTCGCCTCCAGATCCGCCACCGGCACCCCGGAGAGCGCCTCGGCGCGCGCCGGCCACCACGCGGCCACGGCCCGGCGGACCTCCTCGAAGCCGGTGGTCCGGGCGGCGATGTAGTCCTTGTCGACCAGGCCCTCGGTCACGGCGATGTGCAGCAGCGCGCTCGCCACCGCCAGGTCGGTGCCGGGCAGCGGTTGCAGGTGCAGATCGGCCAGGCGGGCGGTGGCGGTGACCCGGGGGTCGACCACGATCAGCTTCCCGCCGCGCTGGCGTTGCTCGGTCAGCCAGCGCACCAGCGGGGGCATCGTCTCGGCCGGGTTCGCGCCGACCAGCAGGAGGGTGTCGGCCCGGCCCAGGTCGGACAGCGGGAACGGCAGGCCCCGGTCGACGCCGAACGCGCGCATGCCGGCCGCCGCCGCCGAGGACATGCAGAACCGGCCGTTGTAGTCGATGTGCCGGGTCCGCAGCGCCACCCGGGCGAATTTGCCCAGCGCGTACGCCTTCTCGTTGGTGAGTCCGCCGCCGCCGAAGACGGCGACCGCGTCGCGGCCGTGTCCGGACTGGACGCCTCGGATTCCCTCGGCGACCCGGTCGAGGGCGGCGTCCCAGGTCGCCGGGCGTAGTTCGCCGCTGGCCGGGTCACGCAGCAGGGGACTGGTGAGCCGATCGGGGTGGTCGAGCAGTTCGGCGGCGGTCCAGCCCTTCTGGCAGAGACCGCCCCGGTTGGTGGGGAACTGCCGGGGCAGCACCGCCACCCGGTCGTTCTCCTCCCGCAGCGTCATGCCGCACTGCAGGGCGCAGTACGGGCAGTGCGTCGCCGCCTCCCGGGGCGGGGGCCCCGGTGCAGTCGCAGGTCGCGCACCGTCTGTCATGCCCGAGAAGCGTGCCGCCGAGGGGTTTCCGGTCCGGGTCCCGTTTGTTTCGGTCCTGTCAAGAGCGGCTCACACCGCACCGGGGCAGCACGCTGGTCGGACCGGTCTACAATGTGGGAAAAATGTCCTGAATATTGGGAGGCCGGGATGGGTGTGGCGGAGGCGTTCGACGCCGTGGCGGGCCGGTACGACGAGGCCCGCCGCCGGTTGGTGCCCTGCTTCGACCAGTTCTACGCAACGGCGGTCGAGGTGGCCGCGCCGCCGTTGCGGGCCGCGCTCGCGGTGGGGCGTACCCCCGAGGTGCTGGACCTGGGCGCCGGCACCGGGCTGCTCTCCCTGCTGGTCGCCGCCGCCGTGCCGGGGGTGCGGGTGACCGTCGTGGACGCCGCGCCGGCGATGCTGGCGGTCGCCGCGGACCATCTGCGGGCCGCCGGCGTGCCGCACCGCACGGTCCACGCCGACCTGGTTGACCCGCTCCCGGCGGGCCGGTACGACGCCGTGGTCAGCGCGCTCGCGATCCATCACCTGGACGACGCCGACAAGCGGGCGCTGTACCGGCGGGCCGCCGCGGTGCTCGTCCCCGGTGGCGTGTTCGTCAACGCCGAGCAGGTCGCCGGCCCGACACGGGAGCTGGACCGGCGCTACGACGAGGTGTGGGTCGCCCAGGCCACCGCGCTCGGCTCGGGCGACACGGAGATCGCCGCCGCGCGGGAGCGGATGGCGTACGACCGGCCGGCGCCGGTCGCCGCCCAGTGCGACTGGCTGGTCGAGGCGGGCCTGGTCGACGTGGACTGCTTCTTCAAGGCGTGGCGGTTCGCGGTGTTCGGCGGCCGGGTGCCGGGTTGACCGTGAGTCCGGTCTGACCGGTTTGTCGACCGGCGTCACGAGGGATGACTGCCGGTCACACCGCTGGGTAATCTGGTCGGCATGACTGCCAAGGTGACCCTGTCGTTCTCGGACGAGACGATCGAGGAGGCCCGGCGGTTCGCCAAGCGCGAGGGCCTGTCCCTGTCCGCCTGGATGGACCAGGCCGCCCGGGAGAAGGCGCTGCGCGAGGTCTTCTCGGCGCACGCCGCCGCCGTCGGCCGGGCCGGGATCGACCTGGAGTCCGCCGCCCTCGCCGACGATCGCGAGGTGGGCATGGTCGACGACCTGCTCTTCGGCGGGCGTCCGCGTGCTGCGTAGGGGTGAGGTCTGGCGCATCTCCGGCGCCCGTGAACGACTGGGGCTGGTCATCAGTTCCGACGTGTACAACTCGACCGCGGTGCCGATCGTGATCGTGGCGGAGGTCGTCGAGACCGCGCTGCTGCGCGACTCGCCCCTGGCCGTCGAGATGGGGGACCGGGTGGTGATGCCCGACCGGCTCTCCTCCCCGATGAAGAAGTGGTTCACCGAGTGCGTGGACGTCGCCGACGCGGAGACCATGCAACGGGTCGGCCGCGCGCTGCGCATCCTGCAGCAGCTCTGACGCGCTCTCTTTCTCACGGACGGTCATCCGGCCCGGTGCGATCACCGTTGCCTGCCCGACCTCGTCGACGAAACGCTCCGGTAACGGCGGCTATCTAGCTTTCGGCCAGGATCGCTCGACACCGGCCGGACCGGTGGGTCGTGCGAGCCACGACATGGACCGGCCGGAAGGAGCGCCTGATGACGACGACGAGCGTGCCCGAGACGACAGCGGAGGAGATCGACCTGCAACGCCGGCCGGGCCGGTGGATCGGGCACTGGGCCCCGGAGGACGGCCACTTCTGGCGGACCGTCGGCCGGGGGATCGCCCGGCGCAACCTCATCTACTCGATCTTCGCCGAGCACATCGGCTTCTCCGTCTGGTTGCTCTGGAGCATCGTCGTCGTCCGGCTCGACGACGTCGGCTGGACGTTGACCACCAGCCAGGCGCTCTGGCTGACCGCCGTGCCCAGCGGTGTCGGCGCGCTGCTGCGGCTGCCGTACACGTTCGCGGTGCCGGTCTTCGGCGGCCGCAACTGGACCATCGTCTCGGCCCTGCTGCTGATCATCCCGTGCGCGGGCCTGGCCTGGGCGGTCCAGCATCCCGAGATCGGGTTCGTGCCGCTGCTGCTGATCGCCGCCACGGCCGGCTTCGGCGGCGGCAACTTCGCCTCCAGCATGGCGAACATCTCGTTCTTCTATCCGGAACGCGAGAAGGGCTGGGCGCTCGGCCTGAACGCGGCCGGCGGCAACATCGGCGTCGCGGTGGTGCAGTTCCTGGTGCCCCAGGTGATCGTGCTCGGTGGCGGGCTCGCGCTGGCCCGGGCCGGTCTGATGTACATCCCGCTCGCGGTGATCGCGGCGGTCTGCGCGTACCTGTTCATGGACAACCTGGTCGAGGCCAAGGCGGACGTCCGGCCGGTCTGGTCGTCGCTGCGGCACCGGGACACCTGGGTCATGTCGTTCCTGTACATCGGCACCTTCGGCTCGTTCATCGGCTACTCGGCGGCCTTCCCGACCCTGCTCAACGGCGTGTTCGGTCGGCCGGACATCGCGCTGAGCTGGGCGTTCCTGGGCGCGGCGGTGGGTTCGATCTGCCGGCCGTTCGGCGGCCGCCTCTCCGACGTGATCGGCGGCGCGCGCATCACCGTGGCCAGCTTCGTCCTGATGGCCGGCGGGGCGTACCTGGCGTTGTGGTCGGTGCAGGAGCGCCGGCTGGGCGTCTTCTTCCTGGCGTTCATGCTGCTGTTCGTGGCGACCGGCATCGGCAACGGCTCGACCTACCGGATGATCTCCCGAATCTTCCAGGTGAAGGGGGAGGACCTGGGCGGCACGCCGGAGATCATGCTGGCGATGCGCCGCCAGGCGGCCGGGGCGCTGGGGATCATCTCCTCGGTCGGCGCGTTCGGTGGGTTCCTCGTGCCGATCTGCTATGCCTGGGCGAAGTCGACCTACGGGGGCATCCAGCCGGCTCTGCGGTTCTATGTCGGGTTCTTCCTGGTGATGATCGTGGTGACCTGGGCGGCGTACCTGCGGCCGGGAGCGCGGATGGCGCGTGCCCGAGTGTGAGTCCGCTCATCCCCGCGGGGGTCCGGCGTGCGCGCCGGACCCCCGTTTTGACCGGCCCACACGGCGTTGGGTATCGTTACCTGCTGTTGTGCGACATCTAGAGGCGTGCCACCTGAGGTACGCTTGGTCGTTCGTGCGCGCCTGGTCACCCGGCGCGCGACCCCAGACCGACGACGAGACAAGGTAGACCTGTGCGTACGTACAGCCCGAAGCCGGGTGAGATCGAGCGTCAGTGGCACGTCATCGACGCCTCTGATGTCGTGCTGGGCCGCCTGGCCACCCACGCCGCCACGCTGCTGCGCGGCAAGCACAAGCCGACTTTCGCGCCGCACGTCGACACGGGCGACTTCGTCGTCATCGTGAACGCGGGCAAGGTCGCGCTGACCGGCAACAAGCGGCAGCAGAAGATCGCCTACCGTCACTCCGGCTACCCGGGTGGCCTGAAGCAGGTCGGCTACGACGAGCTGCTGACCAAGCGTCCCGAGCGGGCCATCGAGCTGGCCGTGAAGGGGATGCTCCCGCACAACAAGCTCGGCCGTAAGCTCATCAAGAAGCTGAAGGTCTACGCCGGTGCCGAGCACCCGCACGGCGCGCAGTCGCCGGTGCCGTTCGAGATCAAGCAGATCGCGCAGTGAGCGCGGGCGAAGGAAGCAGCATGACCGACATCACCGCCACCGAGGTCGCCCCCGAGGCCACCGAGGCGCCGGCGCCCGTCGCCCGCGCGCCCCGTGGTGACCGGCCGATCCAGACCGTGGGCCGCCGCAAGGAGGCCATCGTCCGGGTCCGCATCGTGCCGGGCTCCGGCAAGATCACCTGCAACGGCCGGGACCTCGAGGCCTACTTCCCGAGCAAGGTGCACCAGCAGCTCATCAAGGACCCGCTGGTCACCGCCGAGAAGGCCGAGGCGTTCGACGTCATCGCGAACCTGCGGGGTGGCGGCACCACCGGCCAGGCCGGTGCGCTGCGGCTGGCCATCGCCCGGGCCCTGATCGTCAGCGAGCCGGACGACCGTCCCGCGCTGAAGAAGGCCGGCTTCCTGACCCGGGACGCGCGGGTCAAGGAGAGCAAGAAGTACGGCCTCAAGAAGGCCCGCAAGGCTCCCCAGTACTCGAAGCGCTGACCATCAGCTGCACGTTGTACTTCTGACGGACGGCCGGACCGCCTCCCCCACGACGGGAGGTGGCCCGGCCGTTCCGTTCTCCATCATCGGCAGTTCCATCGGAGGTTGGCGGGTATGGGCCGGTTGTTCGGCACTGACGGCGTACGCGGGCGGGCGAACGCGGATCTCACGCCCGAGTTGGCGCTCGCGGTGGCGGTGGCCGCCGCGCACACTCTCGCCGAGTCGGACAAGAGCCATCCCCCGCTGGCCGTCGTCGGCCGCGACACGCGGGCCAGCGGCGAGATGCTCGAAGCCGCCGTGGTGGCCGGCCTCACCAGCGCCGGTGCGAACGTCGTCCGGGTCGGCGTGCTGCCGACCCCGGCGGTGGCGTTCCTCACCGCCGAGGCCAAGG
This sequence comes from Micromonospora sp. NPDC047707, assembly GCF_040704235.1. Taxonomy (NCBI): domain Bacteria; kingdom Bacillati; phylum Actinomycetota; class Actinomycetes; order Micromonosporales; family Micromonosporaceae; genus Micromonospora; species Micromonospora sp. NPDC047707. The sequence goes on from NZ_JBEYSU010000002.1 coordinate 340,289, forward strand.
CCGACCTCGGCGTGATGCTCTCCGCGTCGCACAACCCGATGCCGGACAACGGCATCAAGCTGTTCGCCGCCGGCGGGCACAAACTGCCGGACGAGATCGAGATGCGGATCGAGGCGGCCGTCCAGGCGAACGCGACCACCGCCTGGGAGCGCCCGATCGGCGCGGGCGTGGGCCGGGTCCACGACCTGCTCGACGGCGCCGACCACTACGTGCAGCACCTGGTGGGCACCGTCCCGCACCGGCTCGACGGGATCAAGGTCGTGGTGGACTGCGCCAACGGCGCCGCCGCCGAGGTGGCCCCGGCGGCGTACCAGGAGGCCGGCGCCGAGGTGATCGCGATCCACGCCGAGCCCGACGGCCTCAACATCAACGACGAGTGCGGCTCGAACCACATCGAGGCGCTGCGCCAGGCCGTCGTCGAGCACGGCGCGCACCTGGGCATCGCCCACGACGGCGACGCCGACCGGTGCGTCGCGGTGACCGCCGACGGCGACGAGGTCGACGGCGACCAGCTGATGGCGATCCTGGCGCTGGCCATGCGGGAGGCCGGTACCCTCACCGGCGACACGCTGGTCGCCACGGTGATGAGCAACCTCGGCCTGCGCCTGGCCATGTCCCGGGAGGGCATCCGGCTGGTCGAGACCAAGGTCGGCGACCGGTACGTGCTGGAGGAGCTGCGCGCGTCCGGCCTGGCGCTGGGCGGCGAGCAGAGCGGGCACATCGTCATGCCCGCGTACGCGACCACCGGCGACGGCGTGCTGACCGGCCTGCACCTCATGTCGCGCATGGCGGCGACCGGGAAGTCCCTGGCCGAGCTGGCCGCTGTGGTCACCCGGCTGCCGCAGGTGCTGATCAACGTGCCGGTCGGCGACCGCACCGTCGGTGCCGCGGCGCCGGCCGTCCGGGCCGAGGTCGAGCGGGCCGAGGCCGAGCTGGGCGAGACCGGTCGGGTGCTGCTGCGCCCCTCCGGCACCGAGCCGCTGGTCCGGGTCATGGTCGAGGCCGGCACCGAGGCGACCGCCCGTTCGGTGGCCGAGCGGATCGCCGAGCAGGTCCGCACCGCCAGTCCGGTCGCCTGACCGACCCCTGCCGGCCCATTCCGACGCCGGGTGCCGTCGCTGCGGCGCCCGGCGGTCGCCCACGTCCGGCGCCGTCGCTAGGGCGCTCGGCCCGTGGCTGACAACGCCGGGGGCTGTGCCGATAGCGCTCGGCCCGTCGCCGACAACGCCGGGGGCTGTGCCGATAGCGCTCGGCCCGTCGCCGACAACGCCGGCGGCTGGGCCGATAGCGCTCGGGCGTCGCTGACAGCGCGCGGGCCGTGGCCCACTACCGCGATGTCGTCACGGCGCACGGGCGTGCGGCGCACGGAGGCTTTGGAGCTGACTCGCCCGCGACATCATGTCGGCGAGTCCGGGCTGATTCATCCACGACATCAGGTCCAAAGGGCCGCGGAGTGCATGTACCCGGCGGAGCAGGGCCGCGGTGTGCACCCGCCCGGCGGAACAGGGGCCGCGGTCAGTTGGTCGGCACGCGGTGCAGGAAGCGGGCGGCCAGGTCGCTGATCTGGTCGGCGTCCAGCTCCAGGGCGGGGTCGGCCACCGTCACCTCGGCCAGCGCCAGCCCGGGGACGTCGGTGTCCCGCCACTGGCCCACGAACCAGGCCTTCTCCTCCTCCGCGAGCGTGAGGGCGGCGTCGTTGAGCGCGTCGGCGGGGTAGGGCAGCCAGAACCGGAACTGGTGGGTGTGCGGTGGCGCGGGGAAGACCCGGGCCCCGGGAATCGTGGCGAGCGTCTCGGCGACCAGCCGGGCGTGGGCCACGTAGCCGGGCAGGCGGGGAAGTTCGTGGTCGAGCCCGTGCAGCGCGGCCAGTGCCGCCGGCCACTGCTGGAAGACCGTCCCGCCATAGCGGTGCCGCCAGGCGCGGGCGTACCCGGTCAGCTCCGGATCGCCGGCCAGCACCGCCCCGGAGACACCGCCGAGGGACTTGTAGAGCGAGACGTACACGCTGTCGACCAGGGCGGTGACCGCCGGGGCGGGCCGCCCGAGGTGCACGGTCGACTCCCACAGCCGGGCGCCGTCGACGTGCACCCGGGCGCCCCGGGCGCGGCCCGCGTCGACCACCGCCACCAGCTCGTTCCAGGTGGGAAGCAGGAACCCGGCGTCCCGCAGCGGGAGTTCGAGGAGCAGCGTGCCGAACGGCTCGCCGAGGTCGGTGACCTCCTCGGCGGTCGGGAACCGGGCGCCGTCCGGGGTGCGGGCGGCACGCAGGCCGGTGAGCACCGCGTACGCGTCCCGTTCGTGGACCAGGGGGTGGCTGAGCGGGTGCAGGGCGACCGCGTCCCGGCCGGTCACCTCGGCGCCGTGGCGGAGGGCGACCTGCTGCGCCATGGTGCCGGTGGGGAAGAGGACGGCGGTCTCGGCACCGAGCAGGTCGGCGATCCGGTGCTCGACGTGCTCGACCACGCCGCCCTCGCCGTACACGTCGGGGAGGGTGTCCTCGGGCAGCGCGGCCCGCATCGCGTCCAGCCGCTCGCCGACGGTCGCCGGACGCGCTCCGGACAGGACCACGTCGCAGCCCCGCAGCGCGGCCAACCGCCGGAGCCGTTCGGCCTGCTGGCCGCTCACCGTGCCGTCCCGAGCCGGCGGAGCCGGGTGACCGCCTCGGTCAGCACCTCCGGACGTTTGCAGAAGGCGAACCGGATCAGCCGCCGGCCGGCCTCCGGGTCGTCGTAGAAGACCTGGGTCGGTACGGCCACCACACCGCAACGCTCCGGCAGTGACCGGCAGAACTCCACCCCGTCCCGGCCGCCGAGCGGGGTGACGTCGGCGGTGACGAAGTACGTGCCCTCCGGCGCGAGCACCTCGAACCCGGCATCGGTGAGGCCGGCGACCAACTGGTCGCGGCGGGCCTGCATCCCGTCCCGGAACGCGGTGAAGTAGTCGTCGCCGAGGCCCAGCGCCACCGTGACCGCGGGTTGCAGCGGCGCGGCGTTGACGAAGGTCAGGAACTGCTTGACCCGCAGTGCCGCCGACACGAGCGCGGCCGGGCCGCTCGCCCAGCCGACCTTCCAGCCGGTGCAGGAGAACGTCTTGCCGGCCGAGGAGATCCGCAGGGTGCGGTCGCGCATCCCCGGCAGCGTGGCGAGGGGTACGTGCGCCGAGGCGGCGTCGGTGAAGACCAGGTGTTCGTACACCTCGTCGGTGACCGCGTACGCGTCGTGCTCGCGGCACAGTTCGGCGACCAGGGCAAGTTCGTCGGCGGTGAAGACCTTGCCGGTCGGGTTGTGCGGCGAGTTCAGCAAAACCAGCCGGGTGCGGGGCCCGAACGCGGCACGCAGCGCGTCGGGATCGAAGGCGTACCGGCCGTCGGCGCCGGGACGCAGCGTGACCGGCCGCCGGACCGCCCCGGCCAGGGCGATCGAGGCGGCGTACGAGTCGTAGTACGGCTCGAAGCAGACCACCTCGTCACCCGGCTCGCAGAGGCCGAGGATTGCCGCCGCGATCGCCTCGGTGGCGCCCGCGGTCACCACGATCTCGCCGTCCGGGTCGTACTCCAGCCCCCAGAAGCGGCGCTGGTGGGCCGCGACGGCGGCGCGCAGCGCGGGGGTCCCCGGACCCGGCGGGTACTGGTTCTGGCCGGTCCGCAGCGCCTCGGCCGCGGCGGCCAGCATCTCCGGCGGCCCGTCGGTGTCCGGAAAGCCCTGGCCGAGGTTGACCGCCCCGGTGCGGACGGCGAGAGCGGACATCTCGGCGAAGATCGTCGTCCCGAACGGGCGCATCCGGGCCACCAGGGGATCGACGTGGGCGGTCGTCACGCCCGCCAGCCTACGGACTCGCCGTGCCGGTTCAACCCGTCGTGGCCGTTGATGGCGTTTCGTGACTCTCCGTAGCGTCCTGCCCCCTTCGCTCAAAGTTGCTGATCGTTTACTGGACTTCCGAGCACGCGCGCTGAGCGAAACTGGGTTAGGCTGCCACCCATGTGTGGAATCGTGGGTTACGCCGGCGCGCGCCCGGCACTCGGCATCGTGCTCGACGGGCTGCGGCGGCTGGAGTACCGCGGCTACGACTCGGCCGGCGTCGCCATCGTCTGCGACGACGAGCTGCTGACCGAGAAGAAGGCCGGCAAGCTGGCCAACCTGGAGAAGGTGCTGTCCGAGCGGGCCGCCGAGGACCCGGCGTCCTGCGCCGCGAGCCCGATCGGCATCGGCGACGGCACCACCGGCATCGGCCACACCCGCTGGGCCACCCACGGCGGCCCCACCGACCGCAACGCCCACCCCCACCTGGCCCCCGACGGACGGGTCGCCGTCATCCACAACGGCATCATCGAGAACTTCGCGAAGCTGCGCGCCGAGCTGGAGGCCGACGGCGTCCAGTTCACCAGCGACACCGACACCGAGTGTGCCGCGCACCTGCTCGCCGCCGCGCTCGCCGACCTGCGCGCCGCCGGCCACCCGGACGGGCCGCAGCTGCTCGCCGCCGGCATGCGCGTGGTCTGCCAGCGCCTGGAGGGCGCGTTCACCCTGCTCGCCGTCGACGCCGGCATCCCCGGCGCGGTGGTCGGTGCCCGGCGCAACTCGCCCCTGGTCGTCGGCCGGGGCGACGGCGAGAACTACCTCGCCAGTGACGTCGCCGCCTTCATCGAGCACACCCGGGACGCGATCGAGCTGGGTCAGGACCAGATCGTCCTGATCACCGGCGACACCATCGAGATCACCGACTTCGCCGGCCAGCCCGCCACCGGCAAGGACTTTCACATCGACTGGGACTCGTCGGCCGCCGAGAAGGGCGGCTACGACTGGTTCATGCTCAAGGAGATCGAGGAGCAGCCGCAGGCCATCGCGGACACGCTGCTCGGCCGGCTCACCGAGGCCGGCGAGATCATGCTCGACGAGGTCCGCCTCAGCGACCAGGACCTGCGCGACGTCGACAAGATCTTCATCGTGGCCTGCGGCACCTCCTACCACGCCGGCCTGGTCGCCAAGTACGCCATCGAGCACTGGACCCGCATCCCCTGCGAGGTGGAGCTGGCCAGCGAGTTCCGCTACCGCGACCCGGTCCTGGACCGGTCCACCCTGATCGTGGTCATCTCGCAGTCCGGCGAGACCATGGACACGCTGATGGCGTTGCGGCACGCCAAGGAGCAGAAGGCCCGCGTGCTGGCCATCTGCAACACCAACGGCTCCACCATCCCGCGCGAGTCCGACGCGGTGCTGTACACGCACGGCGGCCCGGAGATCGCGGTCGCGTCCACCAAGGCGTTCCTCACCCAGGTCGTCGCGTGTTACCTGATCGGGCTGCACCTGGCCCAGGTGCGCGGGATCAAGTTCGCCGACGAGGTCGGCGCCGTGGTGGCCCAGCTCCAGGAGATGCCCGGCAAGCTGCGCGAGCTGCTGGACCGGATCGAGCCGGTCCGCGAGCTGGGCCGGGAGCTGAAGTCCGAGCCGACCGTGCTGTTCATCGGCCGGCACGTGGGCTACCCGGTGGCGCTGGAGGGCGCGCTGAAGCTCAAGGAGCTGGCGTACATGCACGCCGAGGGCTTCGCCGCCGGTGAGCTGAAGCACGGCCCGATCTCGCTGATCGACAAGGGCACGCCGGTGATCTGCATCGTGCCGTCGCCCGTCGGCCGGGGCATGCTGCACGACAAGGTCGTCTCCAACATCCAGGAGGTGCGGGCGCGCGGCGCCCGGACCATCGTGATCGCGGAGGAGGGGGACGAGGCCGTGGTCCGGTACGCCGACCACCTCATCTACGTCCCGCGTACGCCGACGCTGCTCGCGCCGCTGGTCACGACCGTGCCGTTGCAGGTGCTCGCGGCGGAGATCGCCGCCGCCCGGGGCCACGACGTCGACCAGCCCCGCAACCTGGCGAAGTCCGTCACGGTCGAGTGAGTCGACGACGGGCCCGCCCGACCGCTTCCGTCGGTCCGGCGGGCCCGTCGCAGGTCCGGGGCTACGGCCGGCCGAGGACCACCCGCGCCATGCCGTCGAGCGCCGGGTTGCCGGGTTCCCAGTAGCCGGTGTGGCCGTACCGGCCGCTGGGGAAGGTACGCCCGCCGAAGCTCGGGTCGGACGGGTCGCGCCCGAACCACAGGGCCCGCTCCGGCCCGTCGAGCAGCGCGACCGCCGCGCCGATCGGCGACGTGCCCAGCAGCGGCCGCCGGAGCAGCTCGTCCGCGGGGCGCGCCAACCGGATCACGTCGTCCGCGGCGGTGCTCGCCCAGACCTGACCCGGCGGCAGGCCCAGGTCGCGGGCGTGGTCCACCCCGACGCCGGGCGAGCCGACGAAGACCACGGCGTCGGCGGCGAGGCCGTGGTCCCTCGCCGTGCTGCCCACGACCAGTGACCCGTAGCTGTGCCCGAGCACGGTCAGCCGGGCGTCCTCGCCGTTGTGGGTGGCGCGCAGCCCCTCCTGGAACCGGTGCAGCGCCGGCCCGGCGTCGCCCGCCCGCCCCGCCCACGCGGCCTCGTGGAGGAAGTCCGGGGCGTCGTAGTCGAGCCAGAGCACCGCCGCGGTCTCCTCGCCCGGGGCGAGTGCCGTGCAGCGGGACAGGACCCGGCCCGCCCGGTCCAGCTCACCGGTCACGTCGTCCAGGCCGGCCGTCATGCCCGGCACGTACGTGAGCACCTGGTCGCTGCGGTCGGGGTTGCCGAGCGACACGACGGCCCGTCCCTCCTCCTGGGTGGCCAGCGTCAGCAGGTACGCCCGCGGGCCCTCCGGCGCCGCGAGGCGGCCGGCCAACGCGTCCAGCCCGGCGAGTGCCGCGTCCACCCGGCGCAGCCCGGCCAGCCGGAGCGGCCCGGGCGGCGCCCGGTCGAGCAGCCGTCGCCGCTCGGCGAGCAGGTCCTCGCGGTGCTGCCCGAGCAGGAGCCGGTTGGCCTGGTCCCGGGCGGCCACCGGAACCCCGTCGAGGCGGCCGACCCGCTGCGGCTCGTACGCCACCAGCCACCGGCGCTGCGCCGGGCTCAGCCCCGCCCACCAGGCCCGCACCGCCGCCGGCGTGGAATCGGCCCCGGGCCGGCCGGGCGGGGGTGGGCCGACCCAGCCGGATGCCGCCGCGCCGGCCAGCTCGGCAAGGCGACCGGCGGCGTCGCGGTCGGCGGCCCGCGCCGCGTCGACTGCGGCGCCGATCCCGGCGGCCACCTCCGCGACCGCCCGGCCGGTGCCGGCCGTCGCCGGGCGCGACGGGTCGGCGCTGACCTGGCCGCGCCGGTCCACCCGTACGCCCGAGCGGTCGGCCAGCGTGACCGCCGTGCCGAGCCGCGCCTTGGCGGTGGCGAGCCGGCCGGCGAACTCGGCCAGCACCTGGTCGGCCTCGACCAGACCGGGCCGGCCGGCGAGCAGCTCGCCGCCCAGCCCGCCGAGACGGGCGGCCGCGGCGCCGGCCGCCTGACCCGACCAGGCGTCCCGCAGCGCGGCGGCTCTCCCGGTCAGCTCCCCCGCGCGGCGCTCGACCAGCGCGGAGGCGGCGCACCAGGCCGCTCCGGCCGCCCGCCACGCCCCCGGGTCGGCCGCCCACAGCTCCCGGTACCCCGGCCCGGCCGGAACCGTCATCGGGGCGCCCCGGCCAGCCGGGCCGCCGCCCGGTCGTCCACCGCGTCGTACGCCTCGGCCGCCGAGCGGACCGCCTCCGCGGTGGCCGCCACCCGCGCGCCCAGCTCCCCGAACCAGGCGTGCACGGCCGCCTCGCACCCGGCCAGCGCCGTCCCGGCGGCCCACTCCGGCGCCGGCACCACCAGCCCGGCCGCGCCGCCCACCCCGTGCGCCAGCCGGTACGCGTCGTCGGCGAGCCCGGACGCGCTCCGGCGCAGCGCGTCCGGCCGGACACTGAACATCTCCTCGCTCATCGTCGCCCCCGTGACGTCGTCGACATGGACGGGCGGAACGTTAGGGTTCGCCGGCCCCGCCGCGCGTGCCCTGTGGACGACCGGTCGCCGCCGTACCGCCGGCTTGTCCACAGGCGTTGCCCCAGGCGGCGTCGACGGCTAATGTGCGGCGGCCCGCGCCGGTAGGGTGGGCCCGTGATCGTCGCTGTCGGCATCGACGTGGTCCTCGTGGAGCGGTTCGCCCGGGCCCTCACGCGGACGCCGCTGCTCGCCGACCGGCTCTTCACCGAGGCCGAGCGGTACACCGGCTCCGGCAACCCGCGCTCGCCCGAGTCGCTGGCCGCCCGGTTCGCCGCCAAGGAGGCGGTGGCCAAGGCACTCGGCGCGCCGGCCGGGTTGAGCTGGCACGACTGCGAGATCGTGCCGGATCCGGACGGCCGGCCCTGGTTGACCGTCTCCGGCACCGTCGCGGCGGCGGCCGCCGAGCGGGGGGTCAACCGGTGGCACATCTCGCTGTCGCACGACGGTGGCATCGCCTCGGCGATGGTGGTCGCGGAACGCTGATCGGTGGCGTGCCGGGCACGCCTCGTACGGGACGGGAGTCGGATGAGACCGGTGTGGCGGGTGGCGGACGTACGCGCCGCGGAGGCGGGTCTGATGGCCACGCTTGCGCCGGGAACGCTGATGCAGCGCGCCGCCGCCGGACTGGCCCGCCGGTGCGCGTTGCTCCTCGCCGACCGGGGCGGGGTGTACGCCGCCGGCGTACTGCTGCTGGTCGGTTCGGGGGACAACGGCGGTGACACGCTCCTCGCCGGCGCGCACCTGGCGCGCCGCGGGGCGGCCGTGTCGGCCCTGCTGCTGACCCCCGGCCGGGCGCACGCCGACGGCCTGGCGGCGTTCCGCGCCGCGGGCGGTCGGTTGGTCGAGCGCCCACCCGCCCGGGTCGACCTGGTGCTCGACGGCATCGTCGGGATCGGCGGCAGCGGCGGCCTCCGGCAGACGGCGGACCAGCTCGCGGCGAGCCTGGTGCGGCACTGCGGGCGGGATGGCGCGCCGGCGACGGTGGTCGCGGTGGACGTGCCCAGCGGGGTTGCGGTGGACACGGGCCACGTGCCGCTCACCGCCTCCGGCCGGCCGAGCGCCGTACGCGCCGACGTGACGGTGACCTTCGGCGCGTTGAAGCCGGCCCTGGTGGTGGGCCCCGCCGCGGCACTGGCCGGTCAGGTCGAGCTGGTCGACATCGGGTTGGAGCCGTGGCTGCGCGGCACCCCGGCACTCCGGGTCACCGAGTGGTCGGATGTGGTCGACTGGTGGCCGCGGCTCGGTGCGGCCACGGAGAAGTACAGCCGGGGCGTGGTCGGCGTGGCCACCGGCTCCGCCACCTACCCGGGTGCGGCGGTGCTCTCGGTCGCCGGAGCGTCGGCCGGCCCGACCGGCATGGTCCGGTACGCGGGCGGGGCCCGCGACGAGGTGCTGCACCACCACCCGTCGGTGATCGCCACCGGACGGGTCGCCGACGCCGGCCGGGTGCAGGCGTGGGTCTGCGGCTCGGGGCTCGGCACCGGCGAGGACGCCGTCGCCGAGCTGCGCGCCGTGCTGGCGGCACCGGTTCCCGCCGTGCTCGACGCGGACGCCCTGACCCTGCTCGTGGACGGTTCGCTCGCCGAGCAGCTGCGGCGGCGGGACGCGCCGATCGTGGTCACCCCGCACGACCGGGAGTTCACCCGGCTCTGCGGGGAGACGCCGGGCGCCGACCGGGTGGCGGCCACGCTGCGGCTGGCCGCCTGGATGAACGCGGTGGTGCTGCTCAAGGGCGACCGCACGGTGATCGGCACGCCGGACGGCCGGGCGTACGTGAACCCGACCGGCACGCCGGCGCTGGCCACCGGGGGCACGGGGGACGTGCTGGCCGGGCTGCTCGGCTCGTTGCTCGCCGCCGGGCTGGCGCCGGAGCGGGCCGCCGCCGCGGCCGCGTACCTGCACGGGCTGGCCGGCCGTGAGGCGGCCCGGGGCGGCCCGGTGACGGCGTCCGACGTGGCGGCCGCCCTGCGCCCGGTGCTGGCCCGCCTGCCCTGAGCGGGTGCGGTGCCGGCCATGCGCGACATCCGGATCGACGTGGGCGGGTCAGGCCGCGGTGATCAGCTCAGTAGGCTTGGGGGCATGTGGCAGGCCGAGGTACGCGTCGATCTTGACGCGATCCGCGAGAACGTGAGCCGGCTCCGGTCCGGCACCACCGCCGAGCTGATGGCGGTGGTCAAGGGCGACGGGTACGGCCACGGCATGGTGCCGGCCGCCCGCGCGGCGCTGGACGCCGGGGCCGACTGGCTCGGCGTCTGCACCCTCGACGAGGCCCTCACCCTGCGCCGGGCGGGGATCACCGCGCCGGTCCTGGCGTGGCTGCTCGCTCCGGGGCTGCCGCTGCACGAGGGGGTGACGGCCGGCGTCGACCTCGGTGCGGCCAGCCTGCCCCAGCTCGACGAGATGATCGAGGCGAGCCGGGTCGCCGGTCGGCCGGCCCGTCTCCACCTCAAGATCGACACCGGCCTGTCCCGGGGTGGCGCGACCGTCGCCGACTGGCCGACCCTGCTGGACGCCGCCGCGAAGGCTCAGGCCGACGGCCTGGTCGAGGTCGTCGGCGTGTGGAGCCACTTCGTGTACGCGGACTCGCCCGGCCACCCGACGACCGACCGCCAGCTCGCCGTCTTCCACGAGGGGCTGGGCATGGTGGAGAAGGCCGGGCTGCGCCCGCGCTACCGGCACCTGGCCAACTCGGCGGCCACGCTGACCCGGCCCGACACCCACTTCGACCTGGTCCGCCCCGGGCTGGCCGTCTACGGGCTCTCCCCGGTGACCGGCGAGGGCTTCGGGCTGCGCCCCGCGATGACCGCCCGCGCCCGGATCATGCTTACCAAACGGGTCCCGGCGGGCGCGGGCGTCTCGTACGGCCACACCTACACGACCGAGCGGGAGAGCACCCTGGCGGTGGTGCCGCTCGGGTACGCCGACGGGGTGCCCCGGCACGCCTCCAACAGCGGCCCGGTCCAGCTCGGCGGCGTCCGGCGGACCATCTCCGGCCGGGTCTGCATGGACCAGTTCGTGCTCGACTGCGGCGACGACCCGGTCGCGGCCGGGGACGTGGCCACGCTGTTCGGCAGCGGCGCCGACGGTGCACCCACCGCCGACGACTGGGCGGAGGCGGTCGGCACGATCAACTACGAGATCGTCACCCGCTTCGGCAGCAGCCGGGTGCCCCGCGTCTACGACGGCGAGCGCCCGTGACGTCGTCCCGCCCCCGGATCCCGCTGCCCCGGTCCGGTCCCGCCCGGGCCGCCGTCGGCGCGCTGGCCGCCGTCGGGGTCGCCGCCGCCGGCCTGGCCGCGGGCGTCGCGACCGAGCGCGCCCTCGTCCGCCGGTTCAAGGCCGACCCCGCCGACCCGTACGCCGGGGAAATCTTCGGCGAGCAGCGGTACGACGAGGCGCTGTGCGTGGAGATGCCGGACGGCACCGACATCCACGTCGAGGTGGTCGAGCCGACCCGGCCGGTGCCCGGCAACCCGACCGTGGTGCTGGTGCACGGGTTCTGCCTCGACATGGGCACCTTCCACTTCCAGCGCAAGCTGCTCGCCGAGCGGGGCGAGCACCGCGTGGTCGCGTACGACCAGCCCGGCCACGGCCGGTCGGGGCGACTGGAGACCGGCGAGTACGACCTGGCCGCGCTGGGCCGGACGCTACGCGCGGTGATCGACCGCACCGCCCCGGAGGGCCCGCTGGTGCTGGTCGGCCACTCGATGGGCGGCATGACGATCATGGCGTTCGCCGAGCTCTTCCCGGAGCTGTTCGGCGACCGGGTGGTCGGCACCGTGCTGATGGCGACCTCGGGCGGCCTGCTGGCGGAGACCAAGCTGGTCGCCCCGGCCCTGCTCGGCCGCGTGGGCGCGCCGGTGCTCTACATGATGAGCAACGCCACCCGCTACGGCGGCACGGTCATCGACCGGGCACGGAAGTCCACCACCAACGTCGCCTGGCTGCTCACCCGCAAGTACGGCTTCGGGACCCGCCGGCCGAGCGCGGCGCTGGTGTCGTACGTGGAGGAGATGAACTCCCGGACGTCCGCCGACACGGTCACCCGCTACCTGCGGACGCTCGCCACCCACTCGCGCTTTCCGGCGCTCGCCGCGCTCAGCGGCACGCCGGTGCTGGTGATCGTCGGGGACAAGGACATGATCACCCCGGTCACCCACTCGGAGGAGATCGTCCGGCGACTGCCGCACGCCGAGTTCGTCAAGATCCCCGACAGCGGGCACGTGGTGATGCTGGAGCACGCCGACGAGGTCAACTCCGCGCTGACCCGCTTCCTGGCGGGGCCGTGAGCGCGCGGGGTGCGGCGCGGCGGAACCGCGCGGTCGCGGACCGGGAGGCACCGTGAGGGTAACGCTGCCGACGGTGCAGGACACGCACGCGTTCGGCCGCCGGCTGGCCGGCCTGCTCCGCGCGGGTGACCTGCTGCTGCTGACCGGTCCGCTCGGCGCCGGCAAGACGGCGCTCACCCAGGGCATCGGCGCCGGGCTCGGCGTCCGGGGGGACGTCACCTCGCCGACCTTCGTGATCGCCCGGGTGCACCGCCCCGACCCGGTCCTGGGCGGGCGGGTGGCGCTCGTGCACGCGGACGCGTACCGCGTGGGGGACGCGGCCGACCCGCGCGCCGAGATCGACGACCTGGACCTGGACGCCTCGGTGGACGAGTCGGTGACCGTGGTCGAGTGGGGGGAGGGCCTGGTCGAGCAGCTCGTCGACGCCCACCTGCGGGTCCGGATCGACCGCCGGGACGACGACACCCGGGTGGTGGACCTGGAGCCGGTCGGCGGCGACTGGGCGTCCCGGCTGGCCGTACTGGCCTGAGCGGCCGCCGGGCACGGTGTCCCGACGGCCGCTGAAGCCCGCGGCGGAGGCTGTCGCACCGGCGGCCTAGACGAGTGATTCCGAATGGATCAGTGGTCGTACGCGGTCAGGGAGCGTTTGACGTCGGCGTTTATGCGCCAGTTGTGCCAGATCGCGGCGGT